>NZ_AZUI01000001.1:2738750-3077500 GCF_000526995.1 Lacrimispora indolis DSM 755 | reverse complement strand
ATGAGGCAGGTTACCCACGCGTTACTCACCCGTCCGCCGCTCAGTCAATTTAAAATTCATCCGAAAACTTCATTTAAATCGCTTCGCTCGACTTGCATGTGTTAAGCACGCCGCCAGCGTTCATCCTGAGCCAGGATCGAACTCTCAAATTTAAGCAGATAGTCTTTGAAAGCGGTCAGAGATTGGTAGAAAAGTCTGTTGAAAGCTCGCTTTCATAAGGACTTTTTTGCTAATCTATGAACATTTGCGAAGCAAATGGTAGCGAATGAAGCAAAGCTTCATGAGCATACCGCTTAGACCTGCCATTCGGTTCAATCCGGGGTCAAAATCAACTAACTAGCTAATTTTTTTCCCGTTTTACTTGTTGTTTGGTTCGTATACAATTGCTTGTATTCGTTCTGAATTTTCTCATTCAAAGCCATCAAACAATGGCTTGTTTTATTAGAATTTTCAGGGTTTTACATACTGTTCAATCTTCTGTTTTCAAAGTGCATTTTGTTTGTTACTGTCGCAGCAGCAACTTTTATAGGATATCATGGCTGTCTATTTCTGTCAACCATTTTTTCCATTTTCTTCAAAGCTTTTTCATCGATCATCGATGTGTTTTTAGAAGAAAATTTGCCGCCCGTTTTCAGCGGCGAGTTACATCTTATCAAAGCTGGCGACAAAAGTCAACAATTATTTCGAATTATTTTCAATAATTTGTTCAATTTAAAAAAAGCCTCTGATGAAACACACCAATCGCATGCAAACACAAGAATCAGCCATGGATAATACTCAGTCGGGTAAAGTTAAAACAAAAGCTGAATTCTAATATCCACGCCTTTTATCCTGTCATAAAGCCCTTACATTATAATATCAGAAAACAAAAGAAGAAACTATTCTCCTTTATAAAAAAAGAAACACACATATAAAACACGCCTTAAACACCCCTTAAGACAAACGGACATTCACAATGACCAAGGCTCAAGCTCCCCTCTTCTACTCCCCTCCGCTACTTGTTCACAGCGTCCCCCGCTTCACCGTTCATAGCCGAATAGCAGCTATCGCCGCTTATCAGGTGGATCCCGCACTCCACCTAATGTTTTTCGCATTTAAAATAGTGACTTACTAAGTCCAATTAACCCGAAATGGTTTCACAACTTTTTTATCCAGTAACTATTTTACGTAACCAAATATGTTTTTTTTAAATTAAGTAACCAAAAGGCCAACTATTATGTTATATTTATGATAAGATTTGCCGATATAAAAATATAGCCGATTTGTAATTGAGAAGGAGGTGTTCCTATGACGCATCTTGGAGCAAAGATCCCGGTATCCTATAATTTAATGCCTGACAATTTGCATGACAGATTATTTTCAGCAATGCATGATGTAAAGAGTATGGCCTCAAAAAGAACGGGCAGAACGAAAACCGATATCCAGCGAAATAGATTTTCATGGCTCGGTCCGGGGGATCTGACTGATAAAGGCTCAAGACTAATTATACCTGATTGTATTTACATAGGAATGAAATGATCAGAAACCGGAGCCAGCATTTCTTTGATTGGGAAACTGAACAGAGTCATATCCTGACGCCTGTTGGCTACAGCCAAAGAAACCACGGGAAATCAGCCAATTACTTGCATACAGGGAAAAAGTAGCAGGTATTTTTTAATGTTAGGGGAAGAAAATGAAAGAAAAAACTAAAAAAGGGTTCTTTGGCTTTTTTCAAAATGCAAGAAGTTCTGCGGAATCTTCGGAGAAATCCGTTATAACTGCTGCCGCTTCGCCTGAAGAATCCAAGAATGAAGATCTCAAAGAAGCAGCCTCCGATTCAACCGAACAAAAAGGCTCTGCTGCAGTAACCGCGCCTCCTGAAACAGAACAAAAAGCTCCCTCCCATTCTTCTATATGGGAGCAATCCGATGATCCGCTTATAGTGCGGATCGATGAAGAAGCATTATACAGTGAATGCGCTCAGTTCTCCAGTAAAATGAACTCCTTGTCCAATGTTTTTAAACGGACGGCCGAAAACACACAGGAACCTGAGCCTCAGCCAAAGGCAGCCCAGGCTCATCTTTATATCTCCCATGACCGGATGGCCGCATGGATTTATGTGATTCCTCCATTTAATGGCGGTGAGGGGATAAAGGAAGAAGATTTGAAATCCCTTCTTAATCAAGAACGGATAACCAAAGGAATTATAGAGGATGCGCTGAAATCAATCGTTGAAGAACAGATTTATGACCAGTCCGTGCTGATTGCAAAGGGAGTTCTGGCACGCAACGGAATCGACGGTTCTATTAAGGACCATTTTAAACGCACCCTTAATCTTGAATTTAAGGAAGATGAAAACGGATCTGTTGATTATAAAAAATTAAATAACATCCAATCCGTGAAGGAAGGGGAAGTGATCAGCACAATTACCCTTGCTGTTCCGGGAGAAAATGGCATGACCATAACCGGCCACCCCTATCCCTGCGTTATTAAGGGAACTAATGTTCCCATACCTTCAGGCCGCAATACCTCGCTTACGGAAGACCGGACTCTGCTGATTTCCCGGAGAACAGGCCATGTAACATTTGCCAATGGAAAATTTCAGGTAGATCCCCTCCTTAAGATAAACGGCAATATTGATAATAGTACAGGAAATTTAGATTATGACGGGGACATATTCATTACAGGGGACGTGAGAAACGGTTTTTCAGTAAAGGCTACCGGAAGGATTGATATCCGCGGCTCCGTAGAAGGTGCCCAGATTACGGCCCAAGGAGCCATCACCATTGCCAGCGGCATGTCGGGAAACGGCCGCGGCGTTTTAACCTCTGACTCTGACATCAAATGCCGTTACTTAGAGCACTGCACAGTCAGCGCCAAAGGCAATGTGTATGCGGAAAGCATTATCAATTCCAAAATAGAAAGCGGTCAGGATATTATCGTGACCTCTGGTATGGGCGTCATTATAGGGGGCTCCCTACTGGCTTCCAACAGCATCAATGCCCGTATTATTGGTTCTAAAGTACGGCGGCTTATTACCGAATTAATAATTGCAAATATTCCAAAGAACGTGGAAGAATCCTCTCGTCTTACCAGGGAAATGGAACAGCTGCGCCATAACATGTCGGAGGTAAGAAAGAATATCACCTATCTAGAGACCACCCAAAGACAGGATAAGCAACTGCTGCTGGATAGCTTAAAGCAGGCTTCCGCTTATTTAAACCTTCGGGAACAGGAGATCACAAACCGTTTAAACGAAATAACTGCAACTGACAGGGAACAGTCCGGAATCATTCAATGTCAGCAGCTGCTTCCAGTGGTCCGCATTAAAATTGGCTCCTCCAGCCTGCTGGTCCAGGAAGAGTACTCCAGAAGCATTATTTATAAAAACAATGAAGGCGAAATTACGATCGGAAGTAATTAGACCTAAAGGAGGAAGCTACTATGAAAAAAACAATTATGATTGTCGATGATTCAATTGTAACGCGCAATGAGATAGAACAATTACTAAAAGGAACAAATTTTGATGTAATCTATCAGTGCAGAAGCGGGGAAGAGGCTTTGGAAGCCTTTGAGAGAGAAAAGCCCGATATTGTGACCATGGATATCATAATGCCTGGAATCGATGGCATCGAAGCTTCCAAACGCCTGTTGAAGCATCATCCGGAAGCAGGAATTATCATTATCAGTTCTCTTGTCTATGATAAAACACTAACGATGGTGCAGGAATTGGGTCCCTCTGTTCCCTTTGTTTTCAAGCCAATTAAAAAATCATTTTTTATTGAAGCTCTGGTAAAAGTGAGTGACGCGATATCTAAAAAGTAAAATCTGTACAAAAGAAAAGTCCTATACATAACTAAATCGACATGCTATTCATTATTATATTTTAAAAGCCTAATGG
The DNA here is from genome assembly GCF_000526995.1 of Lacrimispora indolis DSM 755. Classification (NCBI taxonomy): domain Bacteria; kingdom Bacillati; phylum Bacillota; class Clostridia; order Lachnospirales; family Lachnospiraceae; genus Lacrimispora; species Lacrimispora indolis. Next base: position 3,073,620 of record NZ_AZUI01000001.1, on the reverse strand, counting down.
AAAATCTGTTCATTCAAATTTTCCATTAGGCTTTTCTTTTATACATTATAGATTGAACCTGCCGTTGAATCTTCGGAATCAAACGGACTGGCTATGCGGTAGGAAGCCATCTGCATCCGAAGCTTCATCAATTCAATCAAATAGAGATAATCGGATTTTTCCGGTACAAGACTCTCAGTTTCCGCTTCCCATGACTGACCTGTTAAATATTCCAAAGCATTTGATATGTCTGATCCATACCCTGAGGTTTCAGAATCACCCGCACCCATATAGTTCTTAACCTTCTTCACATACTCCTGCGTTTCTTTAAAGGGAGGGATTCCTCCATATTTGCTCACATTGTTGCTTCCGGCATTATAAGCCGCTAGAGTGAGATCCACGTTTCCATTATACCGTTCCAGGTTTTCTCTTAAATATTTAGCCCCTCCCATGATGTTGCTCCTTGCATCATAAGGATCATCCACTCCTAAGGATCTGGCAGTGGCAGGCATCAGCTGCATCACTCCGGCCGCTCCCTTCTTTGAAGTGGCAGACGGGTTAAAATTCGATTCCGCCTTGGCAACCGCTTTTAGAAGTTTTTCGGAAACTCCGTACTTTTTAGAAGCCTCTGTAAATATGGCTTCAAGATTTTCCGGCGCCTTAATAACTGATTTTAAAATCTGTTTAAAATTCCCCTTGGCAGATGAAACTGCCGTATATCCTGTCTGCCCGGCCTTTGCATTTGCAAGTGCGGACAGCTTTAACTGGTCTATCGTCGCCAAAATTCAATCCTCCCGCCAATTTCTGACTTTTACGGAATCCATTTTCCTGAAGCATCTACCCAATAATTGCCTACATTTGTACTGCTTGCCATACTGCCGTCTGAATTTAAATAATACCATATTCCCGGCTGGGGCTGGATCCAGCCTGTCAGCATTTCCCCTCCGGCCGGATTCATATAATACCACTTTCCGTTGACAAACTGCCAGCCGATCAGCATCTTTCCATCCTGAGGGTTGAGATAATACCATCTTTGGCCTGACAAAAGCCAGCCGATCTGGCGGATTCCATTCCCATCAAAATAATACCAGTCGTTTAATATCTGCTTCCAGCTGTTTCTGGGCACCCCGCCGTCTTCCTGCTTATAGGTATTTCCCTTCCAGGTTCCTGTCGTATCGCCGTCATATTCCATAATGGTGTCATCGGAAGTTACATAATCCCCTTCCTTCATATACTTTCGGTCATCGGCCGTATAGCCGATTGCACGGACTTCATAGTAATAAACTGCATCCTTATCCATATATTCAGAAAGATCCACGGTATTGGTTTCCACAGAAATGCGCTTTTTCAGCTTGTCATCTGCATACAGGGCAACCTGATATCCTGTGGCAAACTCAACCTTCTCCCAAACAGCTTTCGTCTTTTTGCTGTCGCTCCATCCTGCTCTCGACGTCCTTCCCAGGATCACCACAGGGACATAATCCACCTTCACTTCCAGGGTATTGTTATCCAGTGCTTTAGCAGATACGAACTTGGCTCCTGTGAGCTTGCATTCCGACCGGTTGTAGGCATTTGCAAATATCATGGTGTCTGACGATAAAATTACGCTGACCCGTTCATTCTTTGCTGCCTTCCATTTGCTGATATCCCGTTTCCATATGACTTCTTTAACCGATACTCCGGCAGTTGTTGTGGAAATCCCTGGCATCAGTATTTCTTCATTCCCATATTGGCTGTCAAACTTAAGATTCACGCTTCGAATCACTATGGAATCGTCAGCATAGGAATTTATGGCTGGCAGACATGCCAGTACCGCCGTAAACACAGCCAGGAACACAGAATACAGTTTCCTTCTTTTCTCTCTCATCATTGTACCCATACTCCATCCTCATTCACCGGAAATCCGTCGATCACCGTATTAACAGCCATGGTGCCATCCTGATTAAAATAACGCCACAGTCCGTCGATCTTTTGCCAGCCAGTTACCATGACTCCGTCTTCCCCCGTAAAATATGTATGTCCGTCCCGGATGATCCAGCCCTTCAGCATAGCTCCTTCCAGGTTTGCCTGTATGGTATTTAAATAATACCATCTTCCCGCCTGGTTAATCCAGCCCTTCTGCATAGCGCCCTGGCTGTTAAAATAGTAATAATATCCGTCTAAGACCTGCCAGTCTGTTGCAGCGGCGCCCAGGGGCGCCTCGTAACCGTTGTCCGGGTAAAAATAATACCATGTACCGTCGATTTTATTCCACCCGGTCACCATAGCCCCTTTGGAATCCATATAATAGATATCAGAATTCAGGAGAAACCAGCCGGTTATCATCTTTCCTTCCTGGTCAAAACGGTACCACACATTATCAAGCATCAGCCAGGAATTAGCCTGAACCGTTCCATCGGCGTACCGGTAGAACCATACTCCGGACTGCTGATCCCAGCCCTCCTTTACTTCCGTACCGCTTGCTGTGCCCGCAGTTGTATCGGAGTCCTTTCCTGTCCCATCGGATACATCCCTATCCCTGATAACCAGTTCATCAGATTCCACCCAACCGCTTTTCTTTCCGTTCTTTAATTCTTCCTGCTTAAAGGGAACGGACCGGATCTTGTAAGAATAGGTTCCTTCTTCTGTCATATAAGGATAGAAATTATAGGAGGTGGCTTTTACCTGCTCCTTCTTTAAAACAATCTTTTTTCCGCAATAAAGCCACAATTCATAAGCGCCTGAAGTATTATCCCCCTTGGACCAGACAGCCTGGCCAAGTCTTGTATCCTTCCAGCCCACGTCTTCCGGTTCTGCGTACAGGCCTTTGACCGGTTTTGTCCTTAAGGTCACAATCATATCGCTGCCCTTGCGTTTTGCGCTGACATAAGAACCACCCGTGATTTTCATCTTGGAAGCCTCATAAGAGGATTTAAAATAAGCGTCATATTCGTCGGAGGGGGTAAGAGTCACATTCATCCTTGGCTCTTCTCCTACCGTCATATCTTTTGATGTGGAGGTGACCCACTCCGCCTCTCTGACAATGTATCTTTTATCACCGGAAGTCACATAGCACTCCCCGCTGGTTTTGTCGATCTGGATATCAGGCAAACGATCTCCTGCCTCAATATTAAGTACTACTTTAATGCTGATTGAATTGATGGCCTCTGTTGCCATCGCTTTTTCCGGGAAGAGACACAGGCACAAAGCCGCAAGAATGGCTATAGCCAATCCCCTCTTTTGTTGTTTCATGTAATCGCTCCTTTTAATAATACATCTTTACTCTGCAGTTTATAAATTTCAATGACCGGATGAAGAAATCACTGTATCTTTCTTCTTTTAAGCTGTTCCAGAAAAGTGAATCTTCTGACCATGGATTCCTGATAAGACGTCATATCAAAGAAACGGCTGCCATACCGGTAACGGGGCGGTTCATTTTCATTTGATAATTTTTTCACCCACAGGATGCTGCCTTTGAGTCTGGTACAGCCGCTGTCGGTTTCAAACAGAAAAGAATAGATCTGCGCTTCCTTTAATTCAACAGCCGACTCAAATCCAATCCCTCCTGCACTTATATCTTTTACTTTTGCAGTTATATGTGTGACCTTTCCGTCTGCATCTGCCGTCTCCAAGGTGACAGGAAATGAAATCCTGACCTTAAGGTCGCGGCGTCTTTGCTCTACGCCGATCAATTCATCAATCTGGCATGGGACCTTATAGATCGCATTTCCGATCTCTCCGCTTTCGTCTCCGCTGATTTTCACCCTTCCGGATAAACGGCATTTACATGTAACAAGTCCTTGAATGCCGTCATAAAATACGATCACTGATTCTGTGTTCACCTTATCCATATCTTCCTCTTCAAAGATAAGCCCCATACTGTCCATATGGGAATCCACCACCTTCACTTCTGCGATGAAGACACCATCTAAGGTATAAACACATGCTTTTTCACATTCAATTAACATAACCTACTCCACCGTTTCCTCTTTTATTATTTCCTCTTCCTCTACTTCCTTTATATGCTCCTCCGGCTCCGTTTTTTCCACTGGCCCGGGCACATAATCCAGAAAATACAGGTAGATATCCACGATTGCCTGATACAATTCCTCCGGTACCTGGCTTCCAAGCTCAAGCTGGGTTAAAATGGTTGCCAGAGAATTATCCTCATAAACCGGAACACCGCTTTCATTGGCAGTTTCAATTATTTTCTCCGCCATATACCCCATACCGGAGGCCACGATAACTGGAGCAGAATTCTTCGCATCGTCATATTTCAATGCGACCGCCTTTTTATTTAACGTGTTTCTAAATTCTGACATCAACTGAATTTTTCCTTTCATGGATTTTGGGAAATACCTCTACCGGCGAAGAAGGTCCGCCCCCTGCCTGGAGATATATGTTGTCCGCCCGGAAATGATGCCGGTCAAGGATATTTTTAATCCCCTTATGGATATTGGCCTCTGATTTCTGCATTTTTTCCGGATAATAGAGCTGAAGGGAGGCCGCATTGTCCCCATAAAACAGCAGCAGCTTAAACTGGCCCAATTCCCTGATATCGAATTTAACAAAAATTCTGGCCCTATGCTTTGCCCCTGCCTGGGTGCTGCTGCCCTCCTCATCCGGATCGATCCACATCTCGGAGAACAGTTTCCGCCCGTTTACATTCATGGGAAATGCCAGATGCAAGAGGGGCATATAAACACTTTCATTTAAAACCAGGGATTGGAGCATATTCTGAAACATCTGCTTATTTTCAAGCCCCGTACCTCCGCTCACACCGGTTCTTAGAAAATCAATGAACTTTTCCGCCCATTGGTTTTTTCCTGCTGCCTGCTCTAAATCCACCTGATTCAGCAGCTCATTAAACTGTTCCATTGTCATTTCCCCGAAAAACTTACGAAATCCCTGATAGCCCGTCAGCCTGGAAAAGGACTGCAAAACCTCTTCCCTGTTCCCGTTTTCATATCTGGCGATCAATACCGTTAAAAGAGAGATCTTATCCCGTATGGTGCCCATATCGTGATTCACTGCAATATAGCGGCCCAGAAAGGGAAGGAGCTTTTCCTTCAGCAGCGCATTGTTGTGGGAGGTCTGTCCCTCAGGTGCAGATAAATCCAGTTCCTTAAGCAAAGCCTCTATCTGCTCCCTTGTCTGCTTAAAAACATATCCCTCCATATCCTTTACTGTATTAAATATATCATGAAGTATATGCTTTCCGGAAGACATATCGTTGAATTTCCTGATAAAATTTAAAACCTCTGCTTTTAAATCCACAGAAGTCGTCTCTGCCATCACTTGACGCAGCTGGTCAAAAATACCTCCGTTAAAACGGACTGCTGATTCGGCCTGCTCCTTTAGAAAGGGCAGGATCTCCTCCGCCTGCATCTGGGTTGCCTCAAAAAAGGAAGCGATCTTCTGTGCTGCTTCCTCTCCCATGACTCCTCCTGCCAACACCTCTTCCCCCTGGAAAAACATATCGGTAAATAGCTTGGAAAGATCAGGTGTGTTTTTTACCAGGTTTAAAAAGGCACCGAAATTTGACCCGTACTGGAATGCCAGCTGCTGTTCCCCGTTTCCGCCGGAGTCAGTCCGGTTATCCCCTCTCATCACCTTTGATGGGTCTACAGGATTTTGGATCTGCACTCCCTGGCCTGCCTGGGGGTTATTTTTAATCGTTGAATTATCATAACCGGAAAGCGGTGTTGTAACTTTCAGAATATCTGCCATACTATGCCTCCATTTAACTGGTATTTTACATTTTTTTTCGAAAGGTTATTTAATTTACTATTATTTTTTATCCAACCATACCGATAAATAGATATATACTAAACTAAACAAGGCGGTGTAAATATTATGGATAACGGCATGGAAAATATGCTTGATATGTATCTCTTTGAAACCAATTCCCTTCTGGAGCAATTGGACGAACTGCTGATAGAAGCCGAAAAGGCTGGAGATTTTACGGTGGATGATGTGAACGAAATCTTTCGTATCATGCACACCGTCAAGGGCTCTTCCGCTATGATGGAGTTCACTTCCCTGATGCAGATCGCCCACCATATTGAAGATCTATTCTTTTTTATCCGTGAGAATGGCCTGGAATCCCTTAGCGTTTCTCACAAAAGCACCCTTTTTGACTTAATGTTCCGTTCTACTGATATGCTTCGTGCTGAGGTTGCAAAAGTAGAAAACAATGAGCCACTTAGTGATAATGTCGACAATCTGACTCAGGAAATTAATAGTTTCCTGAAAAAAATCAGTAAGGATAATAACCAGACCGAAAGCAAAGAAAAAAGCGTAAAAGCTCCTGAACCCCAGGAAGTGCATAAGTCTGCTGCTCCCGCACCCAAAGCACCGGCTGTCAACTTAAATGAAATCCGGCTGGATCTGGCGGAATGCCCTGATGATAAATCCCCTTTCTTCTTAAGGATCTTCTATGACGAGGGCTGCGGAATGGAGAATCTCCGTGCCTTTATGCTCATAAGCACCTTAAAAGAATCCGGACTGGATTTCAATTATTATCCGGAAGATGTGGAAACCAACAGCCAGAGCACCGCCACCATCATTGAAAAGGGCTTTTTCTTAACCTTTGATTCCCGCAAGGATGCGGATATGGCAATCTCACAAATCAATAACTTAAACAATATCCGTTCTTATGAGCTCATTGAAAATGTGCGCACCAAAGCTTCTGCAACAGGGGAAACTCAGAACGCTCAGGCTTCTTCTCCTTCTGACCATGAAGGAACCGGAGCCCCAAACACTCCTGCCGCAAGTGCCGGACACCAGATGCCCAGCAAGCAGAATTTAATCAGCGTGAATTTAACAAAGCTGGATAACCTGGTGGCTATTGTAGGCGAGATCGTCATTACGGAATCCATGGTGACCTCTTCTCCTGAGATCCAGAACTTAAAGAACTTAGACAGCTTTTTAAAGGCTACCAGACAGCTTCGTAAGCTGACCGATGACCTTCAGGATATTGTCATGTCCCTTCGCATGGTGCCCATATCCGGCGTGTTTCAGAAAATGAACAGGATCGTCCGGGATATGAAGCAAAAGCTTAAAAAGGACGTGCGCCTGACCATCATCGGCGAGAATACGGAAGTGGATAAATCCATTGTGGACAGCATCGGTGATCCTATCATGCATATTGTCCGCAATTCCATGGATCACGGGATTGAGGAAACTGCCGAGGAACGTATTGCAGCCGGAAAAAATCCTCAGGGAGAGCTGGTCCTTTCCGCAAGCCATACGACCAACGAAGTAATTATCTCCATCAGCGACGACGGACGTGGTGTAAACCCTGCGGGAGTTCTGGCAAAAGCAAAGAAAAACGGCGTTCTGACAAAACCTGAAAGTGAATATACCCATAAAGAGATCCTGGCCCTCCTTCTTGCTCCCGGTTTCTCCACCAACGAAGTGGTTACGGAGTTTTCCGGACGTGGTGTCGGCATGGATGTGGTCAAGAAAAATGTGGAGAATATCGGCGGCACCATCACCATTACCAGTGAACTGGGCAAAGGTATGTGCACTACCTTAAAAATCCCCCTTACCATGGCTATTGTGGACGGTATGGAAATCGCAGTCGGAAAATCCGTCTTTACTATCCCCATCGCCAACATCCGCCAGTCCTTTAAGGTGAAAAATGACGAGGTGATCTACGATACCGAAGGCAACGAGATCATCCGGTGCATGAACCAGTTCTACCCCATTGTCCGCATTCACAGGCTTTACAACATTGAGACGGAAATCACCAGCATTGAGGATGGGATCCTTGTATGGGTGGAATCCGGCGACAAGTCCTATTGCCTCTTCGTAGATGACCTACTGGGTGAACAGCAGGTGGTTGTAAAGCCCCTTCCTGTATACTTAAACAGCTTCAACATCAAGGATTCGGGAATCAGCGGATGCACCATTCTGGGCGACGGCAACATCAGCATCATATTAGACGTTTTAAATCTGTATGCTGCAGCACATAATCAATACTAATTTGGGAATTGGAGGAATACAAATGTCAGCAGAGAATACACAAACAGCGATGTCTGGTGCAGATAATTTTACAAGTGAAGATTTTATTTCCGGCGGTTCAGAAGCCATGGAGCGCTACTTAACCTTTCGCACAGATAACCTGATTTTCGGTGTAAGCACCAATTATATCATTGAGATCATCACCAACCATGCCATTACCCCCATGCCTATGATGCCCAACTATGTAAGGGGAATCATCAACTTAAGAGGTCAGATCGTACCGATCATTGATATCCGCTTAAGGCTGGGCAAACCGGCTATTGAATACACCAACACTACCTGCGTCATCGTTCTCAATGTGGATTCCGTTTTTATCGGAGTCATTGTGGATGCCGTGGAGCAGGTTCTGGACATTGATTATTCCAGCATTTCCCCGGTTCCTGCCAATAACCGGGAAGAACTGGTAAGCGGCATGATATCCATGCCGGACAATCACGTAGTCCTGCTTCTGGATTGTGTAACTTTAGTTAATAACTCATAAAGGACGACTTTTTATGCTAACACTTTCGCAGCAAGACTTTACGCGGCTGGTTCAGTTCGTGAAAAAAAATTACGGGATTGATCTGTCAAAAAAGATGCAGCTGATTATGGGACGGTTGTCAAACACAATCATATCCCTTGGATATACTTCATTTACGGATTACATAGACCATATCATCTCATCAAAAAATCCTGCAGACTTAGAAGTCATGTTAAATAAGCTTACGACGAATTACACCTACTTTATGAGGGAGGAAGCCCATTTTAAATTCTTCCGGGATACTATACTCCCTTATCTGCTAAGCACGAAGAAAAACAAGGTTTTAAGCATATGGAGCGCCGGATGCTCTTCCGGTGAAGAGCCTTATACAATTTCAATGATCATCAAGGAGACCCTGGGGGCGCAGGCCGCCCTCTGGGATACCCGGGTTCTGGCTACCGACATTTCCCAAAATGCCTTAAGGGCTGCAAAGGAAGCGGTATACGATGAAGACTCCTTAAAAAACCTTTCTCTTGCCTGGAAGTCCAAATATTTTGTTAAAACCTCGGAACAGGGCGTTTATTCCGTAGCGCCTGCAATTAAATCAAATGTGATTTTCCAAACCTTCAATCTGATGGACCCCATTCACTTCCGGCTTAAATTTGACGTTATTTTTTGCAGAAACGTAATGATCTATTTTGATCAGGGCACAAAGGACGCCTTGATCCAGCGTTTCTATGATGCAACCGCACCGGGAGGCTATCTTCTCATTGGACATTCAGAGACAATTAATAAGGAAAAAACGCCTTATAAGTACTTAATGCCCGCGACATACCGAAAAGAATAATCTGTGTAATATAAAATCTATTTGCCGGCATTTTATCTTCCGCAAATGGATTTTATATTACACAGATTTATAATTAAATATCAGGAATATGTAAAGCATTTTACATCTGCCTGTATGCGCTTTTATTAACCGCATAGAATGGAGTAGATTATGAACGAAAAAATCCGAGTTTTTGTAGTAGATGATTCCCTGCTGTTTCGCAAGGTATTGATCGATAACCTATCCCAGAATCCCCGTATAGAAGTTGTTGGATATGCCATTGATGCCTTTGATGCAGAACGAAAAATACCGGCATTAAAACCTGATGTAGTCACGGTGGATGTGGAGATGCCCCGGTTAAACGGCATTGACTTTGTAAAAAAGCTTTTGCCCAAATATCCGGTTCCCGTTATCCTGGTGTCATCCCTTAATTTAAATGTGTTTGAGGCCCTTTCTGCCGGAGCCGTGGATTTTGTCAGAAAGCCTGATATGTCAGCCAGTAACACTGCCGCCACCTTTTTAAATACATTAATAAGCAAAATATTCATCGCTTCCAGGGCCAGGATCAGGGTGCCTGCTGCGGCGGCTTCCTCCGTGCTTACTCAAAAGCCGGCCGGCAGCGGAAGGCCCTTCAGCCTCAATGCCAATAATACCATTATCGCCATAGGCGCTTCTACGGGAGGAACGGAAGCCACACTTCAGGTCTTAAAAGATCTCCCCCCGGATACTCCGGGTATTGTGGTCACCCAGCATATGCCGGAAGGCTTTACAAGAATGTATGCGGACCGCTTAAACCACTTATGTCAGATGAACGTGAAAGAGGCGCAGACAGGAGATGTTGTGGAAAGAGGCCAGGTGCTCATCGCCCCCGGTGATTTACAGATGAAAGTGGTCCGGACAGGAAGCCGCTATACCGTAAACTGTTATTCCGGGGAAAAGGTCAGCGGACACCGTCCCTCTGTTGACGTGCTGTTTCAATCCGTTGCCGATACGGCCGGAGCTTCCTCCGTAGGGATCATCATGACCGGCATGGGGCGTGACGGGGCTGACGGGTTACTCAAAATGAAGAAAAAGGGTGCCTTCACCATTGGTCAGGATGCAGAAAGCTGTGTCGTCTATGGAATGCCTATGGTTGCCTATAACATCGGAGCCGTTACCGTCCAGACTTCCTGTTCCAATATTTCCAATGTACTGCTGAAACATTTATATTCTCTTTAATTTAAGAAATTGTACGTTCAAAAGTTAATATTTTTTTCAAAGTGACGATATTATAAATGTAGCATAGAAACAACTGCATTTTCAGCTCTTAGAAAGGAGTAACTCCATGCGTATTTCCTCGAACTATTTCAATACGCTGTACAATACATCCATGATGCGACAAAATCAGGATCAGTCCGGAATCAACGCTTCGGAATCCGTAAAAAACAATTATGATGCAATTACCATACGTTCCGCTTCTTTAGAGGCAATGGATTCCAAGTTTGCAGCCGCCTTAAAAAATCTCCTCATGAAAGAAGTAAAGCAGCCCTCTTCCGGAGAAAAGCTGGACAGCTTAAAGCAAAGGATCAACGATGGAACTTACCAGGTAGATGCCAATAAGATTGCTGAAAGGATTCTTTTATACAAAGGAGCAGATTCCCATGAATGACTTTATTTCTGTGATCGAGGATTTGATCCAGCTGTTTCAGGAACTGATTTACATTGAACAATCAAAGCTGGAAGCCGCGGCAAAGAACAGGATTACTCATGTAGAAGACTGCATGAACAGAGAACAGGCCGCCATCTTAAAGCTGAGAGGTCTTGACAAAAAGCGGGAAACCTGCCAGGAACAGCTTGGCTGCAAGGATTATACATTTCAGCAGATTCTTTCGAAAACATCAGGAGCAGAGCATAACCAATTAAAGAAGCTTTTCGACTCACTGACCCATCATGTCCGCCAGTTTCAGGAGATAAACGAAAGCGCCCGCTCCATGATTGAAATTAATCTTCACATGATAAATAAAGAAATTAACAATTCCCAGGATGTCATTACTACAGATAAAGCGAAGTGGGAGGGACTATTATGACACGATCCACATTCTCCGGTTTTACCATCGCCCAGCTGGCAATGAGCGCCAGCCAGCGTGCCCTTGACGTAACCGGACAGAATATAGCAAACATTAACACAGCAGGTTATACCAAGCAGCAGGTGGATCTTGTAAGCCTGAATTTAAGAGGCGGCGACTATGTAAGCACAGGACCTGCTTCCAAAATCGGTTACGGCGTTGAGATCACAGGAATTTCCCAGATACGTGATCCCTTTCTTGATGTACAGTTTAGAAATCAGATTGCCAAGGTCGGCACCGCCGATGCTCGCCAGAGCACCCTGGATCAGTTGGCGGACATTTTTGATGAAACGGATAAGGATGCTTTAAAAAAAGCCCTCAGCGATTTAAGCAGCAGCTTAGACCAGCTGTCTTCTAACGCAAACAACAGCGAGTTTGACAGCATCGTGCGTTCCAGATGCCAGGTTCTCTTAAATTATATCCATCAAAAATCAGCAGATTTAAGCAGCGTCCGGGAAGAAACCATCAGCGGGCTGGAAAAAACAGATATCGCCACGGTCAACGGACTTCTTTCTGATCTCGGAGAATTAAATGATGCTATCTGGAAAAGCCAGGTTCTCGGTAATCCTGCCCTTGAACTTCAGGATCAGAGAAACTTAAAGCTGGATGAACTGGCCTCCTATCTTCCCATCAGCGTCTCCTACAAGGAAGTGACTATATCCAGTGACTCAAGGCTCAGCTATCCGGTGGTCAAATTCACCGGTTCCGACGGAATGGTGTACAACCTCACCGGAGGCGAGCATGGAGAAAATTTTGCCTCTCTTTCCATGGAACGGAACAAAGGCATAGACGGCAATTACGATGGAAGCGTTTCTATTTCCCTCATCCCTGCCAGTGATTTTCCAGCCGGTACTGATGTTACTACTTTGAAAACAGACATCACTGATTATCTTAAGGACGGCACATTAAAAGGTCTTGTGGATGTGTTAAATAAATCCGGAGAACTGGACAGCCCCGCGACCGATTACAGAGGAATCGGCTATTATGAAAAATCCTTTGATGCCTTTGTTCAGACCTTTGCGGAGATATTCAACAAGCTGAATACAAATACATCTCCTTATACAGGAGCTACCTCAGTTCCCACCACCGGAGTCGCAAAGGAATTAACCAGTACGGGTTCTGAAAAAGCAGAATATAGTTTAAGCTTTTTAAATTCAACGGGAAATTTCTTAAATAAGGAAAAAATAACAATAAACGGTCAAACCTATACATTCGGTGACGGTACAGGCGATACCATTGCAATCGGATCCAGTCTTGAAGGCAGTTTGGTGAATCTGACTGCCCGGCTGAATGCTGACGCTGCCGATATGACGGTAAACGGCGGGGTTACTGCCGGCAGCTGGGCCTATCAGGCCAGTACCGGAAAGCTTACGTGGACCAGCAATGATCCTTTGGCAGCAGGTACCGAAATTACAAGCAGCAGTATAAAAGCAGCGGATGGATCAGCTTTTTCCCTCACCTACAAAGCAGATCCCCTTAATGTTAAAAATTTTGACTTATTTAAAACCTCTGACGGCAGCAAGATCTTTACGGCAAACAATATTAAAATTTCAGATGACTGGATGAACAACACCATTCATATTATTTCCTCTCATGATGAAAATGCCGGTTCAACTGCCAACGACAACATTATTAAGATGATAAAATCTCTGACCGAAGAAAGAGATTTTAAATATGAATATAATTATCTGGATAGTGACGGCAAACCCCAGACCGGGTCGATTACTTACTACAACGGAAATTTCTCTCAGTGCTATTCCAACCTGGAAAATATACAGGGTATTGACAGCTCTGCCAACAAGGCGATCCTGACGAACCACTTATCTGTTCTTCAGCAGACCGCCAACAATAAAGATTCCGTATCAGGAGTTTCCTTAGACGAAGAGGGAATCAGCCTTATGCAGTACCAAAGGTCTTATACGGCTGCTGCACGTCTTATGACCACCCTTGATGAAGTTCTGAACGTTTTGATCAACAGCACAGGCATAGTTGGCAGATAGGAGGTAATAAAATGAGACTTACGACGAATGCAATTTTAAGAAATTACAAAAGCAATCTTGCAACCACAATAAATAATTTAAATCTGTCCAGAACCCATGTTATGACTCAGCGCAGTTTTAACAGCGTGGCAGAGGATCCTGCATCAGCCGCCCGTGCCTCTCAGCTTCACCGTAAATATTATAAAGTTCAGGACAACTTAAGCATGCTGACGGATATTCAATCCCGCCAGGATGGGCAGGAGAGCTCCCTCACTCAGGTATCCAATATCATTAAGACAATCAGTGAGGATTACAACGTGCAGGCCATGAGCGGTGACAAACAGACACCGGAAACAAGACAGACCTTTGCCTCCGCCATACGTCAATATCAGCAGTCCATGGTGTTAAGCCTTAACGCTACCTATGAGGATACCTTTTTATTTGCAGGGTCTGACGGAAAGAATGTTCCTTTTGAGCTGTCTTCTGACAGCAAAACTCTTACCTACCGGGGAATTAACGTAGATGCTTCTCAGAATACTTCTGATTATGCCAGCCTTACCAATCTGTCCAATGAAAAGCTTTACGTTGACCTGGGCATGGGGCTGGCTCTCGATGAGGCCGACCAGGTGGTGCCTTCCAGCGCATTTAATATCTCTCTTCCCGGAATAAAAGCCATCGGATATGGGAAGGACAAGGATGGAATGAGCAATAACGCCATTGTTTTAGCTGGTCAGCTGGCTGATTTATTGGAAGCTGATACCTTTGATACAGAAGCTTATGGAAAGCTTATGAATAAATTTAAGGATGTAAGCTCAAGCATAATGAACGGTATTACTGACCTGGGAGTCAAGTCAGAATTCCTGACCACAACAAAGGACCGGTTGGAGAATGCTGACATTTCCATACAGGAACAGATGGAAAAAGTGGAAGGAGTCGATCCTGCTGCTGCAATTACTGACTATATGTGGAATCAATACGCTTATAATGCAGCCTTAAAAGTTGGAACCAGTATCCTGTCACCGTCTTTTATTGATTTTATGCGCTAAGCATGATTGGAGGTGTCTTATATGGAACCATTGCTTAGAATAACAACCATACCTCTTAAGTATGAACTAAAAATTCAAAAAGCCAGGTTAGAATACAAGCGCTCAACAGCTGAGCTTCAGCTAAACAGGGAAAAAGGGAGCATGTCTATAGAAAACCGCCCCATTAAGCTGCATCTTGATACTTATAATGCGCGTAATTCTGTTTGTCCAACTACTATGGAAAGTGTCCGTCAGTCGGCTTCTTATGGAAGAACTGCCGCGTCAGAGGCTACCGCAAACTATGCAGAGGAGGGGGCGCTTTTGTTAGATCCCAGAGTTTCAAACCCGCTTGATCAGATTATCAGCCAGCGTGCTCAAATGCCGTCAGGAGATTTTGGACTGCAATTTCTTCCTACTACAGGTCCTGACATTGAATGGTCGGATCCTGAATTAAATATTAAATATCAAATGGATAAGCTAAGTTTTGAATTAAAAGTTGCAAACGGAGATTTTGAATTTATTCCAGGCAAGGTTGAGCTGTCTATCACTCAAATGCCTGATGTGGAAATTGAATATATCGGCAAGCCGATGTATGTCCCCCCCAGCGCCGCTGAATTCTTCGACCACTCTCCGGTGGACGTGCTTGCTTAAAATCCTACACTCTGGGAGGTACCTATGGAGATCCAAACACAATATTTTGGCACTATTTCCTGTTCCGAAAAAGAATTAATACACTTTTCCGATGGATTATTTGGTTTTACTCATTTGAAAAATTATGTTCCCCTAGCCTTTCAGGATAACAGCGACGCTTTGATCTGCCTTCAATCCATAGAGGATTTTAGTGTGTCATTTATTCTTATGAATCCATTCCAGCTATATGCTGATTATACTCCGGTCTTATCCGAGGAGGACAGAAAACTTTTAAATGTATCTCAGGAGGACGATTCTGTTTCATACTATGTTATTTGTGTCATCCGTGATCCAATGGATGACAGCACTGTGAATTTAAAATGCCCAATTGCTGTAAATATTGAAAGTCGTGAAGCAAGACAGGTGATCCTGGATAACCCATTGTATCAATTTCGACATCTGATCAAAGATTTCGTAAAAAAGGGGGATTAGGATGCTTATACTTCAAAGGAAAAAAGAACAGTCACTCACCATTGGAGACAATATTACCATAACCGTTCTTGACATTGGAAACGATTGGGTAAAGCTGGCTATTGATGCTCCAAGAAATGTATCAATCCTGCGAACAGAGTTAATAGAAGCGGCCTCTGCAAATCAGGAGGCAGCCTCTGTTTCTCTAAGTGCCGGCTCAATATCCAAAATCAAAGATTTGATCAATGAACATAAAAACAGCGGAGATACCTGATTTACTTCGGTATTTCCGCTGTTTTATCTTTCACCTGTTCTATATCAATCTCTTTCAAAGGCTGATCAGCCATATGTTCCTTATTCGCTTCTTCCAAGGCCTGATCAGCTATATGTTCCATGTCTTTTTGCAGCTTCTTTAACCTCTTATTTTTTATCCAAACATCAAAGCTCTTTAAAAAGGGAATGGATCTTATCGCATACCGCCCAAGGCGCAGGAGCCAGAAAAGCGGCAGGAGAACTCCCAGTTTTCCCAATGATGGATAAATAGTTTCCATATATCTTTTGTCAGGAAACAGCCATTTTATCATTTTTTTCAGGTTTTCCGATCTCCTGTCCCTGGCATAGCAATCTGCAACCGTCTTAATCAGAGGAAGAAATTGAGAACTGATCTCCCTTCCTTCTGCCCCCTTGGTAAAGATGTAAGACTCCATGGCTTCATAGATTTCTGTGTTTTCAATACTTGCCCCGCTGCCAAACCAACGGAGTATAAGATACTCAAGCTTTTCTGCAAATTCAGCAATTTTTAGCTTTTTTAACTTTTCATATATATATGGCCAGGAAAAAACTTCTGCATATTTTTTGTAAAACACCCAAAAGTCCATGATCTGATTTAAACTGATTTCTCCCTTTGCATAGGAATCCGTCAGCCTGCTCATGAGAAAGAGATATTGATCATCAGGAGTCATTTCCCGCACATGCTTATACCCTTTCCGATATGGTAAAAAGGCCAGCAGGCTTTTAAAATATTTTCGCATTGGCTTACTGAAAAACAGACTCTGGTTATAGCATAAAACCCTGATCCCTGGGATCCGGTAGAATAAGTTTCCCCGTTCCTCTGTCTGGCGTTCCTCAAAATCCGCCTCCTCCAGCATCTTCCTGATTAACCATCCATGTTTTTTATCAATGCCGATCTCAATGGATTCTCTGCAGCACATTTCTTCAATTGGATAACATTTGACAATATCAGAGTATCTTAAAGCAAAGCAGTTGATCTTATTTCGTTCCAAAAGGGCCAAAACCTGCTTTTCCCCTGATCTCAACCGGTCTGTCCGGTGAACTGCTTCCAGATATTTATCAAAAAAGCGCTGGCGTATAGCCTGAGGAATATTTTCATCCAGCCCCATGATTCCATAATAAACAGCATGCGCCACGTTATGATAATCGGCCAGACGAAACATCTTTTCCCAATCCGGCTGGCGCAGCATCTCAGGAGAAGGCTTTTGATTCAATATTGCTGACAATAATGTTATTAAATACCGCTCTTCATATCCTTTACTCATTCATTTTCCATCCTCAATCAACCGGCTATATCATACCGCCGGCAATTCAATATCTATTTAACCGGTATGCCGGGCAATGAATTCAACCAATTGCCCCTGTCTTCTCCTTTTAAATCATGAGAAAAGCTGCATTTCACGTTTTATATTCGTTTTTTCATAATAAACTTAACTTTACCGGATATTCGTACGATAACTATTGTAGAAATGAAACTAATATCTTTATCATAGAAAAGGTAAATTAAGTGAGCAGAATGTATCCGATCCTATTTAAAACTCTATTCTTAGCCGTTGTCCCTTTTGCCACGTTTTTTTCAACCAACGGACAAATTAGTGGAGAAGCTGCGGCTATTTCTTATACAGCTTCAGAGATAAGCTCAGAACCTGCGGCAGACGAAATTCCTCAGGAAGGAAAATACGATGTCATGCTTGACAGTGCATGCGGCCCGCTTACGTATTATAATCAGGGGGATGCCAGATGGGGGAACTTTCTCTATGGCGGAAGAGACCCTCTTTCTACCTATGGCTGCGGCCCTACGGTCATGGCCATGCTGATTACCAGTCTTACCGGAAACCAGGTACTCCCGCCTGACATTGCCACTTGGGCTGCACAAAACAACAGCTGGTGCCCCGGTGAAGGTTCCTATCACAGGTTAATCATTGACAGCGCTTCCGCCTATGGACTGAAAGCCACACCTTTGAAAGATTACACGGTTCAGGGGCTGCAGAGTGCTTTGGATTCCGGCCATCTCGTCGTTGCCCTCATGAAAAAGGGCCATTTTACCCAGCAGGGGCATTTTATAATAATCACCCGTTCAATGGGAGAAGGTAAATTTCGGATCGCTGATCCTAATAATTACAATAATACAAAATTTGACTGGGATTCTTCTTTGATTTTCCAAGAATTGAATTACCGGTCAGGAAACGGGGGGCCTTTATGGATTATCAGCCTTCCGGATTCCGTTCACTAATGATTGTAGTAAGAGTCTTTTCCTGCCAAACGGGTACTGATATGGCGGTCCATCTCGATCACTCGTTTCATCACCAGCTGGAAGCTCTTTCCTCTTTCCACAAGTTTTTCAGCCACAGGGCTGACTGGCTTATGGGCATTATTCCCTTTTAACCAATCTCTGACCTGAGCTGCTTTTGCAGAAGGCAGAGCCAATATAAGGCATTTAATGTTTCTTTCATGAATATCTGCTTTATCCATTTCCTCCTGGCGCATTCCCAGAAGCAGTTGAACGGAAGTTCTGTCATTTCTGGATAAGGATTCCCCGACCTCCCTGGTAATGCGCTCAATCTCTATAATACATTGATATTTGTTCTGCATTTCCTTTAGAATCTCAATCAGCATTGAATCGTCCATGTCATCCCCCTATCTACATATTTAAAAATCAAAACGGCCTGGGAGGAATGCTTCCTCCCCTCCAGGCCGGATTTTTTAACTGTTTAACCGCTGTGCCTCCTTAAAAGCCTCACGTAAATCGATAATTAAGGGCCTGACCTCCTTAATCACTTCTGAATTTCTTCCTGCCCTTATCCGGCTAAACTCATACAGAAAAAAGTCATACATCCGCCTCAGTTCAGCACTGATCTCATAATTATGATTCAACGTATCCTTTAAATAAGTGACAATATCCACCGCCCGCTGAACAGACTGTTCAAAAAGCTCAAAGTCTTCCTTTTCCAATGCGAGCTCTGCCCTAGTCAGCCGTTTAAGTAATTCATCATAAAGAAGATTGAGCATTTCTCCTGGAGTCATTGTATTAACCGTCTGTTCTTTATAATGCTGGTATCCGTATGATGCCATAATCTACACCGCCATTTCTTATGAACCGAATGAGCTCAGCCAACTGCTTTGGGAATTCATTTGTGAAATCAATGATTCCAAAGTAGTAAACTGCTTCACATAACGGTCTGTTTCTGTTGATAATTGATCCTGCAAGCGGTCTATGTAATCGTTGACGCTGTCTATACTCTTCTGTAGGTAATTGGACAGGATACTGGTAGGCGCATAAACGGAACCAGCCCTTTCAATCAATATACCCTTGGTAGCACCTGTTGTGGAAGCATACTTCTCAGTAATTGTAGTAAGACGGGCCATAACGCCGCCCTTGTCCCCTGTGGTAGTATCTGCAGTCCTGGTAAATAATTTTTGTAAATCTTCTGCATTGGATTCAAGAGCTGCACGGAACTTGGTTTCATCGAATACCAGCTTTCCGTTATCTCCATAATTGGAGCTTGTGGATATCCCGAAAGACTCCAGCATGGCTTTATCCTCAGAACCACTTTCAAAAATGAAACGCATGCTGTCTGAAAGGCCTCTCAAATCAGAATCATTGAACAGCATTCCTGCCTTTGCCTTTTCTTCCCATTTAGTGATCTGATCTTCCGTCATTTCCTCTTTCTGCTCATCTGTCAGAGGTTCATAACTCCTGTTTGGTTTTGTGGTGACCTCATCATTTACTAATTTGATGATTTCATTGTAGTCTTTGATCATATCGGAAATGGCGGATACGATTTTGTCAGAGTCTGTTTTGGCATTGAACGTGACAGAATCCGTAGTAT
This sequence comes from Lacrimispora indolis DSM 755, assembly GCF_000526995.1. NCBI lineage: Bacteria > Bacillati > Bacillota > Clostridia > Lachnospirales > Lachnospiraceae > Lacrimispora > Lacrimispora indolis. The sequence continues at coordinate 3,054,017 of NZ_AZUI01000001.1, read as the reverse complement.
CCTGAGAATAGAAACCACCGGAGGCCTTTACAAGCGTTCCATTCTCTGCCATTACATACTCTCCGCCAGTAACTTCATTTCCATCTTTATCATAACGCTTTGCAATATCATCGACCTTTAAATAACTTCCGTCATCAGCCTTTACATAAGATCCGTTTGTGTCGTCTTTTTTATATCCAAAAGTACCGCTTACAGTAATGTTTAATCCATCCAGGCCAAAGGAGTTGCTGCCTCGTATCAGGTCAACAACCTCATCGGAGCCAGTGTATTTTACACTGACAACTGCATCCTGACCCTTGGTAACGGTATAATCTACATCTTTTTCTCCAAACAAAAGCTCTGCATCACTGCTTCCGCTAAAATCTATACTTCCGGCAGCTCCGCCTGCTGTAGATATAATGGAAAACTTGTCTGCATTCATCATATAGCTCATGGTAACGCCCGCATCGGAAGCATTAACCTTGCTGATAATATCATTAATAGTGCTGTTGTAGGAAAGTCCCTTAATATCGACGCCATTAATTGTAAGCTTCAGCTCTCTGTCGCTTACATAAGTTCCCATGGCTGTCTTCAAGTCCCCGGCCGTTGCAGCCCCCTCTTCCTCAAAATGATCGATCGCTTCATAGACACTGCTTAAGACCGTATCCGATAACTGGGAATAATTTGATGAAATCAAATTCTTTAACGTAGCAGCATCCATTCCATCTGTGACTTTGCTTCCAAGATTATCGATCAACTCCAAGGCCTTTACTGATCCCGAAAAATAAGTGGTTTCATAATCATCTAATTTAGATCCAAGTTTATCTGCAATTCCATTTAATCCGGAATTTATAAGAGAAGCTGAAAGATTCAGACGATTCGACTCCCCATACTCCACTTTCAAAGCTCCCGTCTTGCCGATCACTCCATTGTCAGCGGAGGATATGGACAATATAGAGGAGTTGTCAGCCGTATTGGTAGCCGGATTCATGGTCTCAAATTTCAATTGATAACCACCGTTCTTGGTGTCCTCCTGAACTCCTACCTTGATTCTGCCTGTTCCGAACGCCTTGCCCAGCTTTGTTTCTAAATCAGCAGCAATGGATTCTAAGGATGCTTTATCATCACTGCCTATCATTGCCTGAATCTCCTCTGTACTGGCAAATTGTATGGATTTGGTGGTTCCATTGTAAGTAAAGCTGATGTTCTTTCCACCTACCCGCTCTGCAAAAGACTTCTCTTCAAAAAAGGACTGCGTCCTGCCCAGCAGTTCCGATGACAGTCCTTCGGAAGTGATGGTTTTATCCGCTTCAGATAGACTGTCAATATTATTAATACCAAGAGCTGCAAGCGCCGTTTTACTTCCCCCTGCAAGCTTAATGGTATTCCCTGCTTTATCAGCAGATTTGAAATTCAGTTTAAAAGGAGTACCTGAAGGATCCCCGGAATTTGACGGATCAGCTTCAACTTTAATAACATCTGCCAATGTCTTTCCATCTCCAATAGAAACATTCTTAAGAGCCTTGGTGATGGATTCCTGCGCTTTCGCGCCATTGGAATAATCGTAGGTAAAGCCATCTTTTGTCGTACCGCTGCTTAAGGAAACAGTATACGTCTTGCTGCCATATTGAAAAGAAAGACTCTGTCCCTCCAAGGTGCTGACATCCTCTGTTCCCAAATTAATACTGCCTGTTGTCAGCAACTGATCGGATACTGCTCCTGTGGAAGACATACTGGCATCCTTTGCCAGCTGCTTCACCCCCACGATGGACATGGAATCTGCAAGGGATGAGCTTCCTGATACGCTGATATACTTGCTGTTGTCCCCAATTGCCGTAATACTGCTCTTTGCCCAAAAGCTGGGGCTGGAAATATTGGTTGACTGATTGACATAGGAGGTATACTTTTGTGAAAATTCCACAAGCTTGGAGCTGATGGAGCGATAAGCCTCCTGCTTCCATAAGTAAGTTTGTTTTTGTTTCTGCTGCTTTGCAATCTTAGCTCTTGTAGCCGTAGTCATTCCCTCGATCAGGCTGTCCCTGTCCAGGCCGCTGACAAGACCGCCGTAGCCCCGGATAGAAGAAACACTGCTGACGCTGCTTGAAATCGATGCCATATAGAACTCCTTTCTAAATATGTACACAAGCCAATTTTCGTCAAAAATCGGTTTTTTTATTGTTTTCGCTATACTTATTTATCGACATATTGTATACTTAAGATAATAGTATTATCTTAATTTATGAATGGAGGAAACGAAGTTGTCAACTGTAATTGCTATTACAAATCAAAAGGGCGGCGTAGGCAAAACAACCACTTCCTGCTCTCTTGCCTGCGGTCTGGCCATGCATCATAAAAGAGTCCTGGCAGTAGATTTGGATCCGCAGGGTAACTTAGGCTTCAGCCTTGGCCTTGAAATCGAATCCTGCGCCACCATATACGAAGTCCTCAAAGGAACCGCTACCCTGCAGGAGGCAATCCGGTCTTCAAAATACTGTGATGTAATATCTTCCAACATTCTCTTAAGCGGAGCTGAACTGGAATTTTCAGGAAAGCAGAGGGAATGCATGCTGAAAAACATACTCTCTACCGTGGCCGGTTATTATGATTACATTATTATTGATACTCCTCCTGCGCTGAACATTCTGACCGTCAATGCCTATGCGGCGGCAGACTATCTGATCATTCCCATGGTTCCGGAGATTTTAAGCCTGTTAGGGGTTTCCCAGATCAAGGAGACGATCAATACAGTCCGTTCCTCCGTCAACCCGGACCTGGTTGTTTTGGGAATCCTGCTTAATAAATATAACCCAAGAACACTTCTTTCCAGAGAAGTAAAAGAGATGGCACAAAATATTGCGGTTCAGATCGGCACCACCGTATTCGACACTCATATCCGGTCCAGTGTTTCCGTTGCGGAAGCACCTGCTCAAGGAGAAAGCCTTCTGGATTATGCGCCCCGATCTAATCCTGCCTTGGACTATAAAGCACTGGTTGCTGAGGTCCTGGATCGGATTAAACAGCGCAAGAATTAACACCTTGAGAGGAGCTTAAGCAATGGCAAGAAAAAGCAGTAAAACGGCCCATGTCATGAATCTGTTGGCCGGCGATGATTCCGAATCCTCAAAAACAGAAGCGGCAAAGGAAAATATTGCCGCCAGCCTCACAGCAGAACCGGGCGGAACTATTAAGGAATTGACAGTTTTGGCCCAGCAGGCCTCTATCCAAACCCAGGACGGACCATTGACTCCATCCCCCATTTCCATTATCGATATGTCATCCACAGCACCTGACCCTGTTGCAGAATTAATAAGACATCAGCTGGAGGAGGAGGAAAACAGCGGGGAAGATTCATCGCTTTCCATACAGGAGATGCCGGACGATCCGCCTTCTCCTTCCTCAAAAGAAGAAGATTTAAATGCAGAAGACTCTCCCTTAGAGGAGACTCAGCTCCAGAATGAAAGACCTTCTGACGAAGCTCTTTTATCTGAATCGCCCGTTTCCAAGCCCTTAGACTATAAGTACTTGAATGTCATGGAATATGTGGTAAAAAGCAAGGCAAAGGAATATATGGAGAAATTCGGTGTATGCCTGTGCGACCATTGCATCGCTGACGTAACAGCCCTGGCCCTGACCAACCTTCCGCCCAAATATATTGTTGTGGAACCACCTTCCGCATCTCCGCTTTTGAACTTTTATTCCAACCGTTTTTCCCAGCATATCATTGTGGAACTGACAAAGGCCTGTTCCGTTGTAAAAGAAAACCCACACCATTAGGCGTGGGTTTTTTCTTATTAGTTCTCCGATTCCTGAGATGCACTGCTTGTAAGACCTTTCCATATCTCATTTACGGCTTCCACACAATCCATATATGTTTGTGCCAGCAGGCCGGAAGGTATACCTAATTGATCTGCTAAAGCTTTCACATTCTTCCATTCCGCTTTTTCATAACTCAGAATGAGTTTGTAGAGAGTTCCGCAAATTCCCTCCTGCCTGATAAGCGCATCCTTTATTTCCTGGGCCACCGGCACTTCCTCCAGTATTTCCTCTAAAGGAGCATCAATCATATACTGCAGAGTAGAGAACATTCCCATCATATAGATCTCAGACCGGATGATCGGAAGGCCCTGTACATGATCGGAAAGAGCCATGGCAAAATTGGCCCGCAGGAAGGACACCTTCATGGTGGCCTCCAGGGATTCATCATTGTCAAAATCATTATTAAAGCTTAAGAGATATACCCACTGCTTTAACTGGCTGATTCCCATGGTTACCAACGCCTGACGTATGGAAGATACTCTCCGGCGCAAAGCAAAGTAAGCGGAATTGACAATTTTAAGAAGAGCATAGGTCAATGCTGCATCACGCTTTATGATTTCTTCTATCTGCTCAATATCCGGCTCATCCTTTGATACTTCAACAACCAGCTGGAAGAAGTTCCCTTCCAGGAATTCCATACGGTTCACCTTTTTCGCCATTGCCTCGGCTACATAGCTGCCTTCCGCAAAGTCAGCTCCAATTTCCAGAGCCAGATCATAATCTTCCTTTGTGTTGACCCCGGTTGCAACGCATCTCTTATCAAAGCCCTTCATGGTATTGATAAGATTCATCAGCGAAATCCGCTCTTTTGCATTATTTTTATTTCTGATATCAATCTTTATGTAAGTGGCAAAATCCAGCATGGAAAAATATTTGGGAGAAAACTGAAAATCATTAATGGCAAAAACATAGCCTTCTGCCCTGTATTTCCTGATGATGGTAGGTGACAAGGGATGGATCATCACATGGTCTTCAATTTGAATTACCATTTTCTCCTTGTCAAAAATCTTTGGCGTATTACGAAACAGCAAGGAAGGAGTAAATGTTACAAAAGTGAGCTTATCACGAAAAATACTTTCCGTATTTTGCATCAGAAAACCAGCAATGGTATCAGCCGCTGCGACATCGGAGCTGCTGTATAGCGAGTCATAATCTTTCTGAAACAATATCTCATAGCCGATAATCCTGTCCTCCTTCAGTGCCTTTATGGGCTGCCGGGTGACATACTTATCCATTCTTTTCCCTCCTTTGAAGCAAATGATCGATTACTTCAACCAAATGGCCGATCTCCGGTTTGCTTAACTGTTCGTCAGCTCCTAACTGCTTTCCTTTGATCATTAATTCCTGATTGATCATGGAAGAGAAAATGACCAGAGGTATATGCTTTAAGTTCTTATCTTCCTTTACCAGCTTGGTCAGGCGATGCCCATCCATTTCCGGCATTTCAATGTCCGTAATGATCAGGCCTACCTTCTTATTTAAATCTGAATCGGACCGGACCTTAACCAGGAAATCCCACGCCTCCTGACCGTTATTTTTAAAGGTCAGATTATTATAGCCGGCTTTCTTAAGAGCCGCTTCTATCATCTTTGTCAGAAGGATGGAATCCTCTGCAATGAGAATCGGGCAGTCAATGGTCTCTCTTTGCCCCAGCTTGTTGATTTCATCTAACTGGATCCCGGTTTCCGGCGCAATGTCCGCCACGATCTTTTCAAAGTCCAGAATGGTAACTAAATCAGAACCGCACTGCGCAATTCCTGTTGCCACGCCTTCCTCCCCCCGGCTTATAGTATCATCCGGCTTCTGTATGTTCTTCCATGAGATACGGCTGATTCCAACGACGCTGTGAACCCGGAACGCAATGTGCAGCTTGTTAAAATTCGTGATAATGAATAAGTCCTTGCTCTGTTTTTCCGTTGCTTTTCCGGTCAGGTACTGAGGAAGGTCAATCACAGTAAGAAGGATATCTCTCGGCTTAAAGATACCTTCTACAGAAGGATGGGCATGAGGAATGGGCTTCACCTTATCTGACATCATAATTTCACGTACTTTGGCAACATTAATTCCATACAATTCACCATAAATGGTAAATTCCATTATTTCTATCTCATTGGTTCCTGACTCTAATAAAATATCTGTTTCTGCCATAGCTCTTCTCCTTTATCCCAATATAATCCAGCAAAAACATCTGCCTAATAAAATATCGGCATCCTTTAGCCGGTTCATAATGTTTACAAAACAATTTCCGCTCTGCCATAAGTCCGAATTTTCACCATACCGGTGCTCACATCAAAGGTCATGGTCCGTGCATAATTTTCTCCCACATCCGCAGCAGCAAGCCGGACTCCCTCTGAGTGAAGAATCTGTTTCACACTGACAATATTACGGGCACCGATATTCCCAAGCGTGCTGTTTCCCTGCAATTCGAACATTTTGGCCCCCCCGGCAATTTTAGCGATCAGTCTGGGTTTCCTGGCTCCCATTATTTCAATTTTTCGAAACGTTTCTGCAAGTCCTGTATCTGCATACTTAAATATATTGCCGTCTCCCGCTCCAAATACCTCGGGCAGCATAATATGCACAAGGGCTCCCAGCTTGATCATGGGATCATACAGACTGATTCCGATACAGGAACCAAGTGCATAAGTAATCAGAATACCCTCTTGCCTTGCAAACTTCATGTCTGCAATTCCAACCGTTAATTGTTTATCCATTGGCTATCCCCAGCTTTTCCATTAAAAAGTTCAATGACTGTATATCCGGCATCATCAGCAAGTCACTGTGAAGAACTTTCCCCCCTATAACAAATTGGCCGCTGATCATCATCATCTTATCTGTCTGATAACCAAATTCCACCATTGGCACGCTTAAAATTCCGCCCAGCATATTAACGGCGATATCAGGAACTGATAAATTGATCGTAACGTCGCTAAGGGAGGACATGGCATTCACATAAGAAGAGATGATGATATTTCCGATCTCCTCCAACGCTGAGGTTTCCAAAACATTCAGCTGGTAATAATCTTCAATATTCTGCTGCATGACACTGGTTAAGACTTCATTGATAAAATCCAGCTTCAGGATAAACAGCATCAATCCATTAATCTCACCGGTCATCTTGACCAGAATAGCAGCTACAATTTCTTCCGGATCTCCCAGATATTTAATGGCTTCATTATAGCCCAGGATCTTCACATCCGGAAGTGTCATACGAACAGTTTTCCCTAACAAGGAGGACAGCGCAGTGGCCGCATTTCCTGTGCCTATGCTGCCGATTTCCCTGATGAGATCCAGGCCCAGACTATTCATTTCATCGTAACGCGTTATTTTCATGATATCGCCCTCTTTCCTCATTACTCACGGGATTTACCGCAGAGAATTTATTGTCGACTCAACCTCATCAGAAGTCTGCACCATTTTAAGCGCATAGGAATATGCTCTCTGCGCCTCGATCAATCTGGTCATCTCCTGGGCAAAATCCACTCCAGACTCCTCTAAGGCTCCCTTTATTACCTTGGCTTTTTCAAGCAGAATCGGTTCTCCGCTTTTTGCGGTTACCGTGTAGACATTATCTCCCTGACTCTCTATGCCGTCCCTTCTTGCAAAGGTATACACCCCTATTGCCCGGGGATCATGCTCTCCTTCCTCCAATTCCGTCTCTTCCTCTTCTTCCTCAGTCTCATCTCCCGGATATGTGGCAGGCTTTACGTCATAGGAGATCTCTTCCTGGTCCATATTAAGGACCCGTTTGTTGTCTGAATTCACCAGATAGAACTTGTCCTCCATTTGTGACAGCTGGAAGCGCCCGTCACGGGAATAGGAAACTTCACCGGTAACAGGATCTTTTAGCATGAAAAAGCCTTCACCGGCAATGGCGTAATCGTGGTCAAGGCCGGTTTCCTTATAAGCCATGGCAGTAAAATCCGTCTTTGACTGGTCAACCCTTGTCCCGCTTCCGGATTTCGCTCCATCCTGTCCCTGGGCATTTCTAAGCTCAGCATGCACCAAATCTGAAAAAACACTGTACTGGGCTTTAAAGCCTACAGTATTTACATTAGCCACATTATTTGAAACTATATTGAGCTTTGTCTGCTGGCCTAAAGCCCCTAAAGCACCTATGTAAAATGACTGTTCCATTTATCCTTCCTCCCTTATACTCTGCCTATATCACTGACAATCCTGCCCATAAGCTGGTCATACATCTTAAGCACCTGCGCAGCACTTTGGGAAGCCCTTTGGCTGCTTATCATGGAAGTCATCTCATCAATGGGATCAATATTAGAACGTTCTATCGCTTTCCATTGGACTCCCCCATTGGCTGCAGTTCCCTCCGCCGTGGTTGTAAATGTACCGTTATCACCCTTAACAAGCTGGGTATAATCTGCAAAATCCACTACTCCGATCTTTCCTAAAAGGACAGGTTCCGTATCCTCTGAGTCCCCGCCGTCTTCGTCAGTTCCCAGGCCCTTTAAGGGTTCTTCATAAATATTTCCTAATTGATCAACGGTAATATGATCTGAAGGAAGCTCTATGGGGTTTCCGTCTTCTCCCAGAACCCTTCCCAAAGAGGATAAACAAAGATACCCCTCGTCATCCAGACGGAAGGAACCATTTCTCGTATAAAGATGATTTCCGTTTGAATCCTCAATGGCAAAAAATCCAGGCTTTGTAAGGGCAAAGTCTAGATTTCCCCCTGTCTCCTCCACCGTTCCCTGGTCATAAGACGTTTTCGTGGTTCTGGCGGTACGAATCATGGATACTGATCCGATCTCCACAGGATTGCTTTTATCCCGGTTGCCATTTCTGTAGAGCATCTCATCCTTAAACGTGGTACTGACCAGCTTGTCTGATTTATAGCCTGGAGTACTGACATTGACCATATTGTTGCTGATCACATTTAAATTACGATTCTGATACAGCATTCCTGATGCCAGATTATAAAATCCATGAAACATAGCATTTTACCCCTTTCCTGTTACCCATTTATAAAACCCGTCAGATACAGCTTCAGCTTTTGAATCGCATTAGAATGAATCTGTGAGATTCTCGGCTCGCTGACATTCATGACCTGTGCAATCTCCTTCATATTTAATTCGTCCATATAATACAACGAAATAACCTTTTGCTCATTTTCTTTTAAATTATTTATTGCATGAACCAGGATCTGCTTAAATTCTTCCTGCAGATAATGATCTTCTGGTTGTTCATTTTCATTGACAGCCGGAAGCTGCACCGTTTTTTTATTGTCGTTTCCTGCCTCCAGAACCATATCCAGGGACAGCACACTGTAGACATTGGTTTTGCCAAGGGCTTCCTGGTATTTTTCCAGGCTGATGTCCATATATTCCGCGGTTTCCTTTGGAGAAGGAAAACGGCCCAGGCGGTTGCACAATTCCATAACCGCATTATCCAGCTCCTTGGCATTCTTCCTCACACTTCTTGGAATCCAGTCCTGCTTTCGCGCCATATCAATGATCATGCCGCGGATCCTCTTGGAAATGTAGGTTTCAAATTTAACGTTCATTTCCGGATCAAATTTCTCAATTCCGCTCATAATGGTCAGCACGCCTTCATTGACAATATCCTCCACCTGGGCAAAGCTTAAATATACATCCCTCATCTGAATGGAAATACTTCTGACCATATACATATAGCGCATGACCAGCTCATGCTTCATCTTGATATCTTTTGTCCGCTTATATTTAATTAATAAATCTTCATTGGTATATTGGGTGAAATCCTGTTCCATTCCGACTAACACCGCCTTTCTGACATAATACCCTGTCAAATGGTGATATTTCCAACTGCCTGAATCTGAATATTATTTGCAATCTCGTTAAATGAAAGGACATATACATTGGGATAGAACTGTTCGATCAAACGGTAAAAATACAGTCTGACAACCTGGCTTGTAAGGATGACCGGCTTTTGATCTAAGTCGCTGAATTTCTTGATCTGATCCCCCAGCTGACTGACCACAGACTGCATTACATCCGGACTGAGGGCCAGATAAACGCCCTGTTCTCCCTTTGCCATGCTTCCGATAATGTTTTTTTCCAGCTCTGCATCCAGAGTAAGAACCTTCATTTGTCCTCCGTCACAGAACATCCTGGTTATGGTCCTCTTTAAGGCAATTCTAATATTCTCAGTAATAACATCCATATCTCTGGTAGTTGGAATCGAGTCTACAATGGTTTCCAGTATAGTCTCCATATCCTTGATGGGTACGCCTTCCTTTAAAAGATTGTTGAGAATCTTCTGGAAGCTGCTGTAAGTAAACTGATTTGGAAACAGTTCATCAACCAGTTCTGCAGAATGCTTCTTTACGTTTTCTAACAGCTGCATGACCTCCTGACGCCCTAACAATTCATAGGCGTGCTGCCTGATGGTTTCAGACAAATGAGTCAGCATAACGGAAAGGGGATCAATGACCGTATAACCGTATATTTCCGCCATTTCCTTGTTCTCAGGACGGATCCACTTGCTTGGGATTCCATAAGCCGGTTCCACTGTTTCGATCCCGTCAACTTCCCCGGAAAGAGTGGGAGGCTCTAATGCCAGATAATAATCCACCAGGATCTCTCCTCTGGCCACTTCTTCGCCCCTGATCTTAATAATATACTGATTGGTGTTTAAGCTTGAGCTGTCCCTCAGCCTGACGGAAGGTATGACAAATCCCATGTCCTGGGCATATTGCCTTCTGAAAATGACGATCCTGTTAATCATCTTGCCGCCGCTGTTTTCATCAATCAACGGAATCAGACTGTAGCCGAATTCCATTTCTATAGGCTCAACATTGATGAGCGAATATACATTGTTTACATCCCGGTAATAGGATTCTTCATCTGCTGCAGGCTGAGCACTTTCTTCCATCATGGAGGCTGCCGCAGTTTCCTGGTTTCTCACTGCCGCCTGCCTTACCTTCTGCTGCAAATGGTAACCCGCCGCCACCAGCATGACTGCCATAATCGCCAGCTGAACCTTTGGCATTCCGGGAACCAGTATGAGAATGGCCATAACAAAGCCGGTGATCATAATGGCATTAGGCTGAGCCAGGAACTGAGCAGAAACGTCTTCATTCAAGCTGCCTTCTGAAACAGCTCTGGTAACGATCATACCTGTGGCCGTTGAAATCAAAAGAGCCGGAAGCTGAGAGACAAGTCCGTCACCCACTGTTGCAATGGAATAAACGGTTAAAACCTGGTCAAAGGGCATATTTGACTGCACCATACCAATGATGGTTCCGCCGATAAAGTTAATGGCGGTAACGATTATGGACATGATGGCGTCTCCCTTTACAAACTTGGTAGCACCATCCATGGCTCCGTAAAAATCCGCTTCTTTCTGGATCTTATACCGTCTTAATTTGGCTTCCTGTTCATTGATCAGGCCTGAGCTTAAATCCGCATCAATGGCCATCTGCTTACCCGGCATGGCATCCAGAGTAAATCTGGCCGCAACCTCTGATACACGCTCCGTACCCTTTGTAATAACAAGGAAGTTTACCAATACGAGGATCAGGAATATGATAAAACCAACGACTATATTTCCCTGTAATACAAAATCACCAAAGGCCTTGATCACCTGGCCGGATGATCCCTGGTGGGATAAGATGTTACGCGTGGTAGACACGTTTAACCCCAGACGCAGCAGGGTGGTAACCAAAAGCAGAGCCGGAAAGATGGAAAACTCCAATGGCTCTCTTATGTTCATGGTTATCAATAAGATTATCATGGAAAGAGAAATATTTATGATAATCATTACATCCAATAAAAATGGAGGCAATGGGATAATCAACAGAAGTACGATCGTAATAACAAAAAATACTACGGAATTTTTCAGTAAATTCTTCATTCTTTTACACCATTTCTTTCAAGTATCTCTGCCGCTTTTATCTACTCAATAATCTTGTTATTCATACGGTATACGTAAACAAGAATTTCGGCAACCATGCCGTAATATTCCGGCGGGATCTCAGCTCCCACCTGGGTGCCGGCGTAAATCCCTCTGGCTAAGGGCTTATTCTCAAGCACATACACCCCATTTTCCTCACCTACTGCTACAATTCTAAGAGCCAGTTCATCCTGGCCTTTTGCCACCAGTACAGGTGCACTGTCCTTTTCAATATCATACCGTAACGCCACCGCGTAATGGGTAGGATTACGTACAATCACATCTGCAGTAGGGACCGCCTGCATCATTCTGGAACGGGCACGTTCTCTCTGAATGTTACGGATCCTCCCCTTGATTTCAGGGTTTCCTTCCGTCTGTTTGTATTCTTCCTTTAATTCCTGCTTTGACATCTTGATCTGGCGTTCAAAATCCCACCACTGGTAAAAATAGTCAAATCCGGCAATTGCCAGAAATATGATAGACACCTTTACGATCATTTCAAGAATGGCATTCAGCACATAAACCGCTGAATCCTGAAGTTCCATGTCAATGGTCCTCGCCACCGCTCTTAAATCCCCTTTAATGATCTGGTAAAGGATCAGGATCAAAATTGTGATTTTTATTATGCTCTTTAACAGCTCCACAAGGCTTTTAAACGAAAGGATATTCTTGATACCTTTAAGCGGGTTCAGCCGGTCGAATTTAGGAGCCATATTACTTTGGGTAAAAAGAAATCTTGTCTGTACTCCTGTGGCAACCACTGCCAAGAGGACCGAAACCAGAAGAATGGGAAGAGAAGCCTTTGCAACGGCTACCACCGTATCTATATATGCCTTTGTCGTATAATCGGACAAGGTCTCAGCCGATGCTGCCAGGCTTACGTACTTTATCATGTAATTCCGCAGGGTTTTGTACATGAGCGGAAACAACAGCTTAAGCATCATGAATATGCCGAGAAGGGAAGCAACCATTACCACATCTTTACTGACGGCAACGTGGCCCTTCTTTCGTTCATCCTTCCGTTTTTTCGGTGTGGCTTTCTCGGTTTTTGAATCACCTGCCATTGCCGTTCATCACATCCTTTCCTCTTTTCCGGACATGCTTTCCGGACAGGGACCGTCCAGCTTTAGGGCCTGCCCCGCTTTATCGGGCACCAGGCGTCAAGTTTATACCCGCAGGGTGTTTACTAAACGCTTATAAAAGCCTGATCATGCTCTGGACCGTAAGAAGCATCTGAGTTATTACATCGCCCAAATAATCTGACATGGGAGAAAACAGGAAAACCAGCATAAGAAGCCCAAGTATGAGCTTTGCCTGTATATTTACAACAAACACGTTGATCTGAGGAATCATTTTCATCAGGATTCCAACTGCTATTTCCGTTATAAATTCAATTGCTATAATAGGAAATGAAAATTTAATGGCCATGATTATGCATTGAATGAATACCTCAATCATCGCCCACGCCACTTTTGTTCCTAAAACTACCTGCCCGTAGGGAACTGTCTCGGCAGATTTGATAAGCAGCTTGATCAGAGCCAGATGGCCATCCACCGCAAAGAAAAGAAGAATGAAATACACATTCCAAAGGCCTCCGGTAATAGCGACCTGAGCGTTGCTCTGAGGGTCATAGATTGTTGCCATGGACAATCCCATCTGGAAATCAATAATGGAGCCTGCAAAGGTGATGACCATGAGAAACAAGTCCATAACAAAACCAATGATATAGCCCATGATAAACTCTTTTATTATCAGTACCGCAAATTCTATGGAATTGACCGGTTCCGGTACCTGGGCTGCTGAAAAGGAATAGATCAGGAGAGTGAATACCATGACCATTCCGCCCTTTACAACATTGGGAATATTCCTTCTTCCCAGAATCGGATTCAGCAGGATAAAGCCTGACATCCTCATGAAAATCAGGGAAAACAGCATCATTTGTCCTATTTCCGGCATTTAAACATTCCTTTCCCTTTATCCTAACATGGTGCTGAAAATATGTATGGTAAAATCGCAAAGAGTATCCATCATATTGCTCCCCATCATCAAAAGGATCAGCCCTATGACGATCAGCTTGGGGACAAAAGTAATGGTCTGCTCGTGAATCTGTGTTGCGGCCTGCAGAATGGAAATAATAACACCGATCACCATACTCACCACCAGTACCGGACCAGCCAGCTTTACAGCCAGCCCAAACATCTCATACATCAAACTGCTAAGTGCAACTTCCGTCATATTCTATCCTCCCGTCAGTAGTGAAAACTCTTCACCAGATTTGTAAACAAAAGCTCCCAGCCATTCACTGTCACGAATAAAAGCAGCTTAAAGGGAAGGGAAATCATAGCCGGAGGAAGCATGACCATACCCATGGACATAAGGGTACTTGATACAACAATGTCCACCAGCATAAATGGCAGGAAGATCATAAAACCGGCCGTAAATGCCCTTTTTAACTCAGAGGTCATAAATGACGGAATTACCACTGTCATTGGAAGATCCTCTATGTTTTCCGGCATATCCGTATTTGACAAATCAACAAAAAGATTCAGGGTCGTTTTCTCTGTCTGCTTCAGCATAAACTTCTTCATAGGAGCCTGAGCCCGGTTCAGGGCCTCTCCCTGGCTGATTTCCTCCTTTATATACGGCTGGTAAGCGTTGGTATTCACATCCTTTATTACGGGATCCATAATAAACAAAGTCAAAAACAGCGCAATCCCTACAAGCACCATATTGGGAGGAGTCTGCTGGATTCCCAAGGCATTTCTGGTAAAAGATAAGATAATGACAATCCTGGTAAAGGATGTCATCATCACTAATATAGAGGGCAGCAATGAAATGATGGTCAGAATGAGAAAAAGCTCCAGGGTCGGCACCCTTCCGCCGTTTATATTAACCAAGGCATCTGTATTCATTCCATTCCTCCTCACAAATCTTTCTTGTGTCTGTCTGTGTATTTCTTTAATATGTTTTTAAAATTTTCGTACCCATCTGCCCCAAAAGAAGGAGGAGCACCTGTCTCTTTGGGAACTTCCTCTTCAGAAAGCTCCGCAAGCAGAGTTATTTGAGAAGAAGCAATACCAATCAGATAATAACGGCTCCCAGCGCGGATAACCGCTACTGCTTTATCCTGTCCAAGGGGAAGCCTGTCCAGCATCTGCATACAGGTTCCGCCCCGCTTCATACCGATTCCATTTCCAAGGCTCTTTGTAAACAGATGACTTAAGTATAGAACCAAAATGGTAAGAATCAGTACCGATGCCAGACTAATTATACTGCTCAATAAAGCCACTTCCTCTCTAATCTACGTTCTTCTTCGTGATTTCCGTGATACGAATGCCGAAATTATCGTCAACCACGACCACATCACCTTTGGCGATACACCGGCCGTTTACATATAAATCCACCTGATCACCAGCCAGCTTGTCCAGTATGACCAAAGAACCCTTGGTAAATTCAAGAATTTCCTTTACCAGCTTTCTGGTTCTGCCGATCTCAACAGAGACCTCCAGAGGCACGCCCATGATCAGTTCCCGGTTTTCCTCCTGCTCCTCATAAGTCGCCTCGCCTTCCCGTAAACTGTTCTGGGGAATCGGCTTGACGTTTATGGTCTTAGGTTCCTGAACTTCCTTCTTTGGAGTGCTTTGCTGCCCGCTTTGCAGCTGCAGGATCATCTGCTGCATTTGCTGTATCATCTGCTGCTGCATCTGCATCTGCTGCATCATCTGCTGAACCGCCATCCGGTCCGTTTCGGACATCTGACTTGCGGGAGCCATAGACGGAGCCGGCTGCTGCTCTGTTTTAGGTGGTTCCGGAGCCATGCTGCCCGCCAAAAGCTTCTCGATCTCTTCCTGTGATAAAATGCCGCCACTTGAATGAACTGGCTCCGGTGCCTTTTGAGGTTCTGGGGCCGGTTCAGGCTGTACGCTGCCCGCTAAAAGCCTTTCGATCTCTTCCTGAGAGAGAATTCCTCCGCCTGACATGGAAGGGGCCGGCTCTGGAGCCTGTGTTGGTGTTGGGGCCGGTACCGGTGCCGGAGCTGGTTCCGGATCCTGTGCCTCGTTCTCCTGAGGAAAAAAGTCCTCCAACCAATTCCTTTGCAAGGCTTGGAGGCATTACATTAATAAACTCACTTTCCAGCTGGTCTGCAATCTTTAATGTGAATCCCACGACTACCATAAGGTCTTCATTATGATAATATTTTTCCTTGAAATCATTGATATCTGCAATTTCAAAGGAAGTTGGGGTTGAAATATTAACGGTCTTACTTAGGAATTCAGACAGAGCCGTTGCAGATGAACCCATCATCTGATTCATGACCTCACAAATAGCACTGATATTCAGTTCATTCAGCTCAAACTCTTCCTCAGGGGTTTCCATCCCCATCAGCATATCTACAATTACTTTTACATCATGTCTCTTTAAAAGCATGAGATTACTTCCGCTAAGTCCTGCTATGTAAGTAATCTCCACCCCTATCGCCGGTTCCAGGTTTGAAATTTCAAATTCATCCTTTGACAATACCTTGACCACTGGTGTGGTGATATCAACTCTGGCATTGAGCATGGTAGATACTGCTGTGGCTGAGGCACCCAGGCTTATATTCAGTATTTCACCTATGGCATCAATCTCAAATGCGCTAAAATTCTTCGAATCCATACAACTCTTCTCCCTCTATA
Source organism: Lacrimispora indolis DSM 755 (assembly GCF_000526995.1). Lineage (NCBI taxonomy): Bacteria > Bacillati > Bacillota > Clostridia > Lachnospirales > Lachnospiraceae > Lacrimispora > Lacrimispora indolis. The sequence continues at coordinate 3,037,653 of NZ_AZUI01000001.1, read as the reverse complement.
CTCATTTAGCCCTCTATGCCATATACGCATTACTTCCCGATTTCCAACGCCTTGGAAGCCATTGTCTTCACTGCATTAAATGCAGTTATGTTGGCTTCATAAGACCTGGTTGCAGACATACTGTCCACAGTTTCCTTAATCAGGTCCACATTAGGCATCTGCACATAGCCATTTTCATCCGCATCTGGATGTTCCGGGCTGTAGACGGACTTGAAGGGACTGGTATCTTCCACGATCTGTGAAACCCGAACTCCTCCGGTGCTCTGCTGCCGGCCTAAACCAGCCGCATTCATCAGGACCCTCCGGAAATTGTTTTCACTCCTGGCCTCAAGAACTACCATCTTTCTCCGGTAAGGGCCACCGGCTTCTGTCCTTGTAGTATCAATATTTGCAATATTCTCCGATGCAATATCCAGCCGAAGACGTTGTGCCGTCATTGCCGACGCACTGATGTTCATAGAACTTAAGAACGACATATGTACCCTCCTCCAGTATAAGACCTAGCCGATGATACCTGTGACTGTTTTCAGTATACGGTCTGGTTTGAAAGGTTTCACTATAAAGTCCTTTGCGCCGGATTTGATCGCTTCGATTACCATACTCTCCTGTCCCATAGCGGAGCACATAACAACAGCCGCATTGGGCGCTTTGGCCTTGATAAGCTTTAGTGCCTCCAGCCCATCCATATTGGGCATGGTAATATCCATGATTACCAGGTCCGGATTAATTTCTGAAAACATCTGTACTGCCTGCGCTCCATCGGAAGCTTCATACAAATCGGTATATCCGTTCTTTGTCAAAGTATCCTTAATCATCATTCTCATAAAAGCCGCATCATCTACTAATAATATTTTCGCCATTTCTTTGCATCTCCTTTTATCATCCTTAATTCTTTATGTAATCCCTGACTCAGCTTTCACCGGTCTGGTAATTTCCTTCTTCAACAAGGTCTTCGATCCGAACCGCCACATTCCGTTTATGGACGCCAAGCTGGCCTCTGAACCATGGCTGGTTTTCCACATACAGCTGTACGTTTGAATCCTTCGGGGTGCCTAAATTAATGACATCTCCCACATGAAGATTGTATACATCATCAAGGGTAATCACCGCTTCTCCTACCTGGGCATGAACCAGTAAATCGGAAGCCTTAATGCTGTTCATGATTTCCTGTTTATTATCCTGACTGTTAGCCTCATCCCCCATAGCACTGTGCTTCCGTTTATCCATGGTATCAAAAATGTTCATGAGCAGATTTCCCGGAATGCAGACATTAAGTCTTCCTGAGCACTCCTTCATATCTACATCAATGACAACGATAGCAATGGTTTCATCCACACCAATTTCCTGGAACATGCTTGGATTTTCCTCCAGCCTGTCCAGTTCAAAATTCAGATTAATATAGCTTGACCACGAATCCTTTAACGCACCTATTATATATTGGATCACTCTTCGGTATAAAACCACCTCAATTTCCGTATAGGTATAAGATGCGTCAACAGCCGTATCATCTCCCACTCCTCCCAGCATGCGGTCAATAAGGCTTAACATCAGTGTCATGCTGACATTGATCAAAAGCGGAGGGTTCTTGGAATTATCCGGCAGCGATACATTGACAATCGTAAGAACATCATTATCACCAAGCGCATTGCCAAACTCATAATACCTTTGTTCCTCTACAGTAACTACCGACAATTCACTGGATGTACGGAATAAACTGTTGATCTGGGAACCGGCAATTCTGGAATAATTGTCAAAGATACTTTTTAAAATTTTTAATTTATCCTTTGTAAACTTTTTAGGACTGTAAAAATCATACTTCCTGTATTTTATTTCATTTTCTTTCTTTTCAATCTCCTCGATAGGCTCATCTGTTCCCTGCAGGGAATTGAGCAGCGCGTCAATCTGACTTTGGGATAATATTTCAGCCATCTGTTTCACTCCCGCTAATTATTTAATTGCCTGTTTCTTCCTGACTGTTATGATATACCTGGTTATAGTATTCCTCCAGGGACTTTTCTACCGTATCATTCTTGGTTATCAAGATTTCCACACGACGGTTTTTGGCCCGTCCGTCTTCCGTATCAAACTGCGCAATCGGACGGAACTGTCCAAAGCTTAAACCCACCAGCTTTTCCGGTGAAACGGCATTTTTGCTTTGGAGATAGATAATAACTTCCGCGGAACGCTGGGCAGACAGCATTCTGTCATTACGGATATTATTCGGCCTTGCCGGGTTCCCTTGGGATGTATGCCCCAACACCTGAACTTCTTTTATAGAATTATTTGCCTGTAACATAGCAGCAGCAAATTGATCGAGAACGTCTTTTCCTTCCTGCCTGAGAACCGAACTGTCTCCGTCAAAAAATACTTTATCACGAAATGAAATAAATGTGAAGCCGTCCCCTCGACTAATTTCCACACTATCCTGCATATTTCGCTCCTCAACGATCTGTTTCAAGACCAGATACAACTCATCGAAATCTGTAGCCCCGCCGCTCTCGTCGGGAATGCCGCCTGTCAAGTCCCCCTCGCCTTCCGTTACCTTGGCATCCAGTACAACCTGGTCCGATTCTTCCAAGGCGCTGGGATTAAAGCTTTGCACCAACAGCTTCCATTTGGACTGGTCAACGGAGGACATAGAATACAGAAGGACGAAGAAGCACAGCAATAATGTAACCATGTCTCCATATGTATCCATCCAGCTTCCAAGCTCTTCCGGCTTCTTATCTTTCTTTATCATACAACCACCTGTTTCCCTGTTTTAAGTAACCGCCCATGATCCAAAAGGGCCTATGATGCTGCCGAAGCATCTTCTTTTCCGGTATTGCCGGTTTTTTTCTTCATAATTTTATTCTGTTGTCCCTGGGACAGATAAGACAGCAGCTTTTCTTCCAGATACTTGGGATTATCTCCTGCCTGGATGGACAATACGCCTTCAATAATGATTTGTTTATATAACATTTCCTCATCATTTCGGATACGAAGTTTTTTTGCCATCGGTCCAAACAGCAGATGGGCCAGAACACAGCCATAAAAAGTGGTAATCAAGGCAACCGACATATCAGCTCCCAGACTGTTTGAGCTTCCGCTTTCCATATTCATACTCTTCAGCATATTAACAAGTCCCACCAAAGTGCCGATCATACCAAAAGCCGGAGCCACTGAGGTTCCCTTTTCGTACATGCTGACATCCTGATCATGGCGCTCTGACATGGCTGCCACCTCACTTTCCAGCATTTCCCTGATCTTTTCTGCATCCATTGCATCCACGATCAGCATAACGCTTTGCTTAAGAAAGGGGTCCTTAATTCCGTTCGCCTGTTCCTCTAAGACTAAAAGTCCTTTTTTTCTGGCTGTCTTAGCCATCTCCACCAGGGTGTCAATGACCTTTTCCGCATTGTACCTTTGGGGACTGAGCATGATTCCGATATGCTTCGGAATCTGTGCAAGAACTTTGAATGGGTAGCTGGCGATCAAAGCTGCGATTGTACCTCCAACAACAATGATAACACTGGGCATATCAATGAAATTTCCGATTTTCTCCATCCCGATTCCATAAATAATCAAAACAATTCCCAATACCCAGCCAACAATCAACGATATATCCATGAATAACCTCCCATAGCCCAGGCAATGCCTGGATTAAACTTTCATTCTCTGCGCGCATGCATATATTCGGGCATTATACTCAATCACTCGGTTTATGATCTCATCTACACTTTCTTTTACCACATAGTGCTTTCCGCTGACCAATATTACATTTGATTCCGGTATGGATTCAACCCTTTCAATCTGTCCGCAGTTAATTACAAATTCCTCGTCATTGAGCCTTGTCAGACGAATCATAGCTTTCTCTCCCTTTAGTCCGGGGAGGCGGCCTCCGCCTCCCCGAATCACTGTAAAAGCATATTATTAACGCTTCATATTAACCAGTTCGTCAAGCATTTGGTCTGTTACCGTAATGATCTTTGAGTTCGCCTGGAACCCTCTCTGAGTGGTGATCATCTCGGTCATTTCCGTAGCCAGATCAACCTTTGCCTGCTCTAAATAATTGCCAAGGATACGTCCTTCCGTTCCTCCGCCCTCATAAACGCTTACATTTCCGGTATTGGCGCCAAGAGTATAATAGTAGCCGCTGTCTTTTTCAAGACCGCCTGTATTCTGTACGCCTGCCAGGGCGATCTTACCGATTACAATGGTAACACCATCCTCAGAATTACCAACCACCGTACCATCTGTCTGAATCTTATAATTGGTTAAGGAGGCCAGGGTGTCATCTGCCGAAGCATTGCCAACTGCTGTGGAAGTAGCTGAATTCTGAGCGGTTGTCAATGTTTTCTCTGCATTTTCCACTGCCGTTTTAGCCGCAGTCAGCTTTGCTGATGCCGCATCAACTGCCTGCTTTGCAGAATCCCGCAGGCCTTCCGGAGATTTGTCCTCAATCTTTGACAGTTCTGTCTGAATTTTATCCAGTGCAGCCTTTGTTGTGGTATAAGCGGTTTTCTTTGTCTCGTAATCAGGATCTGTAGAGGAATCCGACATAATATAAGCCGAGTATGCCGCTGTGTAATCCGTCACAGCTTCATTTAATTCCGTTACTTTAGTCGGATCTAAGGCAGTTGCTTTCCTAACGTTGGCCTGGGCTACAATAAATGCACTGTTTGCCTCGTCATATTCTGTCTTTTTGTCAAGATAATCTGTCTTTGCAGCTGTGTTGTCCTTGTCCTCCAGCCACAACCGGTATGCATCATCCATGGCAGTCTTTTTTGCATCCATATCGGCTTTTGCTGCATCTACGCCGGCGGCAGCATATTTCGTGTTATAATTATCGTTGGCAGTAATGTAAGCATCCCTTGCATTTCCCAACTCTGCATCCATTGCATTAAATAATGCTCTTGCCTCTTCCAGATTCTTTTTTGCTTCTGCAATTTTATCCGCGGCTTTCTTATCGCTTACACTTGCCATATCAGACTTTGTCGGGATTTTTAGGGGAGTCAGGGCCGTTGTATCAAAGCTGGAGCCATCGGTTAAGTCTCCGGTTCTTGTAAAGCCGTACACATAATTACCTGAATCATCGGTCAGATAACCGTTTCCATCCACCTGGAACTTACCAACTCTGGAAAGATACAGACCGCTTGATTTAAGCGCATCTTCTTCACCAAGGGGGAGAGATCCACCGTTAATCATGGGACCTACGATAAAGAACCCGGTACCGTCAATCATACAATCCAAGCCACTGGCAGAGGGAGCCATGCCTCCTTTACCAAAGTCATATGAAATGGAACCTGTGGTAACTCCATATCCTACCTGTCCTGCATTGGTTCCGCCGTAGCCTCCTGTCTCGGTGCTGCCTCCCGAGCTGGAAGATGTGGTCTGGTACATGGTGTCCTTAAAAGACATACTCGCCGCTTTGTATCCCCATGTATTAACGTTAGCTATATTGTTTCCGATGATATCCATTTTTGACTGGTGAGCCCTAAGACCTGCCACACCAGCGAACATTGATTTGACCATACAATATGTTTCCTTTCTTTTGTGTAATTACCATCCTTCCCCAGTCAATCGGACATGGGGGAAAAGCCTCCATAAATGGTCCAGCTATAATAAGATGGCGCTGTCAATATTTGTAAAAATGTTTTCCTTCATTTCGCTTCCTGACATGGTGGTTACAACTGTGTTGTTGGGAACATTCACAATAAACGCTCCCTTTTCGCTGATAATAACCACATCTTTTGCACCTTTTGACCGGGCTTTTTCCACTGCGGACTGCAGGTCATTTAAAAATGGCTCCGACATCTCAATTCCGCGCTGGTTGACCCGCTCTGCAGCATGCCTGGAAAATTGAAGCTCGTCCTTGCTTCCAATACGGCTCTTCAGTACATCGCCAAAGCTGCTGCCGCACTGGGACGCTGCTGCCGCACTCCGCAGTTTCAGCTGCCTGACATCCTCATATTGGTTTACTTTGTTTATCATAGTTCCTCACCTCCGTCTCCCTCAGCAAAACTCTACTGATTCGTATCTGTGTCGGCATTTGGATCAACAGTTGTATCAGTATCCGTATCAGTGTCGGTGTCAGTATCCGTGTCAGGGTCCGTCTCTTCAACATCCTCAGAAGGAGCATGTCCCTTTTCATAAACAGACATAACATTGGCAATGGAATATCCGGTATCATCATCATCATTGATGTAAAGTGTGGGAATACCGCTGAAAATATCCACTCTTGTTACTGTTCCAGTGATCTTTTTTAGCTGACCGGTTTTATCTGTGGTGGCAAGCATTACCTCTTTTCCCATCATGGAAGTTCCATAGTTAATGGTATTGATCTGGGAAAAATCTTCCATAGCGGTGGAGAAATTGTTCATTGCCTGCATCATGGCGATCTGGGTCATTTGAGTCATCATCTCCGAGTTGTCCATGGGATTTGACATGTCCTGATTTTGAAGCTGTGCAGCCAGAAGCTTAAAAAAACCATCCGTTGTCAGCTCGCCGCTGCTTGAAGTTGTGGAGCTGCTTGTAAGTGCGTTTATAAGAGAACTGTAGTTGTTCACTGAACTTACATCTGCCATCTTTTCTCTCCTTATCTATCGTGTTTCGCTGTCTTCCGTATTGCCTGTTTCAAAGATTCCAAGTCTCAGCTTTTGGATGAAATCCTCACGGCTTTCTTCCTTCCTGTTTTCGTGCTGCGGCTGGTGCTGTTCCTGTCCGCTGCCCTGTTCATTCTGATTGTTCAGATAATCTGCGCCCTGCTTGTCCACCAGAATCTGAACCGGACGTTCCAGATTGTTTTCCAGAATCGACCCTAATTCTCCGGCTGACTGGGATAACAGTTTTAAGGTTCTGCTCTCTGAACACAGAACAGATACGCTGACCTGGCTGTCCTCATAAGAAACCTTGATTCGGATCTTGCCCAGATTATGAGGCTCCAGCTGTACATCCAGCTCTCCTCTGCCTGCTTGGATCTGTTTTAAAATCTGCTGGGACAGTTTTGACTCTAATCCTTCCAGACTCTCAGCATTTACCGTCGTATAAGCGATCTCATCCTTTTGGGGCTGAATATGCAGGACACGATTGGGTTCATGAGAGGTTTCCCGTGAAATTCCCGGATTTTCTTCCAGCTTCTTTTCGTCTTTCTCAACAAAAGCCGTTTTCTCCTCTGACTTCCCTTTTTGTACAGGCATAACTGCCTCTTCCTCTTTTCTCACCGGGACCGTATCAAATGTCCCATTGAGCTGCATTGCTCCCAGAATGCCATTTTCGCCTTCCTGGTCAGAACCTGCTTCATTGGCCTGTCCCAAACCTTCCAGGCTCAAAGATTCCTTTTGGCCTGCGGATCGCTTTGGCTCTGCCATTGCCGGCATTCCAATTTCATCTGCCAGACTTATATCAGGCATCTTTCCCCCTGCTTCCGGTAAAACGGCTGCCGCAGCATCTTCCTCAAATACAAGCTCTTGTCCGGGTTTCTCGGTTAAATTCTGAAACCGGAGCTGGTTCAACGCCTGGAACTGATCCAAGGCCTGCGTCTTTTCGCCTTCCTTAAGCATCACTCCCTGAACGTTATCGGTCCCAGTGTCCTCCGCCGGTTTCTGGCCCAGCCCCTGCCCCATCAATCGAAGCATTTCTCCCGGATTCTGCGTTTCCACCGCTCCGGCAGCCACCAGAACCGCTGCAGTTTCAACCGCCGCGTTTTCTGTCATGTTTCCGGAATCCTTAGTTTCTTCATTTCCGCCGTCTTTCTTCTGGCTCTTGCTTTTCAGCATTGTCTTGAAACCGGAAAATCCATCTACTGCCTTTTCTTCCTTCTTCCGTGTCCCCGTCATCTGCCTTGTCAATAAGTCTATGCTGCTGTTTTTTACTTCCGCCATCTTTTCCCTCCTTTCCTTTTAGCCGTACGGCATATGATTTCTATGGTAAACTGCCAAAGCTTGTTTCTCCGGCAGAATCACCTGTTGCTGCGAACTGACATGGTGTTGGAAACAAATTCCTCAATGAACAGTTCTTCACTGCGCTGTACTTCTTTGTTATACAAAGTCAGCTTTTTTTCTTTTAATTTCTCAATGGAAGCTTTCTCTTTTCTGGCTTCTACCACCTGGAAGCGCTTCTGCTCCTCTTTTCTTTTAAGCGTCAGCAATACTCCCTGTTCTGCCAGGATCTTCTTCTCCATATGGGTGATATATGTTTCATATTCACGCATGGCATTGATGGAAATCCCTGTCTGCGCTTCTTCTTTAAATCTTACACAGGCAGCATTCCTCTGGTCGGCCAGCATATTGATCTTATTCTCCTGCTGCGCAACCTTGGCCAGTATCTGAGCATGTTCGCTTTTCAAATTGTCTAAAGCCTGATCCTTGTAATTTAAAACCGTATCAAGAGGGAAGTTAAATTTTTTCATCTTCATCCTCCTTTCCAAAGCCTACGCTAAGATCGATTTCATCTTAATCAGTATATTTTCATAGGTGTCATTTTCCTGAATCCCCTGGCACAGGAACTGGTTGACCTTGTCAATCCTGGCAATAGCCAAATCCAGCTTGGGATTGGTTCCGCTTTTATATGCGCCAATTGAAATCAAATCTTCATTTTTCTCATAAATGCTTAAGATATCCCTGATTTCCGAAGCAAGTTTCCGGTGTTCCTCGGACACGATATTGGTCATCAGACGGGAAATACTGGCGCTTACATCAATGGCTGGGAAATGATTTGCATTTGCCAGTTTTCTGCTTAAAACGATGTGTCCATCCACAATACCTCTTACGGTATCTGCGATGGGTTCATTGGTATCATCACCTTCCACCAGAACCGTATAAATTCCGGTAATGGAACCTTCCCCAAAATTACCGCTTCGTTCCAGAAGCTTGGGAAATTCCGCGTATATGGAAGGAGTATATCCTCTGGCCACCGGCGGTTCCCCGATGGCAAGGCCTATTTCTCTCTGAGCCATGGCAAACCGTGTCAGAGAGTCCATCATCAGCAGCACATCCTTGCCCTGGTTTTTAAAATATTCCGCTATGGTGGTTGCCACCAGAGGGCACTTCATGCGAAGCATGGCCGGCTGATCCGATGTAGCCACCACCAGGACAGATCGCTCCATCCCTTCCGGCCCTAAATCCTTTTCTATAAATTCCCTTACCTCTCGGCCTCGCTCGCCTACAAGGGCCACCACATTGATATCAGCCTTAACGTTTCTGGCGATCATTCCCAAGAGAGTACTCTTACCAACTCCGCTCCCTGCAAAAATTCCGATACGCTGCCCTTTTCCAATGGTATTCATTCCATCAATGGCTTTGACTCCGAATTCCAGCTTGTCCGTAATGGGAGGACGGGTCAAGGGATTGATATAGGGGTTTTCCACATAATAGTATCTTGAAGAATCAAAGGGGCCTTTTCCATCCATTGGTTCTCCCTTTGCATCAATGATCCGTCCTCTTAAAAAATCTCCTACCGGGATCTTTAAACGGCGTTTCGTATTGCGCACAAAGCTGCCCGCGGCAATTCCATTCATATTTTCGTAGGCCATAAGCTGGATTTTATCATCCTTAAAGCCCACTACTTCTACGGGAATCTGCTCTTTCCTGTCTTCGTTATAAATATAGGCAATGTCCCCGATACTGGCCTTTCCGCCGGAGGCTTCCATAGACATCCCCACAATATTTTCGATCTTTCCGATGTGATCAACGGTCTCAGTCTTCATTATGAGATCAGACAGTTCTTTAAACATGAGGACACCTCCTGCTACAGTCTTGCGTTATTGAGAATTCCCTTTATATTTTCGATCTGGGTATTCACGCTGACATCAATAATCTCTTCCGGCAATTCAATGATACAGGTGCCATCCTCCGCATGATCCATGGCAATAATTTTGATGTTTCCAGAAATATGGGACAATTCATTTAGCAAGCCCACATCTCCCTGTATCATCATCCCTGCATCCTTTTGCGAAACATAGATTTTCACCCACTGGGTCTTTTTCAGCTTACCGGCAGCGGCAGCGATCATCCGCTTGATGATCTCTCCGCTGGATTTTAAACTGGTCTGAATGATCTTTTCTGCTATGGTCAAAGTAATTTTCTTCAAATCATCCATATATCTTTCCAGAATTCTTTCTTTCTCTTCCGTAACACATTCAATGGTGGTCTTCATGGCCGCCTGGAATTCTTCTATCTTGAGATCCAATTCCGCTTTATGATCCTCATAGGCTTTCTTGCAACCTTCCGAAAACCCTGCCTCATAGCCTTCTTCATACCCTGCCGCCTTCGCCTCAGCACGGATCTTTTCTGCCTCTTCTTTGGCTTGATCCGTAATCTCCCCGGCCATTTTTAAAGCATTTTCATAATATACTTCGGCAGCCTGAAGATATTCCTCATCAGCATCGTCCCGGAACTGCTCAATCTTTTGCTCTTCCTCTTCTTCCGTTTTTGCCTTTACTATGATATCTTCAAACGCCAGGTCAAATCCATACTCTAAAACATGACTTGAAAGCTGTGCGCCCTTAATAATATTAGACAATGATATCATCCTTTCCGCCCTTGCTGATAATCAGCTCGCCTTCTTCCTCCAGACGCCTGATGATACCAACAATTCTCTGCTGAGCCTCTTCTACATCTCTTAAGCGGACATTGACTGTAACTTCCATATCGGACTGAATGCTATCCTTCATACGGGTTGACATATTACTGAAAATAACATCTGCAATCTGCTTATTTGCATTCTTAAGCGCATAAACCATATCTTTCATATCGCATTCGCGGATAAAACGCTGGATGGAGCGGTTGTCCATGGTGATGATATCCTCGAATACGAACATCTTTTTGCGAATGGTATCTGCCAGTTCCGCATCTTTTCTGCCCAACTCGTCGAAGATAAGCTTTTCGTTTCCCCTGTCCATATGGTTCATAACGTTTGCAATATAATCGATACCGCCAACCGTTGTGTAATCGGTGGTAAGAATGCCGGAGAACTTCTTCTTTATCTCACTTTCCACAAGCCTTATTGCCTCAGGAGAGGCACTCTCCATCCTGGCGATGGACTCCACCACCCGGAAACGTTTTTCAGGCGGAAGCTCGGAAATGAGCTGTGCTGCCATTTCTTCATTTGTGTAGGAAAGAACCAGGGCAATCGTCTGTGCCCTCTCATGCTGCAGCACTGAAATCAAATTCTTTGAATCGCTCTTTCTGATGAACCCAAATGACCTGGATTTTAAGGACTGAGTAACCTTCTGAAGCAGGCTGTTTGCCGTGCTTTCCCCAAATGCCTTTTCCAAAACCGTTCTTGCATATTCCAGGCCTCCGTCAGTGACCACTTTCTGTGTCAGGCAGGTCTTATAAAAATCATCCAGTACGGCTTCCGTTGCATCAGCTTCCACATGCCCCAGTTTTGCCACTTCAACGGTTAATTTTTCAATGTCTTCCTCACTCAGGTACTTATATATTTTGGAAGCCTTATCCACACCGAGTGAAACAATAACTATTGCCGCTTTTTGCTCAGGCGTTAAGTTAGTTGTCATTATTGTTTCCTCCGTTCAACCATGTTTTCAACAGCTGGGCTGATATCTCAGGATTTTGTTCTGCAAAGTCACGGACACTTTCACGCAGCTCTGCACCCCTGTCCTCTTCGGGAACCAGGATCTCTCTTTCTCTTTCGTCTTCCTGTTCTTCCGAAAGTTCCGGAAGAATGGGAACATCCTCCTGACTGTCTCCCATATCCGCCATAAGAGCTTTTTTCTTTCTTCTGCGTCTCACTGCAAGAATTATGATCAGCAAGAGCAGGAACACTCCTGCCAGTGCACCGATTAAAATCCACTGATTTACAAGAATACCATCTGTTCCTACCTCGACAGGAGTTTCCGGCTGTTTCGGAACATCCACGGTGTAGAAGGGCGCTGCAACAGCAGTGATTTTCTCCGCCCGGTCTGCCTGAGCAATTCCTGCCGCATTACCGGCCAAATTCCGGATATCATCAGCCGTCAAGGTTCCGAAACCGTTTCCATTCACGATTACAGAAACCGTTAAATTCTCCAGACTGCCGGGATTAACCTGTCCCTGTTCCTTGATCTGGTTTAAAAGATACTTTCTGGTCAGGCTGCTGGAACCATAAGCATTATTATCCCCTGCAGCTCCTCCTGCATTATACTGAGGAATATCCGCATTGGCCTCTGATCCGGCCACTCCGGAAGCGGTCTGCCCATCTCCTGAATACTCCCGGTATATGGATTCCTCAGAAGTAAGTCCCGTCTTATCATTCTCGTCGATCTTCTCCGGTACATTGTATACAGTACTCTCCCGGATCAGCTTTTCCATATTTACAGTGCCTTTTACGGATACGCGTACATTTCCATTTCCGTACACAGGTCCCAGGACATTCATAACCTTTGCTGCAATCTGGTCTTCTATAAGCTTTGCGATCTCTTCTCCTGTCTTTCCAGAATTTATATCCTCTTCCCCGGAATCAGTAGAGACCTCTTTTCCGTTGCCGTCAAACACTGCAACATTTCCAATGACCATACCAGGAATACTTCTTGAAATAAGAAGCTGAATGGATTTGGCCTGTTCTTCTGTAGGGGAACCGCCGTCTTTCATCACGACAACAGCCTGGGCACTCGCTTCCTGCGCATTGTCTTCCGATAATGCGTACTTGGAAGTTTCTCCCAGGGCTATGGTTACGTATGCTTCCTGAACCCCATCGAACAGCTGGATCGTAGACCCAATTCTTGTTTCCAAATCATAAAGCTTAAAGGTCTGACGGTCTGAGTCAGTTGTCATAAGGTTTACATTGTTTTTGAATACATCATATGTAAAGCCGCTTTTGGGATATCCCTCAGATACCAGCTTTGCCTTGGTCATATCCATCTGGGCTGTCGGCACCAGAATATCCCCATCATGATATTGATAGTCAACCTTGTCTTCCTGCAGCTTACCTATTATTTGTTTCGCTTCTTCACTGCCAACGCCTGTAAACATGACATCATACGGCTTTTCCCGCATGGACAGTGCCATAATTATCGCGCCGGCCACAACAGCCACGCCTACAACAGAAGCAATTATAATCTTCTTTGCTTTGTCACTTAACTTACCTAAAAATCCCTTAATTTTTTCCATCGTGCCTGTCCGCCCCGTTATCTACTTATATATTAATTCTTATCATCTCATTATAAGCTTCCAGCGCTTTATTCCTAAGGGCTGTTAAAAGCTCTGCCGATAACTGGGCCTTTGCCGCTGCCGCCGGTACTGTGTGGGCATCATCGATCTGCCCTGTGGACAGCAGGTACTCCTGCATTGTCAGATTTTCATCCGTACTTCTGACGTTCTGAATCGCTTCTTTAAATATATCCTGAAACATGGTGCTTCCGGTTTGTCCGGAAGTCACCTTTTTTTCACTTCCTATGTCCGCAATGGAACTTATGGGGACCATTGGCGTTATAAACATCTGCTGCATTGTATGTACCTCCTGTTTTAACCTTTAATTATTGTACGAAGCCTGGTTATCTCACTGTTTAATGCATTGATCTCATATTGGTACTGAAGAGTGGTCCTTGCCAATTCCACACTTTCCACATCCGTATTGACGTTGTTTCCATCCATTCGGGCGGACTCATCATGTGTATTTCGTACAAAGTATCTGGAACCATTTATGATATTGCCGATATCCTTAGAAGTACCCTCTCTTCCTGCCATCAGGCGTTTGCGAAACTCATCTTCAAAGGTTACATATTGGGCTTTATATCCAGGAGTGTCTCCATTGGCAATATTGTTCATGGTTATCTGCTGCTTTGACCAGAGATAATCTAATGTTTTCTCCGCCATGGAAATGTTGTTTCCAAATATTGAATTCATAATTTTGTTCCTCACTTTTATCACTTCCGGCAAAGCGCCTGAGAAGTGTATTTAGCTGAATAAAAACTGCATAACAGTTAAATATCGACAGCCTTTTCCCAAAATCGATTTTTTTTTGTAATTTTTTCTACTTTATTTTACATTTTATTACAAATAATGTCAAGAAAGTTCTGCCATTATAGTCCGGAATCTTAGACTATTTTCTGCCGTAAGATGCAATAACTCTTGATTTATCTACATTTCTTCAGGAAATAGGTGTAAATTATTTCCAGCCAAGGGATAAACTTTGGGGGATATTCGGCCCTTTTTAGGCTTTATCTGAAGCTTTTTCAAGTCTCCGAGCTGATTTTGGTCGCTGATTTTTAATTTATCCGGTTATATTTCCTCCTTTTTTTATTTATTTATTGTTGTTATTGAAACTCGATGCAAAAAATGACGAATTTTGTAGATTGGTGTTTTTTTCCATTATACAATTAAGAAGGGGGTTTGTAAAGAAAATAGGATGGGGTGGGAGAATGTGATTTACCGAGTGGTTGTTTGGAAATTTACTTTTCGTATTATCAAATATAATCTAGAAACAAAATTAATTTACCGCACTTAATATATTATGAAATATATATCACATAGACTTCCAATTTTCTCATGCCTAGAAATACTGTTTTATCTAAAAAATTCTTTTATTTCTGCCGAATAACAGATCATCGAATAGAACAGTTTTTACAGACGTTGGAAAAATACTGGTATATAGACTTGCAATAGTACTACGATTCGTGGTTTTGGGCTTGTCAATAGTTCCATGAAAATAATGTTTCTTCCGCAAACAGTTTCAATTTTCTTTGACGAATAGATATTTTTAGGATAAGCATAGATCAAAATCTCAAACATATCTTTAGTTCTACTGCTGAATATTTTGCCTTTGGAAGAAAATCTTGATGCACTTTGTGCAATCAAAACTCTCCAATTCACGCTTTGCCAGTGAGACAGAGGCATTATCAGAAACCAGAACTTTCAAACTCAACAGAAAAACCGGTTAGTAGTTCTGGCTGAGTTCGGTATAATATTTAGTAGTGTAATTGGTTATTAAAGTAATTAACGATATCACTGATTACAGACTCTTTAGGGTCCGTTTCTCTGTTTTATGTACAAAAAAGGGGCTAAAGCCCCTGTAGATTACTCCTCCTCCATTCCATTCTCGCATAGTAATACCATCATAGTATTCTTATCGCTAACATTATTTTCAACCCAATTTTATTCTCTCCATTCCAAAGCGAACGGCATTTGTTCAAGTTCATAATAGTCCACACCCACTCCAAAACCATAGAACTCAAGTGCAGTTCGCCGATATTCAAGTTCTCCACCCGGTGTAAGCAAAACAAAATATTTGCCGCTTTGTCCATACAACATATGAGGAGCTATTGACATTACTTCCAGCTTTGAAGCTTCCAATGACGGTATGGTAATAATATCATCAGGTTTTGCACCCATAGCACAAAGTGCAAGATAATTCGGCAAAAGAGAAATTTCGTCGCTCCATAAAACCAAGCGGCGCAAGCCGATTGGTAAATCTTTTTTTGCATCTTTGGTAGAAGGCATTCCTGCCATGGCCTCTAACATTTTCATTGCAAGCGTATAACTTCGTTCTGGCTTTAAATGCATGATAAAATCAGTAAAATGACCTCGTTCATAAATTACATCATTCATCTCTACAAAGGCAGCTCGTGGATTATTGGCACAAAAATCTCGAATAACCTTATTTAAACTCATGATTTGCATGTGGAATTCAGCATTGTGTGGTTCACTATCACGAAAATAATCATACTCCGGCCCGGTCATTAGAACAAGTCGTGTTTTGTCTGGTAGACGCTCTGCAAGCCATTCCAAGTTTTCACGAAACCGTTGAGGAGATATCAGTCCCAAAGATATAAAATTTCGGGAAAGCCACTCTTTCCTTTCCCCATCCTCAACGTTTAGGATAGGGGTATAGGAACCGCTTTTACTGTTTGATAATACAACGCGCATTTGAGGAAATTCTTTACTCTGATAAATATCTAAAGCGAAATCATCGTGGAACGACATACATACATAATCATATTCCTTCTCAAAAATCTTCGTGGCAAATGCGGTTCGTCCGGTATAGTTATGGAAATGAGTGCGACAGTAGATCTTTTCCTGTTCATTCATTTCAAAGCAACTGCGTATGTATTCAGTCGCAACATTCACACCGCGAGCATCACCATTAAACGTATTACATTCGAAATGCACGTTTGTGAACGGCAACGCCATATGTCCGACCATGTAATACAAGTCACATGCACCAAGTGCGTAGATTTGCAATTTATCGAACTTGGAAACATCCGAGCAGGATTGAGCCGATACAGGTCGTACCCTGGTTTCATCATCCAAAGTTATGTAATCAGGAACGGAAATATTGGGTGATACGAGCGATGCTGTTTCACCTGAAATCATCAAATGCGGGAAACCCAACATTGCATACACATATTGCTCAATGCCAAGGTTTATAATTCTGCACGAAAACAAGAAATGTTCCAGTTCGTCTCCTTTAAGACAATACCAGCCAATAATACCATGGTCTCCAAAACGATCATACACACGAATTGTAGCACTCTCGAAAGCGGGGTTTCGCAACAAGTCATTTACCTCGTCAAACGAAATGCGCTTTTTTGTGAAGTTCAACTGATTGGTACGCATAATCATATCATGAACGCGCTCAGCATCTTCAGGCGCTGTAGGTGACACGCAAATATGAATATCACTCTTACGCAGAAAATCCTCATTATCGTTGGAATATTGGCGGGCACTAAAACGCTCCTGCAATAATTTGTACTGTTCCAGGCGTTTATGCTGCGGATCCGGCTTCCCTGTAGCACCAGGAAGATCACACAAACGGTTAAGGTCTTGTGCAGCAAGAATTTGTATTCCAGGATTGTAAAAACTCACTTCCTCAAGATTTGTGTTATTATCATCTACAAACAAAACATTGGGCGCACGAAGCTGCATATCAGCTATAATCCTCTTCACCGCCCCACCTTTTGGCGTGAATTCGATATGCGGAAACACAAAGTAGTCCCAAATCTGTGCCTCGCATAATACAGCCTTGGCCTTATCAAAGTCATTTTTAGAACAAATCGAGTTGACAATCCCCCGATTTGTCAACTCTTTCACAATATTAATATTGTTTTGAGGTATAGTAATGTAACCCTCCTCAGCAAGCGTGCCATGCCAAAATGTTTCATCCAAATCCCAAATGACAAGTTTAATCTGTTCATTATTCATATGCCTACCCCTGTTCTGTTCCATAACGAATACAGCTAATATATATTACTTTAACCCAATCTAGCCTTAACACTCTCAAGAATCTTCTTTGCTATGGTACCGTCCGAATTCGGGAATTCCCGTATGCGGAATTCGGCACGCGCTTCACGTTTTGAGTCCTCGCCATTTTCAATCTCTCGCAGAAATGCATCCAATGGGGCGAACACGCTCTGTTCCGTATATAACCGCATACTTTCTACATCTGAGCCATCATCCGGCAGTGGCTCATCGAAATTCTCGTGAGCAATTGCACTGTAAAAAGGGCTTCTCAAACGCGCCGCCAGTGCACTTTTGGAATCTTCTCTCCCCAAAAGAAATACCGGAAGATCCAGAAACAACGAATCCATCACGATAGAGCTTGGAAACAGTGAAACAACAGCATTGGAATACATATAAGCAGGTGTAATGCTTGGCGTACGATCTAAAATCATTCTCTCGTGCGCATGTGCAAAATCAAGCATGACCTGCATTTCGATGGACATCTTCATCAGGAATGCCTGTGGGTGTGGCCGCCATATAAGGAATAAATTTTCGTTTTGCGCGACCGAATCAATGAGCCGGCGCACACCAGGATGAGTCACAACTCCTTCTGCCATATAAGTATAGTGGGTATTCAGAAAAATTACGCGGCGTTTCCCAATTGCCGACTCCCATTCCGGATATCGGGTAAAATTTCCGTGTATCTTGGCATCATATAGGCAGTCACATTTTGGATGCCCAAATTCCAACGCTTTTCTCTCCAACAGAGTACCTTTCGTATATTGTTTACAAAACGCCTTACTCTGAGCAATATATATATCACAACGCTGTATAGAATCCAATCCGGTAAGATTGTTTTCATACGACTTTCCCAATGCACTGGAAGCGGCTATGCCATAAGGTATATAAACCATGCAGTCCGTATTCTTTCTAATGTTTTGAGACTGAAACTTCGGGATATTAACTCCGTCATAAGGCTGATTATAAAACACAACATCCGGCAAATCTTCCTCAAAACTGTATGCGTCATAGTGCGTGTTTGGAATCCCTGCAGGGGTAAGATAATCCTCCCAAATGAACTTTGTGCCTACGTTTGTATTACGCATAATAGGAATGATTACCACTTCAGTTTCAAACATAGGATCGCTAGAAAACACATCGTATACGCTTTTCATAGTTTCCCATGTATTATCATAGTATGGAAGAAAAAGAGCCTTGTACTTATCGGGTTTTAATTCAAACTTTATACTATTTTCAATCTTATTCAGTTGCCGCCGCAACGGCTTTTCGCCTATTTCTCCGTTATATGCCCTATATAATAGATCACAATATTCTTCCAGCAGTTCAACCGCATTTGTACCTTTGCCTTCTATTTTCTCAATAAATTCACCAATATGAAGAGCACCACTTTGACAACTTTCATATAAATGCTCCGACTGCGCTTCCCTGATTGTTTCGAGCAATTCCAATAGTTGCCGCTGATGTCGCTTTCTCATGTTCGACTTCCTTCCTGTATTTTCCTTGCAAAAATGAGAGTTTAAAAATGTCGTACCTTCAACACCCCGATAAATCACACTGCATACAGCATAAAATTCGTGGGAATCAGGTCCCCTCCATAATAACGTAAATAAAATTTATAATCAGGATTCATCGCTTCTATCATGCGCGGAATCTTTATTATATCCTCGAAGTCATAGTACAGTGCAATAATAAGATTTGGATGATTCTTATTTATATGACCTTTTGCCCCCATCAAAACCTGGCTCTCATATCCATCGACATCAATGTTCAAAATATCGATTGCTTCGGCCACATCCAAATCAAGAGAAACGGTTCTGACCGGAATGGCTTCCTTATCAGAAGTAATATGAGACATAATTGGATCATCTCCACTGGCATCAAAAGGTTTTTCCCCTTGGAAGGAGTCAAGCCCCATGGGCCGTATCTGGATGTTTTCAAATCCTTTCAGATTTTCCTCCAGCTTCCTGGCTGAGGAGTCATTGGGTTCATAACAAATAATCTCCCTATAGTCTCTTCCATAAGTTTTTATATAATTAAGACTGGTATTTCCAAAATAAGCACCAGCATCCACAAAAACCTTTCCCCTTCCCTCTGGGATAAGGTCCAAATCATAGTAATCCTCCTGCCCTTTCTTTATTCGAGAAAGTCTGTCTGTATCCAAAGATATCCAGTTCTTCAAAATCGCTGTAAGTATCTTTTTTGACTGATAATCAGACAACTTTTGATAAAGCCACAAAAAGTCTTCCCAGCTATTTTTTACACAGGCAATTCTTCTTTCCAATGCTCTGTAATTATCTTCCGCCGGTCTTATCTCGCCCCAAAGGTGAAAACGGGAAAAGTTTTCTGCATAAGTATCTATTACTCCGCCATAAGCCTTGTTCAACTCAAACAATTTATTTTTAAACGAATCCATCAGCTCAGGGATCTCCTTGGAATGAACACCCTTCATAAAAGCAAGATATTCCCAATCCAGTTCATTACGGCAGTCAAAGCCTGGAAATTCTTCCCTGACCTCTTCCTCTGAAGCAGAATACAGCAATGCCTGATTTTGTTCTAATAGCTTTCTTTCTTCCAAAGACAACAAACCGTAAATCCGCTCCTCTAAGGCAGAAAAATAAGCCAGCTTAGAAGACTTCAACAGAAAAAGCCGATCCTTTGCAGAAGAAAGATCATAAAGTTTCGACAAAAATCCAAAAGTAGCCTGAGCCGTCTCTTCTTCCCCGGATTCCTTTTTCAAAAGTAGAAGAATTTCTTTTACCACAGCTTCCTGATAAGGGTTTGCTCTTAAAGCTAAAACTCCGTATCGGATCATGTCAGACGGTTGCCCCAGCTTTTTGTATGACATAAAAATCTTCCTGTATACACTGGAGAGATTCCCTGCTATAGCCAGATTGCTGAGCATCCGGTGCTTATCCAGTTGCGAAAGTGCAAGTTCCAGATAAAAACGTCCCTTCTCTTCCATTCCCTGTTGATAATACCAAAATCCCAGCCAATATTCCACATCTGGGGAAATGCAATCATTGTCTTTGGCTTTCTGATATATAGAAAGGACTTCTTTCTCTCCTTCCCAACGGGTCATATACTTAATTTTGAGTAAGTTGCAATAAGTCGCATCCTTCCTATCTATCATGACAGACTCTCCCATATGTTCCATCACACGGATGTAAGCGGACTCAGCCTCTTTAAGTTTCCCCTCAGCCAAAAGTGTATCACCCAGATAGGACCAGGCATTATAATTTTCTGGTTCCCTTTCCACCTCCTGCTCCAGCAGAGAAAGATTACGTCCTATTTTTCCAGTCTCTTTATAGGCAGCATCACTATATCCTGTGTGATAGATGGTAAGCATATCTGTTGCATCAAGAGTTACAACCTTATCACCTCCCCTAAAGGAAAGCTGTTCATGAATCCGGTTTTCATAACGGAGTAAGGGTGTATTCTTAAATATACGGCTCTGCATAGCAGTAGAAAACACCTCTCCCGAATCATTTAAGTTGGCTAACATGCTCCTTATAATTCTAGGTCTTTTCTTGAGGGAAAACTGCTTTTCAACCCTGCTAAGCAAAGGCAAGATCTTCCTGGCATCTTCTTCCGAAAAATATTCGTCTGCATCCAAAAACGCAATCCAATCTCCCTGCGCTTGCTCCAGGGCAAAATTTTTTGCAGCGGAAAAATCATCGTTCCAAGGGAAATAGAACACTTTTGCCCCCATTTCCTCTGCAATCCGGACAGTATTATCAGATGAACCGGTATCCACAACAATTTGTTCACAGACAATTCCCTTTCCCCAGCTCAAAGCATGCCGGATATTCTTCTCCTCATTCTTAACAATCATACACTGGGAAAGCCGAACTGTAGGCTTCATAGAAAATCTCCTCCTGATTTACGATAAAATAACCCCCGGAAGAAAATCCTTCCGGGGGAAATGAAAGAAACAATTACCGTAATAACTGTAATACTCCCTGAGGAAGCTGATTTGCCTGAGCAAGCATAGCCTGGGAAGACTGTACAAGGATATTGTTCTTTGTATAGTTCATCATTTCCTGAGCCATGTC
The DNA here is from genome assembly GCF_000526995.1 of Lacrimispora indolis DSM 755. NCBI lineage: Bacteria > Bacillati > Bacillota > Clostridia > Lachnospirales > Lachnospiraceae > Lacrimispora > Lacrimispora indolis. Next base: position 3,016,445 of record NZ_AZUI01000001.1, on the reverse strand, counting down.
AACATCACGGATACGGCTCTCAGCTGCTGTCATGTTCTCAGAAGTTACACCCAAGTTGTTGATGGTGTGCTCCAGACGGTTCTGTAAAGCACCCAAATCACCGCGAGTGGAGGATACAGTATTAATAGCATTCTTAATCAGTTTAATCGCACTGGAAGCGCCACTTTGAGTACTTAAGTCAACTCCATTGATTCCTAAGGACTTGGAGCTCATACTCTTGACACTAACTGTCAACTTATTAAAGTCATCAGCTGTATCTCCAATCTGCAATGTCAAACCAGTACCATCACCTGTGACACCAGAGTCTGCCGCCGGTGTTGCCTGTCCTGCAAACTTACCTACAAGACCAGTTGCAAGTGATTCAGCTGTATCAGCACCGTTAGCTGTAAATTCAATCTTACCTAAACCAGCTTCAGTTAAGTCAATTACACCAGTATCTCCAGTACCAAGGGCACCTGTTCCAAGAGCGGTTCCATCAGACTTTTTAACAGCTTTTTCAAGATCAATAACGATATCCTTAGAAGATCCATCTTCCTTTAAAATCGTAACAACAACTTCGTTCGTCTTAGCACCAGCACCATTAGTTGCGGTACCAGCTGCAACTGAAACTGTATCACCTGACGCCAGAGACATTCCAGAAAACTTTGTAACTACTGTACTTCCAATTACAGTTCCTGCTGCAGGCTGGGTGCTAAGCTTTGTTGATGACTTACCCATGCTGCCATCTAACAGATTGATACCATTGAAGTTTGTACCCTGAGAGATACGATCAATTTCATCTGTTAAAGATTTAACTTCCTTCTGAAGGTTTTCACGGTCAACAGCATCCTGATAGGTTCCATTTGCAGACTGTCCAGCCAGCTCAACCATACGGTTTAACATGGAGTGAACCTCTGTTAATGCACCTTCAGCGGTCTGGATTAAAGAGATACCATCGTTGGCATTTTTCTGAGCAGTCTCAAGACCTGTGATCTGTGCTCTCATCTTTTCAGAGATAGCAAGACCTGCAGCGTCATCGCCTGCGCGGTTGATTCTGTAACCAGAAGATAATTTCTCAAGGTTCTTGGATACTGCTGTGTTATTGCTGCCTAACTGTCTGTAAGAGTTGATTGCAGCGATGTTGTGTTGAATTCTCATAGATAATTTCCTCCTTGAATGTGTTACAGGGAATTCCTTTTCCCTGCATGATATGTTTTTCCTGAATCAGGAAATAAGTAATGCTTTTGATGGAATCCTGCGGGGTACCATCCGCATTCATGATTCCAGACATTTGACACTTGTGTCTTTGGGAAGTCTACTTCCTTTCATCTACATTATCGTACCGATAGGAATAAAAAATAAGTCTTTTTTTGAAATATTTAAAATATTTTATGGCAGCTGAGAACAGGTTAGGACCATGTCATTAGTTGAAAAGGAGGATATACATCTGCATATCCCCCTTTCCTTAAGCTCTCACATTCACAAACTGACCAATCCCGTCTGTAGGGGGTTGCCTGGAAACCGCCGCATCAGCCATCTGAAGCAATCCGGCGGCGGCAAGTTCCTGGGAATCAATGGCCTTTTTCGCAACATTGATTCCTGCACTCTGCTGTACTCTTGCAAGGCTCATTTCCATACTGATCGCACCAATATCCATACTTTCATCTCCAAATAAATCCCTTTTTTTAAACAATATTAATCCTTTTTTTTATAAAATATTCCTATCTTCCAAAACGGCAACCAATGTTTCGACTTTATCATTGACTTTTCCTATTTTTTTGCTAGTATACTTCTAAACTTGTTAACCTGAAATTAATATCTTTAAGTTTACGAGTTGTAATGTCCTGTTTAATTAACAGTATTTCAAGCTAATCATAAATGGGCTTTAGCTTCTTCTCCATCAATGCAGCTGTGACATATAAATCCTCTTTGATTAATTCCATACAAAACCCACCGTTTTATATAGTCATATCATACTATATCCGAAATGTAAAATATAGTCAGCTACCGCACAATTAATAGTGAGGAATAATTTTTTTTATTCTCATATTCCAAATTGTTGTTTTTGATTTTTTCACTTTATCCACTTTCTTTTTTATTGTTATTCACCTTACGAAGAATTCCATGATATATATAACTGTATAAGAAAATCTGCTATCTGCGTATAAAGGTAACTTTCAGACAAAACCTGGGGATTTTTTTTAAGATTAGATAATCTAACTCTTTAACTCTGTTTTTATACACTCCCACTGTGGAACAACCTTAAAATCAAGATATCGGTCATGTGCTTCGAGAAATTCCCCTCCTGGCTTATTAAAAAGATCTATTGTAGATTTTACCTCTATCTCATCATAACTTACACTACCGTTTTCCAAAAAATAATCTAGATAACTTATTTTAGAGGGATTCAGGCCCATAAGCTTTACAGTTACAATATCAGTGGAAAGTAGGTCTTGGCCGGCCACAAGTATATTTGAATATTTTGTTGTAGTGCAAAAGGGTCCTTGCCCTTCACCTGATATGACACCATCAATAATTGTAAAATAACTACGCTTTTTTTTATGCATTGATTTGTACAAATCAACAACCATCCTCCATATTGTATCATTTCCTGGCCAAGAACCCCTATGCGTTACTCTTGCCTTTTTAGCAGCTTCAAATGCCTGCAAATTCGGATATTCATCTCCACCCAACTCTGGGGAGCCAACTTTCCAATGTACTAACTGATTCTTATCAGTTACACTGCCAACTAACCCTTTTAAATTCAGTGTGGCTCCTACCTTTTGGTGTGTTTTCATTTTAGGAATGGATATATATACATCAGCATCATAAAGACTACGGCCAAAAGTGTATAATTGGTTTTCTCCTGTATGAGATTTTATGGTCTCTTCACGCTCATTAAAAACTCCTCGAAATAGGGTTGAATCAACATTATAAAGCATTGAATCTTTACCTAAATTAACCTGCACCTCTCCATTTGGATCGCCCGTTTGTGTCACCATCTTATCACGTTGTCCATAATATTTTAAATCATCACAAACTAATGGACGCATGTCTATGACTCTCAATGGTACTGAATACTTTGTTTCTAATCTTTTTATTCCAGTAAACTCCATTAATTCTGAAAAATCTGCATCTATTGAAGGATTATCTCCAATAATAATTTGGCCTTTACCGCCAAGAGCCTTCGCAGCTCTATCAGCCACAGCTTCTATTATTTTTTCATGTGTAATTACAGAATACAGTGTACCTTCATGATCGCATGAAGCCCTCCATCTCGAAGCTACCCAATTGGGCTTAATAAAAACGGACATCCCCGGTTTTATGAATTCTTCAAACGGATTATCTACATTCAAGCCTAAATCTAACATAAGTTTATTTAAAGAATGTTCAATTTCAAAATCAGAGTAGTCATAACATTTTTCAATAGCCACCTTATTTATTTTCATTTATATATCCTCTTTCCAACACATTAAGGAACATCTCCAAGGCCATTACTAACCATTTTTGATCTCCGGTCATATCATCTGTACAGTGAGGATAAAATTCCGGTCTAGAAGGACCACTCCAATCCATAAGCCATTCATTCGTCGGTCTAGGCATAGGTGTTTTTACAGGAGCTTCAAAATCACTATACAGCCGTTTAAACACCTCTCGTATTAAATATTTATTTTCACCCTCTCTAATTCTTTGTAAATCTAAAGGTACATCCAACCGTGTAGTGACATATGGGGTTTCCAGCCCTATTCCTGCCGTCTGACACGCATTTGAATAGGATCCCATAGCCTCTTCCAGAAAAAATCCACGGCAAAACTCATGAACATTGATATATCCATCATTCTCATATTGTTTTATTGGTTCATATACTGACACAGGGTTTTTCAGTACATAATAAGGTTTCACATAAGAATATCTATCAATAAACTCTCCAACCTTCCAATCTTTAGACATGAGTCCACTTAACCCACCATAATTTAAATCAGCACTTTCACCAAAGATAATTCTTTCAAATCCATCCGCTTTAGCCTTTAGACATGCCTTATATATTTGTACTTCTATAGAGTGTATAGGCGCTCCTTTATGTAACATTAAAATAGGTGCAAACTTTTCAAAATCTTCCCAATAAATCTCAATAATCTTGTGAATCAATCCACATTCTTTTGCATACTTTGCAGCCGCAACCGTTTCATCTATAACTTTTATACCAGGAACAATGCATTTAAAAGTATATACCGTAGAACCCTCCGGCATAAATTTCGCTAATACAGCCGAATCAATACCTCCTGACAAGGCCAAAGCAGCTTTGCCATCCTTTGTGCACATCTCAATTCGGGTTTCTAATGCTTTTTCCAAATCATTACTATCTTTTATTACCGTTTTCTCAGTAATATCTGTATATAAATTAGGAATCACTTTTTCCGAGAATTGTTTATTTCTGTCCGCAATCGTTCTATACATCAAAAATGAACTCATACAATACTCTTTATCTACGTTCATTTTTATACCCTCCGTCATTAAAAAATCTATTTAAACTTAAAATCCATGTGCCATAAAATTTCAAAATTCCATATTAACCTTCTTCCCTCTTATCCCTGGCTCCAATCAATGTTTCTGAGATAATTGTTGATGACACTCCTTTGGTGTATGGGAAATAGATAATCTTTATTCCAGCCTTAGCAAATTCCTTTTCATATTCCTTCCATTTCTCCGATCCATACCAGTCATCTCCTACAAATAAAACTGTAGCATCTAATTTTTTACACATAGTGAGTTTATCCATGTCGCATTGAGGTACAACTGCATCAACATACTTTACGCTTCTCACAATCTCAAGGCGATCTTCAAAAGGAATCAATGCATGCTTCCCTTTATATATTACTAAATCATCTGTCGTAACACCAACAATTAATTTATCACACATTCCTTTTGCGTTTTTCAGCAAATTCAAATGGCCAATATGGAACAAATCATAAACGCCTGCTGTATAACCTATAATCATCTTTTTCCCTTCCTCTTTATCTATTAAGTGTCTACATCTTGAAAAGATTCGTGACGAATATTTTATTCACGATTTCGGCCTCTTTTCATGATAAATGTTCATTAAAACTGAAAGACCAATAAATCAATCCCTATCAAAGCCTTGCTCTAATATTATCACAAAATGTCAAAAAAGACAGTAAAATCAATGGTTTTAAGTTTACTCAGAAAACACTATATATTGCCAGTAATTTTTCCAACATAGTGTCTCATTGGTTCTGCCGTATAAAGCACATCTCTTCAGATACAGATCAACAGCCTTGGATATTCCTTTTTTCCGGCGCAAAAGACTTTTGGCTGCATTCATTTCACAGCCCTATCAATCTGCAGCGCACCCATTTCTAAACCTTCTTTACAACAATCCAAAGTAAACCAAAACTCCACCCCACCCATCACATTCCGGACACCGCAAGACTTCCCATGGGAATCCATAATAGCCTTAACAATAGAAAGCCCAATACCACTTCCCCCATACTCCCTGGTATGTGCTTTATCCACTTTAAAAAACTTAGTCCAAAGATTTGGTAAGTCTTCCTCCGGAATATTCTGGCCGGTGTTAAACACGGTTACAAGAGCTTCTTCTCCGTTTTCTTCTGCCGTGACCACGATTTTTCGTTCTCCCTCCAAATGATTAAGGGCATTATTTAAATAGTTTGTAATAACTTCTTCTATTTTAAATTCGTCTGCAAACACAAATATGGGACCGCAATCCTCCAGCTTCACCTCTGCCTCCTTCTGCTGGATCAAAATACCGGCCGAATTGATGACACCCCGGATCAGCTCAGTCAAATCGAAGCGTTCCGGCTGAATGCTGTCATTGCCGAACTCAAGAGCAGTGAGATTAAGAAGCTGACGGACCATGGTATTCATTTTACCTGCCTCATCCATGATGACCCCGCAGTAATAATCCCTGCTGTCAGGATCCTCTGCCATTCCTTCCGTAAGTCCCTCCGCATATCCTTGAATAAGCGCGATGGGAGTCTTTAGTTCGTGGGAAACGTTGGCGATAAAGTCCTTGCGCATTTCATCGATTTTTATCTTTTCATCAATATCCTTCTGCAGCTTTTCATTGGCCGCCCGCAGCTGCCCAATGGTATCCTTCAATGTATCAGACAATTGATTCATGCTGTTTCCCAACACTCCGATCTCATCTATCTCTGTGCCGGTGTACTTCGCGTCAAAATCCAGCGCCGACATTTTCTCTGACAGATTGGCAAGCTGAAGGATGGGAGAGATCATTCTTTTTGTCGTAAAGTATATAAATATACTTCCTATAAACAAAGCTGCCACACCCACATAGGCCAGGAACCGGTTTGCCAGCAGCACACTTTCCCGGATGCTGGCAAGGGGGACGGAGATGAGAAAAATCGTTTTATTGTCAGAAAAATACCCCCAGCTTTCCAGATAATAAGAATCGGAACGCCTGTCATAGGTTTTCTGAACGATATAATTGTCATGTCTTTTTAAAATACTGGCTTCGGGTACGTTCTTTCCGAATATATAGGTCTCCACCCTGTTTCTTAAAAACTGCTGATCTCCGTTTGTGGACATAAGGGCCTCGTCTGTGGTGCTGTCGATCAGCACCATCATCAGATTGTATTTTTCTCCCATGACCCGGAACATCTTCTGAGCAGGGCCTTCATTTTTAAAATTCGGGTCATAGGTATCCTTGTAATAATCAATGATCCCCTTCCCGCTGTCATTGGCCTGTGCCACCACCTTGTCGATCTGCGTATAGGCCCTCTCCAGGGTGCGCACCTTATCCCTGGTGTAAAAGCTCTCCAGAAACCAGTTGTTCACACACCATGTGGACATAAGGACAAAGGCCATCAGACATACAAAAATTATGGCAAAACGCGCTTTGATGGAATGTTTCATTCACTCACCTTAAATGATATCCTTTCCTTACACTTCAAATTTATATCCCATTCCCCATATAGTCTTTATATAATCACCCTTCTCTCCCATCTTGTTTCTCAGCTTTTTTACATGAGTATCAATGGTCCGGGCATCTCCAAAGTAATCGTAATTCCAGACATTGTTCAGTATCTTCTCCCTGGACAGGGCAATTCCCTGGTTTTCCAGGAAATAAGCCAAAAGCTCAAATTCTTTATAACTCAAATCAATGTCCTTACCGTCAATGGTGACCTGATGGGCTGCTTTGTCAATGCAGATCCCTCCTATTTCCACTGCATCTGCGGTGACGGCATTGCTGCGCCTTAAAATGGCATCCACACGGGCCACCAGGATCTTTGGGCTGAACGGTTTGGAAATATACTCATCCACCCCTAAGTCAAAGCCCTGAAGCTCATCACGCTCTTCGCTTCTTGCGGTCAGCATAATGATGGGAACCTGGGAATATTTCCGGATGGTTTTGCAGGTCTCCCAGCCATCCATTTTAGGCATCATCACATCAAGAATAATCAGTACAATGTCCTTTTGTTCAAAAAAGATATCCACAGCTTCTTCCCCATTGGAGGCCTCGACCACAGAAAAACCTTTTACACTTAAAAAATCCTTTACCAGTTTTCTCATTCTGGCTTCATCATCCACTACCAATATCTTTAACTGTTCCATAATAACCTCCTGAAATCAGATCTTTTATATCACAAAGTATTTATCAGCCATATTGTATCAAATTGAAAGGCAGATTTCTACATTTTCACAGAGATTTCACACGGTTTGATTAGAAATAGCTGATCACCAGATTATTCCCCTTGCCTTGAAACGGTATTCCGATTCCCAAGAAGCAAAAAAGCAGATGCGCCGGAAGGAGCGCATCTGCCTTATCATATATAAAAATTATCTTAATTCAGTTGTAGGAATGGTATCCATATCATCAAATGCCTGGTTCTCTCCGCCCATTGCCCAGATGAAGGTATAGTTGCTGGTACCTGCACCGGAATGGATGCTCCAGGATGGGCTGATCACTGCCTGCTCATTCTGCATAACAATATGTCTTGTCTCATTGCCCTCGCCCATCATATGAAATACTACGTTGTTCTCCGGGATCTCGAAGTACATGTAGATCTCCATACGTCTTTCATGAGTATGAGATGGCATGGTGTTCCATACGCTGCCCGGATCCAGAACAGTCAATCCCATGGACAGCTGGCAGGTCTCCAGTACGTCCGGATGAATGAACTGGTTGATCACACGTTTGTTGGATGTCTCCATGGCGCCTAAAGGCTTCTTGGCTGCCTTTTCAATGGGGATGAAGGTGGTCTTGCAGGACTTATGGGCCGGTGCACTTACCATATAGAATTTAGCCGGGTTTGATGCATCCTCGCTTGTGAAGGTCACTTCTTTTGTTCCCTTGGTGATATATAAGCAATCCTTATATCCCATCTTAAATTCTTCCCCGTCTGCAACGATCTTTCCGGCGCCTCCAATGTTGAAAATGCCGACTTCCCGTCTTTCAAGGAAATAGCTTGTACCGAAATTTTTCCAGATATCAATTCCCTTGTCAATGGAAACAGCTTCTGTTGTAGGCATACAGCCTAAGGTCACCATGCGGTCTACGTGAGAATATACGGCAACTACCTCATTGGCAATGTATAAATTTTCAATTAAAAATTCATTTCTGGTTTCTTCTGTTGTGTAACGTTTGAAATCCTTCTGATTTGCTGAATAGCGGATATCCATTTATTAAAAACCTCCTTATTTAATTAATTTAGAAATAACTGACCAGCTTCATCGTATCATAATGAGATTTTTAATTCAATATCTTCTTGGATATATTGTTAAAAAGAACATAAATTCTTGTTTTTTACTTGAAAAGTAAGCGAATACAGGAGGAATTATCCATTTTTTTCCTGAACTGCAATTTTAAATTTGCTCACTTCTTTACGCAGCAAATCAGCCTGCGCGGAAAGCTCTTCGCTGGAGGCGGAGCTTTCTTCTGCTGTAGCCGCATTGCTCTGTACTACAGCTGATATCTGGGTAATTCCGTAAGTCACCTGATTCATGGCAGCTGTCTGCTCCCGGGATGCCTTTTCCACGGTTTCCATGAGTTCACGCACATGCCTTGCCTGGTTGGACACGTCCATGAGAATGGCTGCATTTTCCTGGGCAGTGGTCATTCCTCCCTTTACGGCATGGGAGGCGTTTTCAACCAGCACGGCAGTCCGTTTTGCGGCCTGGGCTGCCTGAGCCGCCAGGCTGCGGACTTCATCAGCAACAACGGCAAACCCCTTACCCGCTTCCCCAGCCCGCGCTGCCTCCACTGCAGCATTCAGCGCCAGTAAATTTGTCTGAGAAGCAATTCCATCGATAGACTTTGTAATTTTACCGATTTCATCAGAGGTCTTTTTTATTTCGTCCATTGCATTCAGCATTTGCTTCATTTTATCATTGCTTTCTTCTACCCGGTCAACGGTCTGCTCCACGCATCCGGTCGCTTCCTCTATATGGGCGGAGCTTTCCTCCACCTGGATGGAAACCTCTGTAATTGATGCGGAAAGCTGTTCAATGGTTCCTGCCTGCTCGGTCGCTCCTGCAGCCAATGCCTGGGCAGCGTCAGCCACCTGGGAAGAACCGGCACTCACCTGGTCAGCCGACTGATGGATAACCTGCAGTGTCTGGTTGAGCTGCTGGTAAATCAGAAGAAGAGAATCGTGAATGGGCGCAAAATCGCCGGAATATTCTTTTTCCACAGGAAGCGTCATATCACCTTGTGCCATATGTTCCAAATGTACGGTAATGTCATCTACCACATCACGCATCTGGATTATCAGCTCATCGGTTGCCTGGGACAGCACCTCCATCTCGTCCTTTGTCTGGCAGACGGGTACAGGAAGTGTATGCACATCTCCTGCGGCCAAAAGCTTCAGCCTGCCTGCAATGGGGCTTAGTGGCGCGGTTATACGGTTCAGAAGAACGGCAAGGACCAAAAGGCCGATTACGCAGATGCCAATGGACACTCCAAGAAGCAGCAATATTTCAAATACCTTCTGCTTTTGATAATTTGCAACCGCACCGTCAATATCGTCGATGTAATTTCCTGTACTGATATTCCAGTCATAGGGTTCAAATTTTAAGGTATAAGCTCTCTTTGCGAACATGCCATCCTGTCCCGGTTTGGTAAAGTAATAATCCGTATATCCGCCGCCGGACATTGAACCGCTTTCGATCAAATTGCGGATATAATAATTTCCGGCCAGATCCTGTTCATCATAACGCTCTTTCCCCTCGTAATCGGGGTTCATATGTACGGCGCATAATCCTGTGGATGTATCCGCCCAGAAATACCCGTTTCCGCCGCCATAACGGGTATCCCGCACAATGGCCTCCGCATTTTTACGAGCTTCCTGCTCTGTGATCTCACCGTTTTCATATCGTTTATTATTGGTCTCCAATACGCTCACAAGGCTTTCCACCGCTGTTTTGATGTTTGTATCAAAGCTTTGATAGCTTGAGTCAATCCAATTCTGATACGCGCGGTTCAAGCTTACATAAAAAATTGCCGTCAATAGTAAAATTGTACTGAAAACTAAAACACTTACAAATAAAATAAGTTTGCCTCTTACCTGCAATCTGTATCTTTTCTGTTCATCCATGCTGCGCTTCCTCCGTGATTGCATAAACTTTTCTTTCATGCAATATCATACCGCGCCTGAGAAATTTGTCAATGAAACTTTGCGCAGAATTGTATGAAACTATTTAAAATCTCACTTTTTTTCATGGAAATAGTTTGGGAAGTGAACCTGGGATTGCCGCTAATGTGAAATAATTAATAGTTGCCTTTACAAAGTATTTTTCTGTGGCAGGTACCGTAAATTTTCCTGTTTCAGCATTCAAGAATTCTGAAATAAATTTATTTCAAAAAGTTCTTGACGAAAACAATATTAGTAACTAAAATAGTTACTAAAGGAGGTATCTATGTATTCAAGTAAATTATCGGTAAGCATCCATATTTTAAGTGTGATCGCACTGATGGGAACGCAGCCTGCCACCTCCGAGTACATTGCCACCAGCATCAATACCAACCCTGCTCTTGTCCGCCGATTGATGAGCCGTTTAAAGAAGGCAAATCTAATTAAAACGAGTACCAGGCTTGGCGCAACAGGGCTTGCTAAAAATGCAGAAGACATTACGCTTCTTAATATTTTCCTTGCAGTAGAAGATCATACGGATCTGTTCAGCATTCATGGCAACACAAATCATGATTGTCCTGTGGGCGCAAAAATTGAAAACACGCTGAAGCATTTATACGGCACCATACAAACCGCAACCGAAGAAAAATTGTCTGCTATCACACTGGCAGACATCACAAAAGAATTTCATTCATAAATCAAGGAGGGCAAGCTGTTTCTGGAAACCCTAAAGACAGTTCCGGATGCTGCTCCTGTATTTCCATTCCCACGGAAGCCTGCAAGACCCTTAACTTTTTACGCGTTATTGAAAATGTAAACTGGGTGGGAGTGTCACCTTCGGCAGATTTTGGTGCCGGAGAAGCAACGGTTCCCATTGTAGGGAAGGATCATTTGCTGACGTCTTCCAACGGCCAGTCTATTGTAACCAGCGGAGCCATGGCAGCCGCCATTGTGAATGAGATAGAAGATCTCCAGTTCATCCGAACAAGATTTACCGTTTGCAACCAGTAAATAACAAAAAAATAATATAATAAACGGAGGTACATGATTATGAGTAAAACCATTGGAATTATTACAGGCAGTTTGAGAAAAAATTCTTTCTCCGGAAGTATTGCAGACTACATCAGTGAACACGCACCGGCAGGCTATGAAGTGAAAAACATCGACATCAGCAGGCTTCCACTTTACAATCAGGATTACGATGGTCAGGACATTTCCGAATATACAACGTTTCGTGAGGATGTCAAGTCTTTGGATGCCGTGCTGTTCATCACGCCAGAGCACAACCGCTCCATCCCAGCCGCATTGAAAAATGCACTTGATATCGGCTCACGTCCTTATGGTGAAAATGTTTGGAACGGCAAGCCGGGCGCTGTGATCAGCCAGTCTCCCGGAGGGATCGGGGGCTTTGGAGCAAATCATCATCTGCGCCAGGTGCTGGCATTTCTCAATGTTTTGACCCTTGCCCAGCCGGAAGCATACATCGGTGCTTACCACACATTAATTGATGAAAACGGTGCGCTAAGCAACGAAGGCACTAAGGACTTTATTAATGGATTTTTAGCCGCTTTTGCAGCTTGGATTGAAAAGGTTTCCTAAATTACACCGGGGAAACAGCAGAAGCTTCTGCTGTTTCCCTTATTTCTTATATCGACCTAAAAATAAACTGCCGGTCATGGCGGTTCTGACACCTTGAAAGAGGAAAGAGAGGAGGGTTTTTAATGAAAGTAGAGATATGGATTGATTTTGTCTGCCCCTTCTGTTATTTGGGTGAGATAAAGTTTGAAAAGGCCTTGGCAGAATTTGAGCACAAGGAGGATGTGGAACTGGTTTTCCGAAGCTTTCAGCTGCATAAGTCAGGCGTACATACAAAAGACAAGGATATTCATCAGGTCGTTGCGGAGAAATACCACATCAGTTATGCTCAGGCCAAGGCAAACAATGCCAGGATTGCCGAAGCAGGAAACGAAGCAGGCCTTCACTACGATTTTGACCGTGTAAAACTTAACACCTCGGAATTAGCCCACCAGATTATGCAGTACGCCAAAAGATTCCAAAAGGAAGGTACCTTGATCAAGCGGTACTTTAAAGCCTATTTTGAAGAAGGCATGGACATTGGCGATGAAACGGCACTTTTGCAAATTGCGGAGGAAGTTGGGCTGAATGTTCTTCCGCTAAAACGTGAACTTGAACGCGGCACGTTGAAAAAAGGGTTGCAAGAGGATGAAGCCGCAGCCCGCCGGCTTGGAATTAATAGCATTCCGTACTTTATCATTGACGGAGAATATGCGGTGTCCGGAGCGCAGGATGAACAGTACTTTTTAACAGCCATAAAAAAGGCCTATGCCAAAAAATAACCATAGAAATGGGGAATATCTGACTGAAGCTTGCGGAACACAGGATATTACCTCATCAGAATCCGCCCTTACAGGCAAACGAAAAATACCGCCAGCCGATCATTGGCTGGCGGTAAAAAATCCCTTAATTGTTCAGATTCCATTTGGCGGCAATGATATTATAATTGTTTTTCAGCCGTTCATTATGGGGATCATATTGAAGGGCACTCTTTGCATGTTCCAGGGATTCCTTCGTCATGCCCAGCCAAAAGGCAGCTATGGAGCAATAATCATCCGGGGTATAGTCCCAGGAATACCCCATATTGACAAAAGTTTTTGATTTCTCTTTTATTTTTAAAGCTTCTTTTGTCAGGAAATACGTCATTGACCAGTCTTTTAATTCATAGCACATTTTAGAAAACTCCACATAGTGGTCGCGTATATCAGGCACTTCTGCAATGGCTTTATAATACCAGGCGTATGCCTCTTTCAAATACCCTGTTTTATAGCAGGATTTTGCAATCCAGCGCATTGCGGCACATCTTTCATCGCTCCATACGGCAGAAGGCATTGCAAGATATTCCTTAAGGGTCTCAATGCATTTCTTCCATTGGCTCTTGTACATATATTCTCTGCCAAGATAATACCGCATTCTCTCATCCTCCGGAGCCTCCTCTACTGCAAGCTCCAAAAGGGGAAGATAAGAACCGCGGGATTTATCTGGGTCAGGGTAATGACTGAGAACCATGCCCTCAATATATATGGTTTCAACGGGCAGTTTTTCTGTGTATTGGAGAAATTCATGAACAGGGCATTTCCAGCGGAAGCCCATCCGGCTATGCACTTTAAAATAATAAAATTGTATATCAGGAGTCCCGTCTTCCTTAAGGCTCCAGTTATAAAGATATCTGCCCCATTTTGCGGCCGGCATGGGATTTTTCGGCTTATGATTAAGCCATGCCTCCTCCAGCTTGTTCCGCCAGCCCGGCTCAAATAACTCATCCAAGTCCGTACAAACGCAGATGTCTGCATCTTCCGGAACATGATCCAGTGAAATATTCCGTGCCACATCAAACCGCCAGGGCTTCACTATATCCACATATACAACCGCCCCACGTTCTCTCAGTTTCTCAACGGTCCCATCCTCGGAGCCGGTATCCGTGACTACAATCAAATCAGCCTCACTCATGGAGTCCATCCACTTATCTACAAATTGTACCTCATTTTTGCAAATTGCATAAACACAAATTTTTAGTTTCATGAGTGTCCCTCCGCTTTTTCCTGTTTTTTGATCTTATCTTCAACCGTCAACAGATTATTCTGCAGCCTTTTGTTATCAGGGGCCATGCTCAGGGCCTTCCGGGCATACTCTCCGGCTTTCTCATACATGCCCATATTATAAGCGCTGATGGAGCTGTAATCATATAAGGCATATCCCCAGCTCTCCGGATCAACCAGATAGCTTCCTGTGCTTTCCGTGATAGCTAATCCCTTTTCCGCCATGGCATAAACCAAGGGCCAGTTTTTTTCCTTGTAACCTGATTTCACCAGAGCAAGATATGGTTCCCTTACATCCGGGCATTCTGCCAGCGCCCGGAAGAGCCATAATCTGGCCTCTTTTAAATTTCCTTTTTCTTCATAACATTTGGCAATAAAACGCATAGACGCACTGCGTTCCTCATTCCATTTAGCTGTTGGAATGGAAAGGTGCTTCTTCAGTGTTTCAATTCCCTTGTCATAATTTTTATAATACACATACTCTCTTCCAAGCCAGAACGTTGCCCTGTCATCAAGGGGATTCTCCTGAACCGACAATTCCAAAAGGGGAAGATATTGGCTTCTTGGTTTTGACAAATCCGGATAATGATTTAAGACAAGCCCCTTGATCCATGTGATTTTTTCAAGGCCCGGTCCGCTGTATTCCAGGATCTCATGAACCGGATGCACCCAACGGTAGCCATGGCGGCTATGGATTTTTTCCATGGGATACTGCTTTTGTGGTGTGCCGTCAGGGTTGCAGGCAAATGTAAATAAATATCGTGCGCGGGTTTGTTCCGGTTTCCATAAGTCTTCCAGCTTCTGCCGCCATCCAGGCTCAAAAACCTCGTCTAAGTCATTGGAAACACAGATATCAGCATCCTCGGGGACATGACTTAATGCCACATTGCGGGCAGTGTCAAACCTCCACGGCGATATGGTCTCTTCATAAACGATGGCTCCTCTTTCCCGAAGCCTTTCAACTGTATGATCGGTTGAGCCTGTATCCGTTACAATGACTGCATCGGCTTCAGATACGGCATCCATCCAGCGATCCACAAACTGTTCTTCGTTTTTACTGATTGCATATACGCAAATTTTATATTGGTTCACTTCCACCGACTCCTTTAAGCATAATTAATCGTCTTATTTTATTCTACTGATTCAATATATGCATCCTGCAGCTTATCTTGTGAAGAAACGGCCTTCAGGAGCCATTGGAGCGGCGCAGCCTTAATCTTTATTTCATGGAAGGATCCTTATTTGGGGCCAATGGTTTTCTGCCAGCTTCACAACGGAAGCAAAGTATTTTCAAATAATTTCTTCCACTGCCTGTTTCCAATACTTTTCCGGGACATTGGGCCATATACAATTTCCGGTTTCATCATTGCATAATGACATTGCCCTTTCCAGCACCATACTATGTGATACATTTCCCTTTCGCAATAAATTTTCAGTAACCATACACCAATAGGGCGCATGGTTATCCAGCCCTGATGTATGAATCTCTTTTATTGCACTTTCCAGATCATATTCCAGGCTGACAAATTCCTCTTTCCACTGATTGTCCACTTCATGCAAAAGCAGAAACTGCGATTTTCCCCCACTATACATGGGAAGCCCAACAGATCCTGCATTCAATACAATTTTTCCTTTGTTCTCAATTTTACCCTGGATATGTGTATGACCGCATAATATAAGAGATGAATCCATCCTTTCCATGATCTCAAATGTTTTCTCATCGTCTGGTAACAGCTTTTGATTTGTTTTGTAAGGCGAGCCATGACATATCGTTATCTGTGGCATATTTCCTATGGTAATATTCTGGGATATTGGCAACTCTTTAAAAAAATCCATGTCTCTTTCGGACAAATGTTTATACGCATACAGCAAGCAACCAGTTGTCGAATCGTTGTCCAACGGTACAAACCGGTTATTTTGATAATTTATCCAATAATCTTCTTTATTTCCCTTGATGAAATAACATTCATAATCAGCAGACAGCTCATAAATTTTCTTCATGGTTTTATCCGGATAGGCCAATTCACCAACATAATCGCCCAGAAAAATAAATGTTTTTATACCCTTTGATAATACATGCTCAATGCACCTTTCCAATGCAATGTAGTTGCTGTGAATATCCGATAAAACTGCAACAGCCATATCCCGCTCCCCCTGAATCCCTGTTTTTACATGGTATAAATAATTCATATTTCCATGGATCATGATTTTTAACGATCAAAACGAAAAGACTCACTAATTTCTTAAATTTACTTAATCTTACGAACAAAACGTTTTTTTGTTCTTGTTTTAATAATTACGAATATTTATTATACTCTCCGATCGGAAAAGGATTCTCTAATCCCAACACTCTCGGCCATAGGCCTGTGCCGTCAATAATAAAACCCATGATCATTCCCATATGGCTATGTAAATGCCTGAACTGGGCCAAAATCAAAGTGAAACGATTGTATTCACAATCAGGCGGAGTACCCAACAGCTGATTATCCGTTAACTGCGAAAGATAAGTTTTTATTTTTATATCAATACCGGCAAAATAATGATTTATTTCTTCCCTTGAAAGATGTTTGCCTGGGCGTACTTCCAGGTTGTTTAGATCAAACAATATTAATTTCTCAGCTTCTTCATTACATGATAGCACAGGTAATGGCCGTTTTCCGTTTTAAGCCTATGATATTCCACAGGGATATACCCTCTGTGAACATACATTCCATAAGCAGGCAGAGAGGCATCTAATACGATCTGGGAATGATGGTTGAAAATGATTCTTTCCAGTTCATCCATTATGGCCGTTCCGAATCCATTGCCCTGATATTGGGGTAATACAAACAGTCTGCTTATTTCATTTCCATTGATGCTTCCGGTACCGATGATTCTGTCATCATCCTGGATCAGGTACACCCCTCCGTCCATAATGGCTTTTTTAATCCCCTCATCAGAATGGTGGCAAAGAAAAAAATCAACGGCTCCTTTGGGATAATAATCAGGATATACCGTCTCAATTGTAGTTTTCACTATAAATTTTACCGTATGAAAATGCTTAACCGAGGCTTTTATCAGCTTCATTGAAGGCTCCTGTCATAGATCAATTTGCATTTTATATTTTATTAATGATGATTTCATGAGAAATACCATGGAAACTTTGCTTAATACGCCTGACTTAGGGTTTTGCCCGTAAATTGACTTTAAATGAAACGTGAGGGAATCTTGTATATTTTCATAAAGAAAATATGGATTTAATATCTCTCCATAACTTTTTAGAAACAGCATTGATGATCAACTCTTCTACTGCTGAAACGCTTGCAATAAAACAAACGAAAATAGTTGTTGTGTATAATCCTAATCCAATATATAAAAACGGGAAACAAAACAAAGCGATCCCTGTTGCTTTATTCGCATACGTATGCAAAAAGGCCGGCTGCCTGTATCGTATAAAACCAATGACCAAAGATGCCAGGCGGATGACCGCAATAATAATGATCCAATAAATGCCCCACAAAGGCAATTGAAAGCGGGGAACAAATAAGAACAACAAAGCCGCAGCCATAAAAACATCTGCAATGCTATCCAGAATCTGACCCTTTTTGCTTACCATATTCATTTTCCGGGCAATGATCCCGTCTAAAACATCACTGAGACCGCACAAAAAATATACAATAAAAAATTGACCTGAAAATGGTGTCAGGACCAGCAAAACCGCAGTTCCTAATATTCTTGATATGGTGATTAAGTTGGGAATGTTCTTCATTTGAACCTCCAGCATTTTAATAAAACCAAATCTCTTCACAGATTCCTTTTCTCCCTGCCGTCTGAAGCCGGCATGACACCGGCTCCTGCGGCAGTCTTTGGCTGCGCTTTAACCTTTATTCCGCATCAACGCCATATACCACTTCATAAATTTCCTTCTTATATGGCTTAAACTCCTCCTCGGTGACAGGCTTTCCATAGCTCATGATCCACAATGGGATGGGTCTGTCCCCAGGCTTTAAAGGCATCTGCTCATAGTAAAAGGTGTTGGTGTGAAATCCCAGCCTGCCGTAAAATCCGGCTCTGCTTCTGGTCATAGGGTCCTTCTCTGTGATTGGCTCTATTTCCAAAAACACAGGTTTTTTCCCTTCTCTCATGACCTCCTGTACCAGCTGTTTTCCATACCCTTTTCCCCTGCATGCTTCCGTTGTTGCCAGATGCTCCAAAAAGACACAGGAGGGAAGATCCCAGTATCCCAGAAACGCCAGAATCTTTCCTTCCTCTTCTATAACTCGGACTCCATAACAGGGATCACCGAAAACCCTTTTCTGATCGTCTTTGGTCCGGCGCTCAATGTCAGGAAATGATTCCTTGTAAATTCGGTATATTTCCTCAAAACGGGTCTGCGGGTTCTTTAACAACATAATATCAATCTCCTAATCCTTTATCTATACTTGTTTCTGTCTATCAGTGTATCATCCTCCTTCAAAAGAAGCAATGGAAAAGCCTGCCCTCGTTACCGGGCAGGCTGCATTTCTTTTATCTCATTATTTAATGGTGATTCTGCCCTGACCTGCAGGATTTGCATAATCAGCGCCTACATTGCCGCCTAAGTTGCTGCGGATATAAGCGGAAAGCAGATCCACATCAGCCAGAACATCATCAAGGATTACCTTGCTTCCCTTAAACATGGTCATTCCGTCGCCGCCTGACTTTAACATGTAATTATGAGAGGCTACGGTATAAGTCTTGTTCACATCAAGAGGAGCGCCGCCCACCATGATATCAGTTACCCGGTATGCTCCGGTCACTTTTATAAAATTACCCTTTTCATCTACCTCCACGTTGGGTGCCTTGGAGGTATCAATGGTATAGGTAATTCCGGATACCTGAAGGAAACCGCCGTTTTCCTTCGGGCAGTTACGGGAAGCCATTTCCAGGGCATCCTTGATCTGCTGGCCGGTTGCTTCCACAACGCAGCCCATGTTGCCGAATGGGAATACGGTAAGGGTATCATTATAAGTAATGTTGCCGGCCTTTATGCTGGCTCTTACACCGCCGCCGTTGGAAAGGCCGATATCTGCTCCAAGCACATAACGGTATGCATCGGCGCACAAGTCCCCAAGGTTTGTCTCAGCACTTCTGACCGCACGTTCCCCTGTTGCCGGGTCATTGACCGTAAGCTCTACATCCGTATGTCCGATCACAGTCTTTAAGGTCTCATTGTACTGGGCCTGAATTGCCTTTATAAACATATCTGTATCATAGTCAACAGCCTTTCCGTCAGCCGTTACAGCACTCTTTCCCGGAATTACCAGCTGGATTCCCACAGTAAGGACATTTGGATCTTTGATCTTGTCCCTGTTTGCTTCATAAATTTCCTTCCAGCGGTTATAAGATCCTAATTCTCTCTTTGCGATCCTGCTTAAGGAATCACCGCTTTTTACTGTATATGCGCTGGTGCCTGCTCCTGCCGGAACCTGGGAAATCAGTTCGCTGGTAATGGTTCCGTCGGTGCGGAGTGTCAGCTTTCCGATGTTCTCTAACTTTGTTCCTGTCTGGGTGAGAAGCACGTCCTGGCCATCCTTATTTTTTACGTACTTTCCATATGCTTCATGGGAATGGCCGTCAATCAACACATCAATGCCGGTGGTATTCTTGATCACGCTGTCAGAGGTCCAACGGTCTGTTGTGCCGTTTTCGCCTAAATGGCCTACCAAAATCACATAAGCAGCCCCTTCTGCCTTGGCGCTGTCTACCGATGACTGGATCTGTGTATAGAGTTTTTGTCCGCTTTCATCTTCACAAAAGCCGTAAATGTAATTTCCGTTTCCATCCTGGAAATAAGCCGGTGTGGATTTGGTAAAGCTTTCCGGCGTGGTTGCTCCCACAAACGCGACCTTCGTATCTCCGTATGTAAAAATCTTATAAGGTGCAAATACTGCGGAGCCTGTCCTTAAATCCATGAAATTGCTGGAATAGTAGCCGCAGCTTAACTTTCCTGCCAGTTCCAGAAAACGGGGCATCCCATAGTCAAACTCATGGTTGCCCGGCACCGCAAAGTCATAACCGACTTTGTTCATAATATCAATCAGATATCCTCCGTCTGACAGAGTTCCGATCGGCGCGCCCTGAATGGCATCTCCATTATCAACCAGAGTTACATAAGGAGTCTGGGCCTGCATCTCTTTTTTATAGAGAGCAAGTCCCGCATATCCTATGTTGCCGTCGACTCCGCAATGGACATCATTGGTGTAGAGAACCACGATATCCTGGTCTGCCGCCAGAGACGAAAAGGATATGCCCGTTGTCAGGGATATGACCATGAGCAGAGCCAGCCATAGTGACAGAAACCTTCTTTTCTTACTACCTATCATTTTTAATACCCTCCTTTTGAAAATACATTTTTCTCTATTATATCAGATAAATGTAAAATCAGCATATAATTTTTTCGATATTTTTTAGTTGTTTCTTCACTTTATCAGGCTCTTTTATTGGTTTAATCGACATAAATACAAAAAAAGGATGTCCATCCGCCTTAAACTGACATTTTAGGCAGAGAGACATCCCTCATGACTCATTTATTCCGTTTCTTCACTGATTTCTATTCCCAGCTCCACAAGCTGTTTTGGATCCACATCTGCAGGAGCTTCTGTCATAAGGCAGGAAGCGTCTTTTACCTTTGGGAATGCAATTACATCCCTGATGCTGTCTGCGCCTACCATCAGCATGACCACCCGGTCCAGGCCGTAAGCAAGTCCTGCGTGAGGCGGAACGCCGTATTTAAACGCATCTAAGAGGAAACCGAACTGATCCTTAGCCTGTTCCTTTGTAAAGCCCAGCACTTCAAACATCCTGGACTGGATATCACTCTGATGGATACGGACAGAACCGCCGCCCAGCTCTGTTCCGTTTAACACGATATCATATGCCTTTGCACGGACAGCGCCCGGATCGCTGTCAATAAGCGCCCAGTCTTCATCCATTGGCATGGTAAATGGGTGGTGCATGGCGGTAAAGCGTTCCTGCTCCTCGGAATACTCCAGCAGCGGGAATTCCGTTACCCATAAGAACTTAAAGTTATCCTTTTTCAGAAGATCAAGCTGTCTTGCCAGCTCCAGCCTTAAGTTGCCTAATACGTCAAATACCACCTTGTCACGGTCTGCTGCGAATAAAAGCAAGTCTCCCGGCTTTGCTCCCATTGCCTCCGCCAGAACGTGAAGCTCTTCCTCTGTCATGAATTTTGCAAAGGAGCATTTATAGGTTCCGTCCTCATTTACAGCCAGATAAGCCAGGCCCTTTGCTCCAAAGCCTTTTGCGTATTCTACCAGGCCATCGATTTTCTTACGGGGCATGGCTCCCTGTCCTTCGGCATTGATGCCCCGGACAGAACCGCCGTTTTCCAATGCTCCTTTGAATACAGCAAATTCCGTATCCTTTACCACCTCAGAAACATTTTTAAGCTCCATCCCGAAACGCATATCCGGCTTGTCGGAACCAAAGCGGTCCATGGCTTCTCTCCAGGTCATTCTGGTAAGAGGAAGCTGGACATCAAAATTGCAGATATCTTTAAATAATTTCTTTATCAGCCTTTCATTGACCTCCAGCACATCCTCTACATCCACAAAGGACAGCTCCATGTCGATCTGGGTAAATTCCGGCTGCCTGTCGGCACGTAAATCCTCATCACGGTAGCATCTGGCTAACTGGAAATACCGGTCATAGCCGGAACACATGAGCAGCTGCTTAAAAAGCTGGGGAGACTGGGGAAGTGCATAAAAAGAGCCTGGGTGGACACGGCTTGGAACCAGATAATCCCTGGCGCCTTCCGGCGTGCTCTTAATGAGGGTCGGTGTTTCGATCTCCAAAAATCCCTCTTCCGCTAAAAATGCTCTAGTTAAGGTAGCGACCTGACTTCTCACTCTGATGTTTCTCTGGATATCCGGTCTTCTAAGATCTAAATAACGGTATTTTAACCGCAGTTCTTCCTTTGTCTTGCTGTTCTCTTCAATGGGAAAGGGAGGTGTTTCAGATTCGGAAAGGATCCTCAAGCTCTTTGCCCGCACTTCAATTTCACCTGTTGCCAGGTTCTCGTTAACGCCGCCTGCTCTTGTTTCCACTTCACCTGTCACCGCGATGACAAACTCACTCCTTAATTTCTCAGCCTTTGCAAAGCTTTCCGCTCCGCAGTCGCTTTCCTCAAAAATGATCTGCAGGATCCCGGAACGGTCTCTTAAATCAACGAAAATGATCCCTCCCTTATTCCTGCTTTTCTGAACCCAGCCCATAATCGTGACTTCACTGCCCACATTGGCTTTTGTAACCTCTGTACATCTATGGGATCTTTTTAAGCCTAACATTGATTCTGCCATAATTTCCTCTTTCCTGCCCATACTTTTGGGCGTTCCTCCTATCTGTTTACTTAAGCGTGTCTTTATAGAATTCCTTAAATATTGTATATCCTTCCTTCTGAAGGCTTTCTTTCTGAAATTTTTTATTTTTATTCATCTGGGAAACAAGAACGGTCACACCTTTTGCCCGTTCTTCCATAGCCTCTTTGATGGCTCCGTTCATCACATCACCGCCCGCGCCCTTTTCAATCAGGAATGCCACCTTGTCTTCTTTTCCTGGAACCGTGAAGCCTTCCTCCATCAGGATGGTGATGATACGCTCAAATCCAATGGAAAAGCCGCAGGCAGGTGTATCCATGCCGGTGAACTTTCCGATCATCTTATCGTAACGGCCGCCGCCGCCTACAGAGCCTGGGAAACCGTCTACCTGGATCTCAAAAATGGTTCCGGTGTAATAGGACATCCCTCTCACCAAAGTAGGATCAAAGACGATGTGGAACTGGCTGGTGGAGATCTGGCCCACGCTGTCAATAATCGCCGCCAGGTTCTCTGCCCGCTCCTGATCCATCACATCCTTTAAGGTCGCGCCCAGGTCGCGGACTCCGGCAGCATCCGGAGTTGACGCTTCAAAAAGGGATAAATACTTTTTGATATTTTCCTCGTCATACCCTGCTTCCGCCAGCTCCTTTGCAACGCCTTCGCTTCCGATCTTGTCCATTTTATCCAGAATGATAAACACCTGGTCATAAGCCTCTTCCGGGAAGCCGCAGAAAGCAGCCATTCCCTTTAAAATATTCCGGTCGTTGATCCTTACGGTATATCCCTTAAAGCCGATCTTTCCAAGCAAAGTGGTGGTGGCAAGGATGAGTTCGATCTCCGCAAGCCTGGTGGAATCTCCCAGGATGTCGATATCGCACTGGACAAACTGTCTGAAACGTCCCTTCTGGGGACGGTCCGCTCTCCATACACTTCCCATCTGAAGGGATTTAAAGGGCGCAGGAAGAGACGCCGCATTGTTGGAATAATATCTGGATAAGGGAACGGTCAAATCATACCGGAGACCGCTGTCAACCAGATCATTTTCCGCCTGTGCTGTCTCCAGATTCAGCTTTTCTCCCCGCTTCATGATTTTGAAGATCAGCTTTTCATTGTCCCCGCCCTGTTTGCTGGTCAGGTTCTCGATGTGCTCCACGCAGGGAGTCTCGATGGAATGAAAGCCGAAGCCGCCATAGGTTTCACGTATCTGGTTCATAACATATTCCCGCACCTGCATCTCGGCAGGAAGAATATCCTTCATTCCGGTAACCGGTTTCTTTTTTAATGCCATTTCGTTCACTCCGTTATTTTCTTAATTTTGTAGGGAAGTCCATCGGGTTTCCTTAAACAAATCATGCCTCTATTGTAAATTACATTTCCAATTTTGCAAGCATTTTTTCTTTTCTTTCCAGCATTTCGTCGATTCTTGCAATATACTGTTCCACATCTTTGACATTTTCCACCCGTTCCAGACGGTTTTCAGAGGGAAATACCACCTTGGTGGTGGTTCCTGCCCCGCAGGCAGCAATGGTCTGCTTTTCTTCCATGATCAAAATATTATAGATACAGGCTTTGCCTGGAAGGGAATAGCCCACGTTTTCAAAATTGCCTGCCATGTTCTTCTGGCGGTACAGATAATATGGCTCCTGTCCCATGCCCCTGGCATAGGCTGCAGTTAAATCGATCATTTCCTGAGTATTGGTGATCTTTAGATCCCCGTACTGTTCCTTAAACATGTTTAAGCGGGCCGCACGCTTAATGGCAAGAGAATGGACGGTGATCCCATCCGGCCCCAGGGCCTTAATTTCCTCCATGGTGCGGGTCACATCCTCCATATCCTCTTCCGGCAGGCCGATGATCAAGTCCATGTTGATATTGTCAAAGCCTAAGGACCTGGCCATGGAATACCGGTCCTTTACCATATCCACGGTGTGGCGGCGGCCGATGAGATCCAGGGTTTCCTGCTTCATGGTCTGAGGATTAATGGATATGCGTGTCACGCCGTGGGCTTTTAAAACCTGAAGCTTTTCTATGGTAATGCTGTCCGGGCGTCCTGCTTCCACAGTAAACTCCTTGACCCAGGTAAAATCAAAGGTGGTTTTCAGTCTGCTTATGAGTTTATCTAAATGAGCAGGGGAAAGGGAAGTAGGCGTACCTCCGCCGATGTAGACCGTATCCAGGGTCCTTCCTGCCATTTTCCCTGCAGTATAATCCATTTCCTTAAATAATGCTTCCAGATACTGTTCCATACGCTTTTCCCATTGTCCGATGGGAAAGGAAGTAAAGGAGCAGTAAAGGCAAGTGGTTGGGCAAAAGGGAATGCCTATATATAAGCTGTAGCCGCAGCTGTAATCAATGGCAGAAATGAGTTTCATCTCCCGCACGGCAATCTCCAGGCTCAAATCCACTTTTTCATCACTGGTCAAATAAGTATCCTTCATGTATCTGCGGACTTCATTTTCCGAATATCCTTCAGAAAGTTTTGTCATGGCTATTTTGGTCGGCCGGATGCCTGTTAAAGTCCCCCAGGGCAGAGAGTTCTCCGTAAGCTCCCGGACCATGCCGTAAAGCATCCGCTTGATCCGGTTCTTGGTATCAAAGCGGTCGGAAAAATCCACCTGGGCGGAGGCTGACCTTGTGATCCCTCTCTCAAAATCCCGGATAGTCAGCTGAAAGGCAGCTTCCCCTGTCTCTCCCCGCACAAGAAGGCGGCAGGCTTCCTCCTGGATTTCTTTATGGACAAAGCTCTCTCCGGGATAAAAGGCCATCAAAAGCTCCCTGATATCCTGTTCAAAGGATTGGTCGTCTAATATTAATCCTATCATGTCTTTTCCTCTTAATGCTTCCTTCCTATCCTCTGTATAATGCTGCCGGATTATGCACCTTCTCATGACCGATGGTGGTCACACCCCCATGACCCGGATAAACCATGGTATCCTCCGGCAGTGCAAAAAGCCGTTCCCTGATGGAGCTTAAGATCATGGACTGATTTCCCGTAGGAAAGTCTGTTCTTCCCAAGGACCTTAAAAAGAGAGTATCCCCGCTGATCAGAACGCTTTCCGGTTGGACCAGATAACAGACCGAACCTGAGGTATGGCCGGGGGTAAACAAAACCTGAAAGGTGATTCCTCCAATGGAGAGGCTGGCTCCATCCTCTGCATATTCGTCTGCACTGACCGTGCAGGCCCTGCCAAAAGAAGAGGACAAATTAACGGCAGGATCTTCCAGCAGCCCTTTTTCCTGCTGTCCGGCATAAATCTTCACCTCAGGAAATGCCTCTTTTATATCTTTCACAGCCAGAATGTGGTCAAAGTGACCATGGGTCAGTAAAATAGCCTCCGGTGCCAGGGAAAGCTCCCTGCACATGTCCAGGATATAGGCCCCGTCTCCGCCCGGGTCCACGATCACCGCTTTTTTAAGTGACTCCCGGTACATCACATAGCAGTTGGTCCCAAGCTGGCCTACCTGGTAAGCCTTTATTCTGAAATCACTCATAACTTGCCTCCTAATGAATTTATCCGGATCCGGTTCAGACAAAGAGAAAACTGCGTTATCCCGCAGTCCTCTCAATGTCTATGACCCCTTCGATTTGTCTCAGCTTATCGACCAGCTTTCCCAGCTCTTCCACGCCATGGGTATCAAAGGTCATGGTAATGGTCGCCTTGCCCTGCTTGTTGGTCCTGGAGTTCATGGAGGTTATGTCGATCTGCCTCTCTGTGAAAACCTTGGATATGTCAACAAACATGCCGATCCTGTTATTTGCAAATATCTTGATTTCCGTGGAATACCGCTCCTTGGTGTCGTCTCCCTCCGCCTGCTGCCATTCCGCGTCAATGAGACGGTTCCGTTCGTCCTCCGGCAGATTTAAGACGTTGATGCAGTCTGTCCTGTGGATAGAAATTCCCCGTCCCCTGGTCACAAAGCCAACGATTTCATCTCCTGGCACCGGGCTGCAGCATTTGGAAAAACGAACCGCAAGATCATGGATTCCCTTTACAACGATTCCGCTGCCGGAACGCCTCTTCACAGGCAGCCTGCTGCTCATGTCCTCAATATCATTTAAAATGCTGTTGTCCGTAACGTCCTTCTTAAGCTTCTTATTCCGTTCATCCACCATCTTATTGATGACCTGACCCTCTTTTAGGCCCCCGTGTCCGATGGATGCAAGGACGGATTCCCAGTCGCGGAAGGCATAGCGTTTCATGACCTTTTCCTGGTACTCCGGCTTGTTGATTTCAGGATAATTGATCCCCTTTGTCTTGCAGTAGCGGTCCACCATTTCCTTGCCGCGAAGGATGTTATCTTCTTTCAGCTCGGTTTTAAACCACTGATTGATCTTATTCTTGGCCTGGGTGCTCTTCACCATATTCAGCCAGTCCCGGCTGGGGCCCCTGCTGTTCTGGGAGGTGATGACCTCCACCTGGTCACCGTTCTCGATCACGTATTCAATATTCACTAATTTTCCGTTGACCCTGGCTCCCACCATCTTGTTGCCGACTGCACTGTGGATGGAGTATGCAAAATCAATGGGTGTGGAACCGACGGGAAGATTTTTCACATCTCCAGAGGGAGTAAAGCAGTAAACACTGTCAGAGAACAGATCCAAATCACCCTTTACCATATTCAGGAATTCTTTGTTATCGGACATGTCCTTCTGCCATTCCAGAATCTGACGCAGCCAGCTCAACTTCTCTTCTTCCTTGCCAGCCGCCACCTGTCCGCTTCCGCTTTCCTTATACTTCCAGTGAGCTGCGATACCGTATTCTGCGGTACGGTGCATTTCATAAGTACGGATCTGTATCTCAAAGGGCTGCCCGTTGTTTCCAATGAGTGTGGTATGAAGGGACTGGTACATATTGGGCTTTGGCATTGCGATATAATCCTTGAAACGGCCCGGAATGGGCTTATACATCTCATGGATCACCCCAAGGGCAGCGTAACAGTCCTTTACACTGTCCACGATGATACGCACCGCAAATAGGTCGTAAATCTGGTCCAGGGTCTTGTTCTGGTTCACCATTTTCTTATAAATGCTGAAAAAGTGCTTTACACGGCCATCCACCCTGGCTTCAATCCCGCCGGTTTTTAAGTGGTCCTGTACCTCATCCACAATACTCTTTACAAATGTTTCCCTTGCATCCTTTTTCAGTGATATTTTTTCCGCCAGCTCGTAATAGATCTCCGGCTGCAGATATCTTAAAGACAGATCATCAAGCTCGATCTTGATCTTGGAAATACCAAGGCGGTGGGCAATTGGAGCATAGATTTCCATGGTCTCCTTTGCCTTTTCCTTCTGTTTTTCCGGTTTCATGTACTGAAGCGTCCGCATGTTGTGGAGCCGGTCCGCCAGCTTGATGATAATCACGCGGATATCCTTTGCCATGGCTAAGAACATTTTCCGTAAGTTCTCGGCCTGTATCTCCATCTTATCCATGGACCAGGATATCTGGGTCAGTTTTGTGACGCCATCAACTAAAAGGGCCACCTCTTCCCCGAATTCCCCTTTCAGCTCATCCAGGGACATAATGGTGTCCTCTACCACATCATGAAGGATCCCGGCGGCAATGGTCTCCTTATCCATTTCTAAATCAGCAAGAATAATGGCAACACAAAGAGGGTGAATGATATAAGGTTCACCCGATTTGCGCCTTTGGTCCTTATGCGCTTCATCCGCAATATGATATGCTTTTTCTATCATGGAAATATCATCGGAAGGGTGATATCTCCTTATACTGTGGACCAGCTCTTCATAAAGCGCGTCCGGGCTGGTAAAATCAGCCGGAGCTTCCAGGTCAATATCCACCTTCCGCTTCTCCGGGCGCTCTTTTTCCAAAGCTTCTATATTATTCTTTTCCATTTTAGGATTATCTGCCATTTGCCGTCACCTTTTTTTGTAGCATTCCTGGTTTTCACCTGCTTTTAAACGTAGTTATCATTCATTATAATTATTATTGTCGAAAAATGCAATTATTTTTTCTTTTTCTCCTTCTTCCAAGAAGGCGCTTTCCAGGGCGTACCGGTTCATCTGTCTTAGATCTGCCTCAGTAAAGCCCATGTATTTCTTAATGAGTTCTGCTTCCTTTTCCAGTGTTGTATCTGAAACAGTCATATTATCCGTGTTATAGGTAACCCGGATTCCCCTGTCATAAAAGGCCTTTAACGGATGCTCCTCTATGGAGGGAACTGCCTTTGTCTGAAGGTTGCTGACAACACACATCTCTAAGGTAATCTTTTCCTTTTTTAAAAGGTCCATACATGCCTCCGACCGGATTGCTGCACATCCGTGCCCAATCCTTTTTGCCCCGTAATGGACCGCCTTTATGATATTTTCATAATCACCGCACTCTCCCGCGTGGATGGTAAATGGAATTCCCTTCCGCCCGGCCGCCTTAAAAAGAGGCTCAAAATGTTCCATGGGGATCAGCCCTTCCGGACCTGCAAGATCCAGACCCACAACGCCCTTTCCAAGATAAGCCCGGGCCAGTTCAAAGGTCTCCTCATTTTCCCGGTCAGACCCGTTGACCATAGAGCATAGAAGGATCCCTGCTTTTATCCGGGACTTGCCTGCGCCTCTCTTTACGCCTCTTATGACCGCTTCCACCGCCTTTTCCTTTGTCAGACCCTTTCCCATATGAAGCTGGGGAGCAAAGCGGATCTCACTTAAGATTAGCCCCTGGGAAGCCAAACGCTCCGTTAAATCACAGGAAGCCAGTTCCAGGGCTTCTTCTGTCTGAAGCAGCATCCCCGGTAAATCAAAGCATTTTAAATAATCCACCAGGCTCTCACAGTTTTCTCCTGCAACCAGGCTTTCCCTTCCGCCCTGTCCTTCAAAATCATATCCGATCTGGGCCGCAAGCAGCTTTACCGTATCAATGGATAAAGAGCCGTCCAAATGGAGATGAAGGTCTGTTTCCAATCGTTTCATAACGATCCCTCCTTCTGTTGATGAAAACATTTTATCATACTACGCAGAAAGTAACAATTATTTCATAACATACTTCCGCCCCTTGTTACCTCATTTAGGATCAACATAAAGAATGTTTATATAGTACGGGAAAATATCCAGAATGTGACGATACGCGTTAAGATTCTTTGCAGATACGGACGGATTTATTATGAGTCAGAAAAGGCCGGAATAATATTCTATTGATTCACCTTCTCTTTTTTACTGAAAATCAAAAGCTTCTGTACCAGAAAGTTTCCAATAAACATACCGGCCTCCACTGCGGCTTTGGCCGCCCAGCCATTGATTCCTTTGCTTTTCACCAACCATACAAGCAGGACGGTATTCACCAGCAAAACCGCTGATGCCAGCACCGCGTATTTTACCGCAAAGCGGCTGGAGACTCCCTGCGCTTCAAACACATACCGTCTGTTCAGATGATAATTTAGAACTGCACTTCCCATACGTGCCAAAACATTGCAGACCGCTTCCGCAAAAGACAGATGAAGTGCTGCGGCTGCATAAAGCATAAGACTGTAAATCAGAAAGTCTGCACAAAAGCTTATAAATGAAGAAGCTGCAAATTTCAGCAGGTCCACATAAATTCTCACCGAATCGTTTAATACCCGGAAATGAGAAGACTTGTTTCCATCTAAATAAACGGTTTCAACAGGAACTTCCATAACATCAATTTTCTCCTTTACACACATCAGCAATACATTGGTTTCGTATTCGTACCGTTCACCAGGAACTGCTAAAAGCCTGGGAATCATGCCGCTGTCAAAAGCCCGCAGACCTGTCTGGGTATCCTTTAGCCATTTCCCTGACAAAATCCGGAACACTTCCCTTGTGATCTTATTTCCCAATCTGCTTTTCAAGGGGATGTTCCCGTGAAAGCTGCGGCTTCCAAGCAAAAGAGAGTCTTTATTCTCAGTGCCTTTCTTTAATAAATAAAGAATGTCATGGACTTTGTGCTGACCGTCTGCATCTGCAATGACAATTTCACCTTTCTGATCCTGCTCCATTATGTATTCCAGCGCCGTTTTTACTGCCTTTCCTTTGCCGTAATTCCGGTCATGGCTCAACACGGTGGCATAGGACTCACACTCCAGAAAAAAACCTTCTGACTCCCTGCTGCTTCCATCATTTACCACAAACAGCTTTGCATCAGACTTCTTACACAGTTCTTTTATCAGCTGTATCAGCCGTTCATCCGGTTCATATGCAGGTATAATAATCTTGCCCTTCTCTTCTTTCATGATCTTCCTCTTTTATTTTACTTTTAACCGCAGTATACCTGCCGTCACTGAAATGTTCCTGAAAAATCCAAGGATAAATTCATATAAATATTTCAGTTCTTTTTAAGTAACGTGCGCTATAATCAACCCCATCAGATATATCCTATCTGAAATCAAAATCTTGAAAGGTGTGAAAAGCTTGAGAAAGAATGGAAAAAACTTGTTATGTGCTGGCATCTGCATCCTGGCTCTCACCGGCTGCAGCATGAACAGCTATGCTACCACCGCGGCGGCAGCCCAGACTGAAAAGCAACAGGAGCAGCCTCCAAAAGACACCGGCATCCTGGCTAAAATCACTTCCGTTGATAACCGGACCATAACGGTAATTCTTGCAGACAAAGGGGAAAAACCAGACGGTGCCCCGGATCAGGATAGCAGGAATAACGGCACGGCTCCGCCGGAAAAATCTGCAGATGGAATAACTCCCCCTGAAAAACCTGCAGATGGAATGACCCTTCCTGAAAAACCAGAGGAAAATGCCTCCCTTCCTGAAAAGCCGGCAGATAACAGCGGGCAGGCAGGTTCCGCAGAAAGGGAAAAAAGGAAACTGGAAATGAACTTTGACGGGGAAGCCAAAACCTACACCATTCCTGATTCTGCTGTCATTACGAAAGGCATGGAACAAGAAAGTGCATCTGTTTCTGATCTGACCGTAGACACTGTGGTTCGCATTACATTGGATGGAGATACTGTTTCCGGTATCAGCATCATGAATTAACCGTATTCCGCCTGCATGCATTCTGCAGGCGGTCCTTCCTGACCAAATCTTTTGAAAATAACCGGCTGACTGAATGACTTCGTACATTCCTGTTTCGCCGGGTCCTGCAGATCTAAACCTGACATTGGCACGAGATGTTTACTTAGAGGATATTTCTCATGAATAAAAAAAGATTTATAAAATATATATTGATCGATTTCCTTTCGGCTCTTCTTTTGATTTTTATCTTTCTCCTGTACTTTTACATTCTTCCGCGCAAAGAAGACAACACCGGCAGGAACATGGTCAGCGAGGAATCGGCAGAAAAACAGACTTTTGAACTGCCTGAATCCCAGGATCAAACCTCTCCTAAAAAAGGAAGGTCCCGCCGGGAAAGCGGCAATACCGACACAAAATCCATTGCCTCAGAAAACAGCAGCTTAGTGTTTACCGATAAAGCAGATACGGTTCTGGCAGAATACAAAAATAATGGCCTGCAGCTAAATATCGTAAAAAGTGAACTGGGAGAAGGGAATGATAAGATCACATATTACACCGCAGATATTTATCTTTCTTCCACCGGGCAGCTGAAAACAGCTTTTGCCCAAGGAGTTTTTGGCAAAAACTTAAGGGAATCCACACTTCAAATGGCAGAGGACAACAACGCAATGCTGGCCATATCAGGTGATTCTTACGGAAATAATGAGACAGGAATTGTAATAAGAAACGGGATCCTATACCGTTCAGATACCAATGACGCAGAAATATGTATCTTATTCCTGGATGGAACCATGAAAATTTATACACCGGAGGAATTTGATCAGGAACAGATTATGGAATCGGATGTATGGCAGGCCTGGAACTTTGGGCCTTCCTTATTGAATCAAGGCAATGTCAGGGATTCCTTCCAGACCACCTCTTATTTAAACAACAGGAATCCCCGGTGCGCCATTGGTTATGTTTCACCGGGACATTATAAATTCGTACTTGTGGATGGCCGCAATCCCGGATATTCCAAGGGCGCTACCATGAGTGAGCTGGCGCAGATTATGGCCTATGAGAATTGTACTCTTGCCTATAATCTGGACGGAGGCAAATCCTCTGCCATGGTATATCAGGGTAATTACATAAATCAACCGGCAGACGGAGGACGTTCCATCAGCGATATCATCTACATTAGAAAGGAAGCTTCCATACAATGAAAAGATGGCATACATTCCTATGGCCTCATTTGACCCTTATACTTGCCCTGTTTATGGGCACGCTTTGGGTCTTAGACCAGCTGAATCCCAGAATGAATTTTCTGAATAATGATATTACAGATGTGATTTTCATTCTTTTTTGCATCTCATCCCTGATCACCTCCGCCTCATTCCTCTGGCAGAGGTGCAGAAATGAGAAAGAATTATTTTAAACGCGCCCTATGCAGCCTCATAGAATTATCCTTTTTACAGCCGCACTGTTTTCAGCAGCGGAACCACCGCCTCAAAGGATTGCCTGCTGTATTCATATGCAGCTATTTTATCGACTTCATCACCGACTTCATCCAGATCATAGGGATTCCGGAACGCTGCCATAACCATGGGGATCTCTAATTTTTCCAGTTCTTTTGCAAGGACACTCTGTCCACGGTTTAAATGCCCGTTGTAGGTGCCCAGCACAAGGTCCGTATATCCTTTACTTTTTACTTTTTCCAGTATTCCGTTTATCTCCCCGGTATCCGGATCTATGGAAAATGAATAGGAATCTCCTCCAAACCTTTCCTGCATAAATGAGGCAAACAGCAGATCCTCCATTACACGGCTGGAGGCCAGTGTGGAACGATAAGCATAACAGCTTAAAAATACAGGATTTTCTCCCAGCAGATGGCAATAACCTTTTCCCCGGTTGGTAAACCGTATGCTGTCACGATACAGTGACTTTACAAACTTACCCGGATCCTTCTGGGATTTCTTTCCAATATCTGTATTGGTTGACCCATATCTTCTTTTATATGCCAGGATCCGTTCCACGGCATCGTCAATCCGGGACATGGGGATCTCACCGGATTCCACCGCCTTTTCTATTTCCCTTGCCGCTTCTGCCGCAAGATCCGCCGTATGGGAAATGAATAGGAGATCAACTCCTGCCATAATGGCCTTTTTAGCCCCCAACGCAGTACCAAAATATTCTTTGATGGCATTCATTTCCAGGCAGTCTGAAATCACCAGTCCCTGAAAGCCCAGCCTGTTTCTTAAAATTCCCTGGATCATGGTTTCCGACATGGTTACCGGTAAATTTTCTTTTTCAATTCTTGGAAACAGAATGTGGGCAAGGGTCACAGCCGCAGCTCCATGCCGGAATGCCTCTTTAAACGGAATCAGTTCTTCCTGTTCCAGCTCCTCATAGGATTTTTGGATGCAGGGCAGGGAAAGATGGGAATCCACTGCCGTATCCCCGTGTCCCGGAAAATGCTTTACAGAGCACATGATCCCGGAATCCAGATACCCTTTCACCATCTCACAGCCGTATTCAGTCACCACGGCACTGTCCGGTCCAAAGCTTCGCACACCGATCACCGGATTGTGGGGATTGTTATTGATGTCCAGAACCGGAGCAAGATTGAAATTGATCCCCAGCTCTCTTAATTCCTGTCCGGTAAGGAGTGCCGCCTCGTATGCATGTTCCTTATCCCCGGTCTGTGCAAGAGCCATTGCTCCCGGTATATTGACCGATCCTTCCGGAAGTCTTCTTACTACTCCCCCCTCCTGGTCAATGGTAATAAAGGCATACTCTCCTGTTTCTTCCTTTATCAGCCTTTGAATGGAGTCACAAAGTCCCTTCAGCTGGTCTCTGCTTTCAATGTTATGGGAAAATAAGATAACGTTTCCCACTTGATGCTCTCTTACCAGGCGTATCATATCTTTACTTAATTCCCCGGCAGGAAAACCGGCTACGATCATCTGTCCGATCTTTTGTTTTAATGTCTTTTCCCTCATGCTCCTTTCCCCCCTTTCATTTATATAGATGAAATGCTTTTTTGCGTTCAGAAAATGCTGCCGCATCCCTTTCAAATTCAGCCAGCAGTTCCTCTTTTGAAGCTGTTTTCCCTGTCAGCTGATCCGATCCTAACAAAAGATCTTCCATTGGCCTGGTGCTTCCCTCATGAGGATCAAGAAATGCAAAGCTGTCTTCATAAATGGTCCGGATGGCATCAAGAAGCTCCAATCCGCAAAGCGCGGAACGGAAAGCCCGGCTGTCCGTAACGTGAATATGGATTCCCTCACAGGCTTCTCCCTTAAACTTTGAAAAATACGGAGTGAAATAGGCCGGAGAAAACAATACGCCGGGAAGCTTTTTCTTTGTCATATATTTCACAAGCTTTCCTGCTTCTATAAATGGCGCGCCGATGATTTCAAAAGGCGCCGCAGTTCCCCTTCCCTCTGAAATATTTGTTCCTTCAAAAAGGCAGGCACCTGCATACACAAGGGCAGTCTCATATCTTGGCATTGCCGGACTGGGCATCACCCACACATGACCGGTTTCCGGATGCATGGCATGCCGGTTCCAGCCCTCACAGGGAATTACCGTGAGCCGGCAGCCAAGGTTTTTCTCTCCATTTACCATAAGGGCCAGTTCTCCTACCGTAAGGCCATAGCGCATGCAAAGAGGATATGCTCCTATAAAGCTTTCAAATCCGGGCTTTAAGCAGTTGCCCTCCACCAAATCCCCCAGAGGATTGCAGCGGTCCAGGATAATAAGCTCCTTGTCAAACCTTGCGCAATCTTCCAGTGCATAGATCATGGTTGATATATAGGTATAATATCTGACCCCTAAATCCTGAATGTCATATACAACGGCATCCACCTGATCTAACATTTCCCTGGTCAGCCTTTTTGAATTTCTCCGGTACAGGCTGTATACCGGCAATCCGGTATCCGGATCCATGTAATCCTCTACATCGCCGCCTGCTCCTATATTTCCCCTGACTCCGTGCTCCGGCCCAAATAAGGCCGTCAGCCGATATTTTTTATGTAAAATGTCCACAGCAGAATTCAAATCACTGTCAACGCCTGAAACAGAAGTGATCAGGCCCAGGCGTTTTCCGCCTAAGACCTTATGCCAGCGGTCCACACAATCGATCCCGTTTTTTACCATATTGTCCCTCTTTATAATTCCGGTAATATCACCTTTTTTTGTTCCTGATCCACATCAAAGGCCTCCGCATATCCGGTTCTTGCCAGACAGCCGTTTACCCTCATGAGATGCTCATAATACTCTTTATAAGGGAAAGAAGGACTGTGTATTGCAAACCAATGGGTGTCAATGGCCTTTTTCCACAGTTCAAATCCTTCTTTTGATACTTCCAGATAAATATATTTTTCAAATCCTGCCGAGTCTTCCCAATTTTCCGCATAATAGGGTCCTTTTGCAAAAAAAGCGCTGTTTTTTCTTTCAAGTCCGGGAAGTCCTGCAAAAAACTGAGCATCCTTTACGATCCTGTGGGTTGTTTCATGATCTTTGTGCATGCTGTTCTTCCAATGGGTCAGCAATGCAGCCGGCCGGTATTGCCGTATGGTATCGCAAAGCTGAAGCCTTACCTCCTCATTATCCGGCAATTCTCCGTCTGTGTAAGGAAATATCACCGCCTCCCCTCCCAGCATTTGGGCAAAGGAATTGGCTTCCCTTTCTTTTTGTATTCTGTATTCTTTTACCGGCATGCCAGGCGGGTTCCCTCTTTCCCCGCCGGTCAATGCTACGGTAACGATATGATAGCCTTTTAATGCCATGGTCGCCAGAAATCCGCCGCTTGTCAGCTCCGCATCTCCTACATGGCCGCCTATTGCCATGATGCACTTTCTTTCCCCGCTCATCCGTCCTTCCATTCCTTTCTCATATCAGCCCAGGTCCTTACGATCCGAAAGCCTGCCGCCTCATAAATATTTCTTGCGGGATTATTTTCCCCGGTAAAAAGGCTCATAAAACCTGCTCCTATTTCCTTCAAGCTTATGCAAAGCCTGCAAAACAGGACCGTTGATATTTTTTTACCCCGGTAATCCGGATCCACACCGATTCCGCAAAAATATCCTCTCCCGCTCTTTTCCACATCCAGTGGTCCTGTAAAGCCGATCACTTTGCCATTGTGGGCTGCAATCAGAATGGGACGGCTCTTTTCTCCCTTTGCCGTTTCCCCCAGAATCTCTCTCTCCCACAGTGGATTCCTGAACTTATGTATCATTTCTTCCATTCCGTAATGCCTGTCAGCATCATATATTTCAATGGTAATATTCTCTTTCTCCAGCCCCTCTGTGATGGTTGCCGCAAAATCCGGCACAGCATAAGCATCTAAGTCCAGGTAATAGCTGTTCTGCATGGCATAATCCCGGTACCTGCAATTTTTAAAGAAAAGATAGGCATTGCTCCCTACATCCACGCCCGGAGCATTGGGATGATCTGCCGTCTTTTTCCCGGGAATATACCAGGAAAAAGTCATAGGGTTAAAAAAAACAATTTCTATCTTTGAAACTCCGCTTTCCTTCCGAAGTCTGTCTTCTAAATAAGCAAGCATCGCTCTTCCGATCCCCTGCCTCTGTTTTTCCTTTTTTACAAGAATCATGGAAAGATAGGCTCTGTCCTCACCTCTTTGAAAGCATCCGGATGCAAATCCCCGGCCTTGTTCCTCCAGTATGGTGATTTTATGTATTTCCTCTGACTGGTTTTCCATAAAAAAGCGGCGAAAGGCGCTTTGGTTTTCAAATGGCCGGAACAATACTTCTTTTATTCTGACCGCATCTTCAAATAATTCAAAGGCGGTTCCTGCATTCTCCTCGTTCAAATCCAAAAAATTCATATCACTCACTCCTTATGGCCGAAAAACTGAGGCAGATATTCTTTATGGGCTTCCAGCAGCTCAGAAAGCACGGCCTTTGCTTCTTTCTGGGAGCCAACCAGGGGATTGATCATAAGTGCCAGCAGAGCCTTCTCCTGACTTCCTGACACCGCCGCCTGGCAGCCTGCTGTTTCAAAGGATTTGATCTGCTGCAAAAGGCCGTTAACTGTCCATGGCAGTTCCACCCCGTCTACCGGAACCGGCCCATCTTTGGTGATCCTGCAGCTGACTTCCACGATCTCATGATCCTTAAAATTTTTTATGGCACCTCTGTTTACCGTGTTTACCACCTGAATATCTCCTTTGTCATTGTACATGGAATTGATCAGGTTACAGGCTGAGTCGCTGTAATAGGCACCGCCCCGCTGTGACAGCAGTTCCGGTTTTTCATTTAATTCCGGGTCCTGATACTGCTCAAACAGCTTTTTTTCCACCTGTTCCACAAGCTCCGCCCTTGTCTCATGTTTTTCATATTTTTCCAGGGCTTCTTCTAAATATTCTTTTGCCATATAGTAATATCTGTGATAGGAACATGGCAGCACTCCAAGCTCTTTTACAAAATCATTGTCCCAAGTGACTGCCTTTATATTCTTTACAACGCCGCCTTCCCCCCAATGGCTGACTACCTTTTCCGTAATGTCTTTTCCGTCCGCTTCCACTCTGGTCACGTAAACCATATGATTTAAACCGCCCATGGTGACTTTCACCTCTTCCATGGGCCGGCCAAGCTGGTCCGCCACCGCTT
Organism: Lacrimispora indolis DSM 755; assembly: GCF_000526995.1. Classification (NCBI taxonomy): domain Bacteria; kingdom Bacillati; phylum Bacillota; class Clostridia; order Lachnospirales; family Lachnospiraceae; genus Lacrimispora; species Lacrimispora indolis. Next base: position 2,978,315 of record NZ_AZUI01000001.1, on the reverse strand, counting down.
TATGCATGCCGTAAGGTACATTGCACAGCCCAATAAACTTCTGAAAACTGCTGTATCGGCTTACTCCTTCCATGACCATTCCCACCGGATTTGTAAAGTTGATCAGCCATGCTTCCGGACATAATTCCTCCATATCCTTGCAGATATCCAAAATAACCGGTATGGTTCTCATTCCCTTAAACAAACCGCCTGCGCCATTGGTCTCCTGACCAAGAAGCCCGTGCTTTAAGGGGGTCCTTTCGTCTTTCACTCTGGCCTGGAGCTGCCCCACCCGCAGCTGGGTGACCACAAAATCAGCTCCTGGAAGGGCCTTTCTCCTGTCCAGGGTTGTGTGGATCTCCATTGGAACTCCCGCCTTTTTTACCATGCGCTTTGCAAATTCGGCTACAATCCGTAATTTTTCCTCTCCCTGAAGGATATCCACCAGCCACAGCTCTTCTACCGGCAATGTCTCATACCTTTTTAAAAATCCGTCCACCAGCTCCGGTGTGTAACTGGAACCTCCTCCGATTGCCACGATCTTCACACCTTTTTTCATGACTGAACGCCTCCTTCTTTGCTTTGCAGCAATAAATACAGGGCTCCTATTCTCCCTGCCATGTTTCCCTGTTCGCAGGCCTCTATGGCCGTATATGGCTCCAGGTGAGGATACAGGGCGTATACCGCCTCTTTCATATCTTTTATAAATATCTCATTTTCACTGATTCCTCCGCCGATCAGCAGGACCTCAGGATCCACGGTGACAGCAAAATTACCGATCACCATTGCCCCCTTGTAAAGCCATTCCCGGTATACCCGGTCAATATACGGGTGGTTCAAATGGCTGAAAATATAGGATCCGTCCACTTCTCTGCCCAGGGCTTCCGATACCTTTCTGACCAGAAGAGAGGTTGCTCCGGCTCCTTCCGCAACCGGCTTTCCGTCCCCATCCCTGAGGCTGACTCTGGTAAACCCGACCTCCCCGGATTTAAAGTGGCTGCCCCGGTATAATTTCCGGTTTATGATGATGGCACCGCCGATCCCGGTCCCAAAGGTGACCATGGAAATATCCTGATATCCCCGTCCCGCTCCCCGCACCATTTCTCCCAATGCAGCGCAATTGCTGTCATTTTCAAGCACCACCGGAATGGGATATTTTTTGTTTATCTCCTCTTTTAAATGATAGGCCCTGAAATTGGCTCCAACGCTGAAATCTGTATTTTCTCCCGTCACCGGATGGATAAAGCCGCCCATGCAGATTGCAACGCCGTCTGTCTGATCCACATAAGTATCCACGATTCCCATAAACTGCCGGAGAAAATCAGGCGGCTGTTTTTCCGTTGGTGTGCTTCCTTCATGAAGGACCCGGTATTCCGGATCCATAAGGCTGTACTTGATGTAAGTGCCTCCTATATCAATTGCCAGGTACTGTTTCATATCCGTTCCTTTCTGCTGTCTCCCGTAATATGATCCTGATGGCCCCCTGGGCAGCTTCCCCTCTCATTTTCATGATTTCCAAAAAAGGAAATCGTTTTTTCGCCTTTTCACAAAACAGGCGGTATATATCGTTATTTTTCATCAATACGCTTCCGCTCACCACCAGGGAGACCGGAGAGTTAAAATGAGTCAGTACGGCTCCGGCCAGCTCCGACAGTTCCTCCCCGCATTGCTCCAAAATTTCCATGGAAGCCTGATCCCTTTCCCTTACTCCTTCTTCCAGCAAAGGAGCCAGGGCAGCGATCTCTTTTTTGCTTCTCCCGGGCTGATACAGCCAGGTGATCAAATCCTCCACAGAATCTATCTTAAGGAATTGAAATGTTTTTTCCTTTAATAAGGTCTCCCCCTGTCTGCCATCCGCTGCTCTGACCACTGATTTTAAAATATCCCTTCCAATGGCATAAGCACTTCCGGCGTCGTCGATGATGTGGCCGTAGCCGCCGGCCCTAAACCTGGCTCCCGACTCATTGATCCCGTAACAGATGGAGCCGGTCCCTGCAATGAGAATGATGCCGGCAGGTTCCTCCAGGGCTCCTGCCAAAGCAGTTTCATGGTCTCCCACCAGCCGGATCACGCCCTTTAGCCCCTGTTCTTTTAAATTCCGGGTCAGAAGCTTTGCTGTATCCCGGTTGCTGATTCCGGCAGCGCCAATACAGATCCCTTTGCAGTCACTCATATTCAGGCCTGACTTTTCCAGTTCTCTTTTTAACTCTTTCAAAGTGCCTTCTGCCGCTTCCCGGGACTGTCCATTGATATTTAAAGGCCCTAACCGGAATTTTCCTATCAGATCACCGTGAAGTCCGGTCACCATTACGGCAGTGGCGGTACCGCCCCCATCCATTCCTATTACAAATAGTTCTTTCAACTTTATTTCCTCCCTTTTTCCTTTGGTTATCCCTTCACTGCACCAACCGTTACTCCTTCCAGAAAATATTTCTGCAAGGTAAAGAACAGGATGAACATGGGCAATGCCGAGATGGTTGCCCCCGCCATCATGGGTGAGAAATAAGTGGTGTTTGCAAAACTGAAATTCTTAAGCCCAACCTGTATGGTCTGCATCTCCTCGTTGTTGCAGATGAGAAACGGCCAGAAAAACGTATTCCAGCTGCCCATAAAGGTCATGATCGCCATAACGGATAGAATTGTCTTTGAAATCGGCATGACTATTTTTATCAGGATCTGAAACTGATTGCAGCCTTCTGTTCTTGCCGCTTCCAGTATGGAGGTAGGAAGAGAAGAAAAAAACTGTTTCGCCATAAACACATTGTAGCAGGTAACCAGAGACGGCACGATCAATGCGGTATAAGTATCTGTCAGCTTCAGCACATTGGCCACCAGTATGTACAACGGAACCTGGGTGACCTGATAGGGCACCATCATGGAAAACAGCAGAAGAAAAAATAATACTTTACTGCCCGGAAACCTGATTTTTGCAAATGCATATCCTGCCATTCCGGCAAAGACCACATTGCTTAATGTGACAGCCCCCGCAACGATCATGGAATTTACGATCCATCGGAACGAGCTTTTGCTGAATCCAAAAAAGAATTTATAGGAAGCCAATGTTAAATATTTGGGGACCAGAGAATAACTGGCTGCCCCTGCCTCATTTGGCGCTCCAAAGGAAGAGATGATCATGTAATAAATCGGAAACAGAGTCAGTATCCCCAGGAGAAGCAGGAAAGCTGCCATTACACTGTTTCTTAACACTAATTTGTATTTTTGATCGTTTCCATATTGTCTGAATAAACCCATATCAACCTTCCTTCCTAGTACTCTACGTCAGCAGCCATTACCTTAAACTGGAAGACCGCAAAGACCGCAATAATTCCCGCTAATAATAATGCCTGTGCACATGCCTCCCCATAGTTAAAATATTTGAAAGCATTGTTAAAAATCAGCAATCCAACCATTGTTGTGGCATTATCCGGCCCGCCTCCTGTCATTAAATACGCCGTCTGAAAGGCCTGAAATGCATTGATCACTCCGGTTATGGCCAGAAAGACCGTGGTGGGCTTTACCATAGGCCATACAACGTATCTGATCCTCTGGAGAAAGGTTGCTCCGTCAATATTGGCTACCTCATAATAGGTGGGATCGATTCCAAGCAATGCGGCCACATAAATAATCACGGTAGATCCTAAGCCTGAGAATATTGTCATGATGATTAAGGACAGCATGGCCGTTTGAGAGCTGCCCAGCCAGTTCTGATTCTGGATCCCAAAGGTCCGGATCACCGAATTTAACAGACCGCTTGGCAGAGGATCAAATATCCACTTCCACACAAAGGAGAGAGCAACTCCCGATGCAATTCCAGGTAAATAAAATACCGCTTTAAAAAATGACTGGCTTCTTTTCTTAAAAGGAACCAACAGAATGGAGATGATGAACGCCACTGAGATGGAGATAGGCACCGTTACGGCCGTATACACCACCGTGTTCCAGATGGATTTGAAGAAAAGTCCGTTTTTTAGTGTGTTACTGTAATTGGCAAATCCCACAAACTCTGTTTTTAAGGGCTTATAGGATTGAAAACTTACAATCGCCGCCTGTACAACCGGATATAATGTGAAGATAATAAATGACACAATGGGCACGAATACGAAAACATACCCCCATTTGACATCATTGTTCAAGCGCTTTCTTTTTCTTGCTGTCTGCATACTCATTCCCTTCTTCCTTTTTTCTAAAAAATATAATATCCTGCGGATAAGAAATGGGCATTGGCACCTGTTACGATTACCAATGCCCCATAAATCATGAAATCCTGTGGATCTTATTTCCCGTTAATCCATGACACAGCCATCCTCGCCAAACGCCTCCACTGCAGCCTTTTTAATGGCTTCGTGCATCTGCTCCGGAGTAATTTCTCCTGCTAACAATCCCTGGAATTTGGGCAGAATAACCTCTTCCTCAATCTTTATGGCCTTTGCCCCTAAATCAGCCGGGATGTCAGGTCTGGCTTCCGCCACCTGGGAGGCAAGATTCTTAACTGCTTCTGTATTATTCACATTTTTACCTTCAATCGGGGTAAGAGAAGCAAATGCTTCCTCCCCTGACTTGCAAACGGGACTGATGTAAAGCTCCTGGCAGGTCTCTGCCGCTCTTTTTCCGCTTGACAGGAAATAAGCTGCCTTTGCCACGTTCTTTAAATGATCCGGATTTGGTTCATCCTTGCCGCGGAAGCACACATATCCATCTACGGCTCCCTGGGCCTGCTGTTTATTTCCCTGGAATGTGGGAACCGGCAATATGATGTATTCCACTTCCTGGCTTCCTTCTACTGCACTGCCGTCTTTTGCAGCCAGCTTTTTATTATTATCGGAAGCAGATTTTTCAAAGACCGACAGTCCCTTGCCGGTGATCATGGTCTGACCGGTCAGGAACATGTTCCACCGTTTCCCCGCATCAACGGAACTTAATTCCTTCGGCATGGAGCCATCGTCGATCAAGGCTCTGATATCTTTTAAAAACGGGACCATCTGGCTGCTGGTGTATGTATATTTCAAATCCTTATTAAATGCGGCAGGCATTCCTGCATTTTTTACAAAAATTGAAAAATAGTCCTTAGCCGCTACGCCTGAGCAGGCAAAAACAAAGCCGTACCGGGAATAAGTATCCCCGTTCTTTACAACGCCTTTTTTAATGGCTTCCCGGAATTCTTCATAGGTCCAGCCGTTTTTCTGCACGCTCTGCCAGTCGATTCCCGCTTCCTCCAGCATAGCCTTGTTTCCGCCGATCGCCTGCACCTCCACATAGGCTGGAAATCCATACAGACCGTCTCCGTTTTTAAAATAGTTTAAAATGTCCTTGTTATAATCATCTATCATGGTCTGGTCAGCATCTTGTGAAATATCCACCAGCATTTCCGTGTCCAGATATTTGGTGACCCCGGTCGAGCCGATAAATGCGATATCAGGCGGAGATCCTGCGTTTACCTGGACATCCAGTTTTTCCGTAATGTCTTCCCAGCTTGCCGTTGTGATCTGCAGCTCTATATCAGGATTGGCTTCGTTGAATTCCTTTGCATATTCCACCAGTTTATCCTGATAGGATGCGGAAACAGGCGGCAGCAATGCCTTAACAATGTCTTTTCCATTGCTTTGCTGCGCCACCGTGCCCTTTGAGGTATTTCCGCAGCCTGCCAGTGTGCCGGCGATGAGGGCTGCTGTCAGCAGTAGGGATAATTTTCTTTTTTTCATGTTTTCTCCTCCATTATTTTTATATATGCTCTATGGCATAACGCACATGTCCACGTGCCTTTACCAACTTCTCCCGTGCTTCCTGGGTCCTGCATCCCGATAATATGGATACAATCGCTGTCTTTGCATGGCCGTCTGAAGATGTCAGCGCCTCCTGCGCATCCCTCCGCCTGCAGCCCGTGGCTTCCATGACGATGTTTTCCGCCCTTTTTATCAGTTTTGTATTTGTCTGTACCACATCCACCATCAGGTTCTGATATGCTTTGCCTATTCCCACCATACTTGCAGTGGATATCATATTACAGACCATTTTTTCCGCCGTACCGGCCTTTAACCTGGTAGAGCCGGTCAATATTTCCGGACCAACCACCAGTTCAACGGCGACCTCCGCTTCTTTTGCCAGTATGGAACCGGTGTTGCATACAATGGCAGCCGTCCTGCATCCGGTTTTTCCCGCATACCGCAGCCCGCCTAATACATAAGGCGTTCTGCCGCTTGCGGCAATGCCGACCACCACGTCATCTGCTGTAAGGTGAATGTTTCTTAAATCTTCCTCTCCAAGGGCTTCACTGTCTTCCGCGCCTTCCACTGCCTTTATAAATGCACCCTCTCCGCCGGCAATCAGCCCGATCACTTTTCCCGGTTCCACTCCAAATGTGGGAGGACATTCCGCCGCATCTAAAAGTCCCAGCCTTCCGCTTGTGCCTGCTCCCATATAGATCAGCCGGCCGTTTCCTCCAAGACTTTCCGTGCACCATTCCACTATCCGGGCGATTTTCTCCATCTGGGTTTTTACTGCTTCAATCACCTTTTCATCTTCTTCATTCATAATACGGATCAAATCCAGAGGAAGCATTTCATCCAGATTCATGGTTTTAGGATTTCTGGTTTCCGTGACCATATTAGACAGATCAATCATCCGTATCCTCCTTCCTAAGATATACCTCTGTTTTTTCAGGTATGTCTTATTTATTTTTTCCAGGTTTTCATCAAAATGCAGGGAAGAACCGATTCCTTTTCATATCCCCCCTCAAACGTCTTCCCCCTGCTCCTGAGTTGTTTTCATTATACATTTGTGCACTTTTTTGTCAACGAATCTTCAATATTACGAAATCTTATTTCATACCTTGAAACAAATTATCAAATATCGCTATGATTTTTAACATTTTTTATGCATTTTTTTCATTTTATACTTTACTTGTAAACTATTATTATTGCAATCTGTTGAGAATCCCTTTTCCGCTTCCTGCCGATTTGTTTTATCCGGATTTTGATTCATCATGAGCCTCCCAACGCCTTTGGTCTGATGCTTTAAAGTATAAAAAAACAGGCCAGAAAGTCTGCAAAAATAAGACATTTCTGGCCTGCTGAAACAGCAAGTCACGGGGCAATTGCAGCCCCACTGCTCCGTTCGCCTCCGCCGGTATTGGCCTGACAAAGACCATGGAATCAACCCCGTTAAGCTTTGTATTACTTAATTTGCACTACTCCATCCACGATCCACTCTCCATTTGCGTTGACAGCGTAACCGTCTGGGGTGATGGTACTCTTAAGCATAGCGCCATATTTGTACTGCGCTGCCTGGATATCCGGATTCAAGTAGTAACATTTTCCGTTAATCCATCTCCAGCCCATAACCATGGCCCCGTATGTACCATCATGATTTTCGCTCATGTAGTACCAGCTGCCATCCTCGTCTAAATACCAGCCTGAAATCATGTAACCATCTGCATCAAAACGGTACCACGACACCTGACCATGATAGGAACACTGATACCATTCATTTTTCGCATAGGTTCCATCTTTCTTAACAGCCTGCCAGCCTCTGGCATTCTGTTTCCATTCTACACTGGAATTGGATAAATGGGACTTTGTATCCGTGCCGGAATCTTCCTCTCTGTCTGAGCTGCTGGGGCGGTCCGGGTTTTCCGGAATATCCGGTTTTTCAGGAATTTCTGGTTTTTCAGGAATTTCCGGCTTCTCAGGAATTTCCGGCTTCTCGGGAATCTCTGGTTCTTCTGCAAGCTTCACATCGTCTCTGTCACGAATTCGTATACGAGCCACAGAATCCTCAGAGTCACCTATAACAGTCCTGGATGAAAGACCTGCTGCCGACATATATGCGCCGGTTTCCAGCCCCTTTATCACCTTATCCTTAGTGATATATCCGTCGATAAATATTCTTGCGGGTTTCCCGGACTGATCCTGCAGCATAATCGTTTCTACCAGATTATTCGGCGCATCAATGGAAATAACCCTGCCGCTTACCGTGACCAGACTGCCCAGGTTTTTGCCCTCATATGCTTCTTTCGTAGTTTCTTTTACAGGCTCTGGGAGTTCCTTTATATCCGTATCAATTACCATAAGCTTCTCCACTGCCAGCTGTCTCTCTCCCTGATAAGAAGAAGTTTTTCCAAATACCCTGATGGTCTGGCCTGCTCTTATATCTCCTGATACAGGAAAAAGATTAATTCCGCCAGTCTCATCCTGCACATAGATACTGTCAAAGAAAGCAGTATCTTTATCATAACCGGAAGCATTGGATGTAGCTATGCCTTCGATAACAAACCGCTCGCCCTCACCGGCTGCCTGCACTTCCTCAATAGGCGTAATCTGCAATTGATTCGTCTTATCCAACAAATTCGCCATAATCTGATAGTTGCTGTAATCATTGGTGGCCGCACTGTCAAATGTCAGCTGGAAATCACTCATAGTCGAACAGCCTGATAAATAGAGGGTAGACGATACGCCGTCGCTGAAATAGAGTTCCTGAGTAGCTGCCAATACAAAACTCCCATCTAATTTTGTCAATGCATCTCCGGATAATCCTACGCCGTCTTTATCCAGGCTTTTCGTATCTGCCGGTGCGTATACCAGAGCTGCAGCTCCTGTCGGAAGCATGGCGCTGTCACTGACCGGATTTCCGCCTTCATCTACTGCATAAATATCCGCATTTCCATAGGTGTTGAATTTAAGCCCAGCATCCACTCCGGCCATATATGGGTTCAGCTGATTATAATCCTTGCCCAGGATCCCGATCACTCTGCCGTCATTGCTGGAAGTGCACTGTAACTCATCATCTGCAAAACGGAATGCACTTCCAAGAGCTTCCAGAATCTTGTTCTGCTGGGCAGACATATGATCCTCTGCCTTGGATTTGTCACCTATGAAACCATCATATGCCTCATAGGTATCACTCCAGGCACAGACCATAATCGTCTTGTCACCCTTTTGGGCAAAGGTCCTGACAGCTTCAAGCTCTTCCTCTGTATAGTTCTTATAATCCTCCCGCAGCTTTGTACCATCGCGTCTGGAAGGCGCATTTAACAATAGTCCGACATATTTGTCATCCTTTAAAGCAGCCATCAGTTCCCCGCTTGTATTAAGCGTGACCATCCTGATATTGTAATCCCCCGCTAAGGCGGTAAAATTCCCCATGCTGTCCTTATAGTTTCCATTCACATACTCATTATAATGACTGGCATCTATTCCAAAATATTTCATCTTAGAACTGTCACGTACTTCGATTTCCAGAGTAAAGCTGAATGTCTTTTTGTCACCTTCCAGTTCCATTTGGGCAGTGACTTCGATTTCATTTGCTCCTACCTTATCAAGTATAAACTCCTTGTTTACCGTATGCGTCCCAAATGACTTCAAATTCACGTTTAAATCTTCGCTTGCAAGCACCTTATCACCGGTTTTAAATGTCAGCCCGGTAAGTACGGCATCTGATTCTTCATTATTAAAAGCAGTGACTGTAAACTTCACCGGCTCACCTGTCACCGGCACCTCTGTATCACAAGTGAAGGAAGATATGCCTGCCTTTGCAGCGGAACCATACCACACAGGAGCCGTTACTGCGATATTTTTATCCGCCTGAGTAACACGTATGTAATAATATCCTTTCTTCGCAGGAAGCTCAAATGTGAACTCTCCGCTATTTCCGGTGCCTTCTTTTTTTCCTGCTATTGCGCCGCCATTTGTCACTACTTCTACACTTTTGATGACATCGGAAGGATCCGGATCATCTACGCTTACAGAAATATTCAGCGTTTTCACATCATCAGACACATCCAGGATACTTCCCATAAGCTGATCGTTCAAAGTATACATGATATTCATGTTTTTATCTTCTGTCGCGTATACATGCATGTCTTTCAGCGCATTTAAAATCCCTGTCTCTGACAAATCATCTGTGAGTATGACTGTCCTGGCCGTATTCGCATTGCCCCAGCGCCCTTTATGGTTATCCTGATTATTGGCGGGCGCTAAATGCCAGCCCTTATCCAATGCTTTCGTATATTCATTGTAACTTGGGAAGTATCCGCCTGAACCGATAGAGCCTTCGCCGTTGCCTACTTCTACTAAGACCATTTTAGCGTCTCTTGCCGGTGTATAGTATGCAAAATCTGAAAATGTACCAAAGGTCTTGCCCGGATGGTTAAACTGTGAAAGATTTGCCAACGGATCCGGATCAGCGGTTAAAATGTCATAGTACGCCTTCATGCCTGCATCATTTTTCTTGTCATTTAGCGTGGTATTGTTACGGCTGACCAGTCCTGATGAACCAAATGTATTGATGTGGCCGGGACCGCCGGACCATGTCATCTCGAAACCGGAAAGCGCCTTTCTGGAACTGGTTTCGTTAAATAATCTCGTCTGCTCCCTGTATTCCTCCCATATGGCCCTGCTCTCAGGTGTCATAAGAGACGAGTCATTAAGCGCCTCTTTGGGATTGGGTGCATCCTTTGTATCAAAATAGTTGGAATGGTCTGTAAAGGATACAAATTGTACATTGTCCTCTTCCGGTATACTGGCAAGATAATTAAGACCATCTTTAACAGACCCGGAACCATCCGAATAGTTGGTGTGTCCATGAAGCTGTCCGAAATACGCGGTAAAAGCAGACTCGCCGATGGTAAATTTCCAATTCTCGGTATAAGACACCTTATCTTCCCGAATAACAGTCACCTGTGCGTTGTAATTGCCGTCTTCCAGTACCTTGGACGAGAAAGCATATGTCGCACTGTCAGCGGCTGTCTCTTTGAGATTCATAATCTGGTCTGTATAAATGGCAGTGCCGTCTGCCTTATTGAGAGTGAGACTTACCGATGGGTTATTTCCGATATTAGTCAGTTTGACGGATATCTCAGGCGCTTTCACATTTCCTGTCGCTTTATTTCTTTCAGGAGTGACCGCCAGTACCTGGGGCTTGTCATTGATAAGGATGGTTACAATCCCACTCTCTGCTTTGAGACCGGTTTTATCTGTTGCTTTGAATTTTATGTATAAAGCCTGCTGACCCTTAGCAAAATTTTCTGCCGGAATAACAGCCTCATAATTGTTGGTATCCTGATTAAATGCCATGGACAGTGACTTGCCCAGCGCATCCTCTGAGAGCCCGAAAAGGACTTCCACACTGGACACGCCCACATTATCCCTTACCTGGACGGATATGGGGTATTCCTGGTCCAGCCTGGCATCAATATAGGTACCTAAGGTAATGACCGGGGGTTTGGTGTCATTTTTCACATAATAGACAGGAAAGCCATTTTTCTCTTCAGTGCCGGTGTATAGCTGAATCGTCTGATTATATCTGCCAACCATGGCAGTTAAATCCACTGTCTCTCCTTCTTCAACGCCTTCCGGATATGGAGCTGCCTGATAAATATTAATCGTGCCGGTTGCATCAGTTACAGGCGTACTGCCTGATGTATTAAGCTTACCAAGTTTGACATCCTCTATGAGAACAACTCTGTTAATCAGTCCGCTTTTCTCCAAATCAGCGGTATCTGCCATGGCTTTTATCTGACTGATGGTATACGCCGCAGGCGGTATGGATGCTTCATCCTGCTTAGCAGCAATTTTTGCTTTATCTTTTGTGGATGTTATCTGAGGCATACCATAGCGGATCTGGAAATCCCCCGTGATTTCCAGTATATCACCTATCCTGGCGTCATCCGGTGCCGCTCCATAAATATAGATGCTGTACTGGCTGCCATCTATCACGGACTGGAGCACCGGATTTCCATATGTGGTGGCCAGATATGACAATTCCCCTGTAACGGTCACATCCTTTGTGCTCTGGCCCAGGGCAAGCACATCTTTAATCGTCATCACTTCGCCGGCTTCACGGATTGTATAGGAAAACTCAGCTATTTCACTGTCCTCCAGGCCTTCCTTAACTGCACGAACATAATATGTAACCGGTTCATCAATGATCAGTCCGTCATCCTTTGAATATGTGATCCATTTTCCGGCAGATTCAGACTCTGTATTATACACGATCTCAGCATCTGATGTTGCCGTAGAAAATGTGAGCGGCGTACCTTTTAGTACCGCTCCGGACGCCGGTGATGCAGCAGGCGTGCTGCATTTCGTTTCTTCCGGCAAGGTCCCGCCGCCTTCCTCATAGGAGCTGTTGCGGGGCTCAGGCTTACCAATCTTAAAATCAGCTCTGTTGTCGTCGGTATCCACTGCCGGGTCCTTGCGGATGGCGGCTGTAGAATTTGACATTGGGGTGGTTGCTTGGGTCTCATACTCCTTTGCTTCGCCAATTCCTACTAAATCTACGAGATTCTCATCGTTTTTATCTGTTAATTTCACGGTGTCTTTGGACAATGCCGCTGCCCCATCGGTTGCAGACATTGCAATAGCACCTATAGCGTCAGGTTCCGGAAGTTCCGGCGCATCTTTATTCGTTCCATCTGCTTCCTTTATCAGGTAGTAGCCACCGGCTTCGATGGTCCCTGAAAGTTTTGTCAGCTGGCCGCCGCCTACAGGATTATAGGCGCTGAACGTGCTTTTCCCCAGCCACTGTATTGACCACCCATCCAGGCTCACATCTTCATCTGTAGGATTGTACAGTTCAATAAAATCACTTTTCCATATACAATTATTATTGCCTCCTCCGCCATATATCTGACTGATCACTACGTGGTCTGCCAGGCCGATGTCCGCAAGTGTGGACTTATCTTCTACAGTTTCCATAGCACTGGCTTCCTCTTTTACAGCGTCCGTATCTCCTTTATCCTCCGTATTTCCCTTATCGCCTATATCTCCCTTGCCGCCTGTATCTTCTTCCATCTTTTCAGGAATGTCCCCATCAATGTCCTTGTCTGCCTCACTGGGGCTGGCTTTCTTATCTCCCCCGCCGGAATGTTCCTCCTCATACCCGTTTGTCAGGTTCGAATCTGTCTTCATCGCAAAGCCAGGTACAACTAACAAATTCATACACATGGCGACTGACAGAAACAAACTTAACAGCTTCCTTAAGTTCATAACTTTTCTTCCCCTTCCATTTTTATTGGTATCATCTAATTAAACCTTATTATGATGAATTATAAAAAATTACCAATTTTATACATGTTTTTAATACAAAATATGTGAATTACGCTGCCTGTTTTTCTACCTTTTATTCTTTTTGTTAACCGTCATGACCGGCCTGTCCGCTGCATTTTTCCTGCTGCACATAAACGCGCTCAGGAATGCTACTAACGGCACAGTCATTACAATACCTATCGTCCCTGAGATACCCTGTATAATCTCCAATGCCATCATATCACTGTTAAAAATCTGCAAATATGGATAGTCAAAGATTCTGAACAGTATTAACATATTCAGTGCCGAACCGGCAAACGCCAATATCAGCGTGTTAGCCATAGTCCCCATGGCATCCCTGCCTATATTAATGCCCGACTGAATCAGCTTTTGTCTGTTTATTTCCGGATTCAGCTGATGCAGCTCAAATACTGCAGATGTAATCGTCATAGCCACATCCATAACAGCACCAAGTGCTGCTATGAGTATGGCACTGATAAGCAATCCGCTGATATTCAGACTTGTCCCACCTGTGCGGAGAATTAATTCTTCCGCCTCCGGCATATTAAAACCGTTTATCGGCGTAGCCGCTGCCGTGAGAGCTGCGGCGGCTCCTGCAATCGCTACACCGCCCACGCACCCAATAGTCGCACAGAAGGTTTTCATGGAAAAACCATTTAGCAGTACCAGGGAAACGGCTGTGGTAACAGCTGCTATGACAATGGATGACAATATGGGATTGATGCCATGCCTTATCATTGGTATAAGCAAAAACCAGATATCCACGATAGCAAATGCAAGCCCCAGTATAGCGGCTATCCCTTTTTTCCCCCCGAATGCAGCTAAAAACAGCACGAAGATCACCGTCAGACCAAGCAATGCCGGCCCCCTGTTGTAATTGGGTATGGATGCGATATAAGACCGTCCATTGGCATCTATATCCATCCGGACGATTACTTTTGTACCTGTTTTTAAGTCCACATTGTTGTATACACTCATGTAATTGACTGCCGGCAATATCTTACCTCTGCCCTCACCGCTGTCGATCTGCATATAGACTTCCTGCACTCCTATACGCAGCCCTTCTGTCCAGTCTTCTGCTTTCGCCTCGTCACTGATGACTTCAGTCACATGTGCCCTGGCAAATTTTATCTGGCTTGCCGCCGTTGGCACATCCCCCGGAAGCGGCTGATTGATCCATATGATAATTGCTATAAATACCACGCAGAAAAGGAATGAGACTATTAGTTTTATGCAGAATGTTTTCTGATTTTTCATTTACGGTACGCCTTTCTGGGAAAGGCACAAAATGGTTATAAACCTGCGCCCTTCGTCCTGTTAATTTTGTATTACTCTTAAGCTGCAATGCCGACACATGGCCGAGCCTGTAAAAGCGATAACATGTACATAATTTTTCTCCAATACTGCTTTGGAAGCACAAATCATGTTAAGCTCCGTGAAATTTAACGTTCAGTATCATTCTATTCCGGCTTCAGCCACTTAAGTACTCCTTAAAAATAAAAATGACCGGCATAAATTCAAAGGATTTTCATACAAAAAAAAGCAGGTCAGAATGTCTGTAAATATAAGACATTTCTGACCTGCAAAGGCAGCAGATTCTGAGGCTGTTACAGCCGTATATTAAAGGACAATACACCACAGGGGAATGGTCACCAGAGATAACAGGGTGGTTACCACCACACATTTTGTGGCAAAAATATAATCCCCGTCATATTTTGCAGCTAATATGGCGGTAGTGCTTCCTGCGGGCATTCCGGTCAAAAGTACGGATACTCCGGACAAAAGGGGTGTTACATGGAAGACCCGGCAGCTTAAGTAAACCAGAAGCGGAAGCAAGAACAGGCGGATGAGGGCATACTTTACAATTCCCCGGTCCAATATGCTTCCCGGCTCCACCTCCGCCAGTATGGCGCCGATTAAGACCATGGATATGGTGGTGGTGCAGCCTCCTATGCTCCTGATGGTGTTTTGAAGGAATACAGGCAGGGGCAGCCGGGTGATCATAAGGATCAGTCCGATATAGACCGCAATGATACAGGGATGGGTCAGAACCTTTTTCACAACGGTTTTCCTGTCCGGGCTTTCTGTAAAATAAGATACCCCGGCAGACCACATGACAATCCTTTGGGGGATCAGGAATATGGACGCATACATAAGCCCTTCCGCCCCATATACACCTTCTGCAATGGGATTTCCCATAAACCCAGCGTTGGAACAGACCGTGCCATACTGAAGCACCTTTTTACGGCCTTCCGGCTCCCTGTTATAGAGAACTTTTGCAAGTATGAGACAGCCCACCTGGATCAGGGAGGCAATGGTAAGGATGATGGCAAATCCCTTTAAAATATCAAAGTTAAATTCTATAAAAAATGAATTGATGATGTTGCAGGGGAGAATTAAATAGATCACCAGATCCGTAAGAATATTCTTTGCCCCTTCCGGCAGGATGCCCATTTTTCTAAGGACAACGCCTGCTGCCACCAGGAGAAAAAGCATTCCCTGGAGATTTAAAAGTTGTTGATAATCCATGTTTAGCTCTCTTCTTTTGTTTTCATATATTCATCCATGGCCATGGCCACTATTTTTGAGTAAGCAACTGCTTCCACCACGGTTCTGGCCCCAAGAACCACATCTCCGGAAGCAAAGATTCCGGGAATAGTAGTCTGGCCTTTTTCATCGGTCATCAAAAGCCCGTTCTGGCTGGCCAATAATCCCTTTGTGGTGTTCACCAGCTTGCTTTTCGGGCCCTGGCTGATGGAAATGATGGTGGAATCCGCAATAACCTGTTCTCTTTCTTCATCAATGCCGGTCAGGTTTCCGTCCTGATCATAATGGATGTTTTCAAACACAGGCCCTTCATCCGTGATCTCCACGATCTGCTTTCCAAACTGGAAATCCGCCCCGTCAAGCCTTGCATAAGCTGTTTCATGATCGCTGGCATTGCTGGATAAGCCTCTTGCATAAAGGGTCACCTTTCTGGCACCATGGCGGATCACGGTCCTTGCCACATCCATGGCAGAATTGCCCATACCGATGATGGCAACCGTCTCTCCCAGATCATAGGCATCGGGATTGGCCAGATAGTCAATGGCATAGTGGACATTTCCCAGGGATTCCCCCTTCACGCCAAGGGTTTTCGGCCTCCAGACACCTGTCCCGATGAAAATGCTCTGATAGCCGTCACGGATCAGATCCTTGATTTCCAGGGCCGTTCCAATGGCGGTGTTTGGCCGGATCTTCACCCCGATTTCCAGAAGCTTCTTTTTGTAGCGCTCCAATATGGTTTTTGGAAGGCGGAATTCCGGTATTCCGTATTGGAGAACGCCGCCCACCTTATCCTTGGCATCGAAAATCGTCACGCTGTAGCCTTCCTTTGTCAGAAGAATGGCAATGGTGATCCCGGCAGGACCAGCTCCGATCACCGCCACCTTTTTCCCGTTTTTGGGCTTGCATTCCACCTTCAGCTGATTGAAAATGGTATCAGAAATATAATTTTCTATGCTGCTGATATGCACCGGCTGTCCCTTTTTCCCCAGAATGCAGTGGCCTTCGCACTGCTTCTCATGATTGCAAACAAGGGAACAGACTAAAGACATGGGATTGTTTTCAAATAACATCTCTCCTGCCTTGTTTAAGCTTCCTTCTTTAAATGCCGCGATCATCTGGGGTATGGGGGTATGGATGGGGCAGCCCTGACGGCATAAGGGCTTTTTACAGTTTAAGCATCTGTTTGCTTCATCAATAACATGAACAGCCATGATTCATTTTCCTCTCTTTTTCTGTTGCCTGTGGATTTTATCTTTGAATGGTTCTTTCGTTGCATATTGTATACAGTTTTATTTTTCACATCATATCACACTCAAAATAACAAAATCAATAGGCATCAATTATGTACAGAAAAAAATAAATTATGACAAAAATATATCGAATTCACAGGGCAGAATTCCTTTTTGAATCAAAAAGGAATCCGGCAGTTAAAGGCGGAAGAAAGTGTTCAGACGCCGATATTGCGGATTCCCTCTACTAATAGTTATTTTCCCTCATAAGTGATCATGGCTTCCACATCATATCCTGCAAGCTTTTCCCTGCCGTTTAATCCTGCAAGCTCCATGATAAAGCAGATTTTCACCACTTCGCCGCCAAGCTCCTGGATCAGCTTTATGATGGCTTCAATGGTGCCGCCTGTGGCGATTAAGTCGTCGATGATGACCACCTTTTGCCCCGGCTTAATGGAATCCTTGTGGATTTCAATGGTTGCCGTACCGTATTCCAGCTCATAATCAGCAGACAGAACTTCTCTTGGAAGCTTTCCCTTCTTTCTCACCGGAATAAAACCCTTATGCTCTGCATAAGCCACCGGAACGCCGAAGATGAAACCTCTTGATTCCGGTCCCACCACTGCATCGTACTCCACTCCTTTTAACATCTCCCGTATGCCATCCACTGCCAGGGAAAGTCCGTCCGCATCCTCCAGAATGGTAGTCACATCCCGGAAAATAATTCCTTCCTCAGGGAAGTCCGGAATGCTTGTGACATAATCTTCTAATCTCTTCATTGTCATACCTCATATTGTCATAATTTGTATACCAGGGAGCCTCTATCCTCTTGGATGGGCGCCCGTATAGGAACGGCGCAGGTCTTCTCCCCGGGTATAGTTCATATACATCTGGGTGGTAGCCATATCGGAATGGCCCAGCATGGCTTGTACCGCGTGGATGTCCGCCCCATTGCGGAGCAAATGCGCCGCAAAAGAATGGCGCAGAGTGTGGGGCGTAATATCCGCCTTGATCCCCGCCTTATCCCCGTAGAACTTTATGATTTTCCAAAATCCCTGGCGGCTCATGGATTTTCCGTTGCAGTTGGTAAACAGCCACTCGGATTCCTGATTCCGCAGCAAATATTCCCGGCCACGTTCGATATAAGCGGAAAGGGCCAGCTTGGCCACCTTTCCAAAAGGAACCATCCGTTCCTTGTGTTCATCCCGGCAGGTGATATATCCGATGGCCAGATTCACGTCCGTCTTTTTTAAATGGATGAGCTCCGACACACGGATGCCGGTTGCATAAAGCAGTTCCAGCATGGCCCGGTCCCGCAGCTCCTTGGGAGTTTCCCCGTCCGGCTGACTTAAGAGGCTGTTCACCTCATCCACGGTCAATATAGTAGGCGCCTTCTTTTCCACCTTAGGCGCCTTTATCAGCTCTGCCGGGTCCTTCTGGATTTTCCCTTCCCTGCATTCGTAATGGAAAAATGCCTTCATGGAGGCCAGGCAGCGTGAAATGGTTGTGGTAGCCTTCCCTTGCTTTTCGAGATGTAAGATATAGGAATTAAGACTGGTCTTTGTCACCTTGTCCACCTCCCGGATCCCCTGCTGTTCTAAAAAGGAAGCCAGCTGCATCAAATCTCTCTGATAAGATACCTCTGTGTTTTTTGATGTTTTTTTTATCTCCCTTAAATAAATGATAAAATAATTAATCTCTGCTACCATCTCCATATCCCCTGACCTTTCGGCTTCAAAAATGCCCTAAAATAAGGCTTCTTCCTACCATTATATAGACTATTTTCGATAAAATCAAACACATTTTTCCCACTATTAATACATTTTGGGATTACTTTACATAATATGTACAAGATATTGGTAATGCATGACTTTTTTTCGCAAGATATGGGGAAATGGACCGATTTATTTTTTTTTAATATTTCTGTGTTAAAGGACCATTTTCAGGAAAAATGGGTTAATCCAGGCTTCACAGGCGCTTCCTAGGGCCGCCAAAAACAAAAGCAGCAAAAAAGCCGTGACCCGAAAACGCCTCTCCTTTTGCATTCCCCACAAAAGAAGGATGCTCCAAAGGGGAAGGTAGCACAGCCCCTGGGGCATGACTGTCATGAGGAACACGGGAAGTCCCATAAGCCCCTTTTGGACCGTTATAACGGAAAGGACAAACCCCATGGAAAAACCGATTCCTGCCGTCAGCAGGCAAAACAGAGGCGCTGCATAAGCGGTCAGGCCGATGAGCCATGCAACCCCCACCTCTATCCCTCTCTGTCTGAAAACCTGATAAAAAAGCTGAACCCGCTGCCCTTTGTCCAGGTTCATATTTCTGTCCAAAAGTCCCAGATAATATCCGGCTTCCTCCATAAATGACGGATACCAGAAATTTGCCATCACCGTTCCGGCAATAAGCCCTGCAAAAAAGCAAATGAGGCAACGGTCCTCTGCCCCCAAGTTCCGCTCCAGGGACGCATACATGGCACCTGGACCCGGTCTTCTTCTCAAACGGAATCTAAGGGTGCGAAACAAACTGGCCATAAAAAAATCCCCCTACAGGTCTTGTCATAAGACGTCTTTCTTTCAACCTTATGCCTGTAAAGGGACATTTATTCTTGTAAGGGCAACAAGCCGGGGCAAGGAAACTCACCCCGGCTGAAACTGCTGTTTTACAGGCGTTTTACTATTTTACGCCGTATTTTCTTGCATAAGCCAGAATGGCCGCAATGGTCTTACCGTCAGTGATCTCTCCCCGGTAAATCTTCTGCTCTAAGTCACTTACCTCCCACTCCTCTACCTCGATGTATTCATCTTCATCCAGGTTCTGTCTGGAAGGCTCCAATTCTCTTGCAACAAAGATATCAATGGCTTCATCACAGAAGGCAACCGTTGTGTTGACGCTGATTAAATATTCCATCTTTTCCTTATCCGTCTTATATCCGGTCTCCTCCTCCAGCTCCCTGTGGGCGCAGTCAAGCTTTGGCTCTTTTGCGCTGTCAAGAGCACCGGCCGGAACCTCCAGGGTATAACGGTCCAAGGCATTGCGGTACTGGCGCACCATGAGAATCTTCCCGGTTTTGGTCACAGGAACCACTGCAGCTGCTCCCTTGTGGTGAATGAAATCCCAGTGGGCCAGATGGCCGTTCGCATCCACCGTGTCCTCAAATATTTCTATAATATTTCCTTTGTACTTTAATTCCCTGTTAAGGCGTTTTACAGGTTTTTGTTCCATGATCTTACCTCCGCACTCATCCTTTATAGTTTCTCGCACTTCTTAAAGCAGGCATCCGCTGCCTTTATGACCGCACTGCGGAATCCTGATTCCTCCAGGGCCGATACCCCCTCAATGGTGGTCCCTCCCGGCGAGCACACCTTATCCTTTAATACTCCCGGATGCTCCCCTGTTTCCAGGACCATCCTGGCGCTTCCAAGGACTGTCTGGGCCGCCATCTCATAGGCAGCATCCCTGGGAAGTCCATACTTCACCGCCCCATCCGCCAGAGCCTCGATAAACATGTAAACATAAGCAGGGGAGCTTCCGCTTGCGCAGACCACGGCATTCATAAGACGCTCTTCCACGATCCGCATCCTTCCAAGAGATCGGAAAATGGCCTCAATGGTCTCCTTCTCTTCCTGGGAAAATGCCTTCTCATCATAGCAAACCCCGGTCATTCCCTCCCCAAGGAGGGCAGGAGTGTTGGGCATGGCCCGGACCACCCGCGCCTTTTCTCCCAGCTTTTCCTTTAGCCAAGCCGTAGTGATCCCCGGCGCAATGGAAATGATCACATGGTTTTCCGTCACCTCATTGCGGATATCAGACAGCACGGGTTCAAAGTACTGAGGCTTTACGGCCAGCACAACGTACTTTGACCGTCCCGCACAACCGGCGTTGCTTTCCCCGTGGGCCACTCCCAGCTCCTCTGTGATCTGGGCGCACCGGTCCCTGTTTACATCGGTAAAAGTCATATCTTCCTTACCCCATGTCTTTAACAGTCCTTTCAATATTGCAAAACCCATATTTCCAATTCCAATGATTCCTATCTTCGCCATAATCCTTCCTCCTGCTTCTGTATGAAAATCTGCAGCCAATAAACATCATTCTAGCACCATCTTTTCAACTATGTCAATCATTGGAATCCTCCTGATTGACAGAAATGATCCGCACCCCCTGCTTTCGAAGGGCAGCCTTTTCCTGTTCTTTAAATTCATGATCCGTTATAATCCCTGTATAATCTGCCAGACGGTTGATCCGGTTCATCCCCTGGCGGTTGAATTTTGAATCATCCACAGCCAGGAAAGACTGCTGGCACTGCTTTACAAGCTGGCGCTTTAAAAATGCCTTGTCAGTGGTCGGCGTCAGCACATGGAATTCCCCGCTTATGGCTGCAGCCCCGAAAAATCCGGTATCAAACCGGAAATCCTCTATCATCTGGGTGGTGTAATAGCCTAAGGTGCTTCCCGTGGACTTCTGGACGTAACCGCCGCACAGGATCAGCTCTGCCTTGCTGTTTTTCATCAAAAGGGCGATCTCCAAGTCATTGGTGATGACTGTCATGTTTTCCATCTCCATGATCCGCTTTGCGATCTCGTAGGTGGTGGTTCCTGCATCTAAGTATACGGTAGTCCCTTCCCTGATGAATTCCACGCATTTTTCTGCGATCAGCTCCTTTTGTCCATGATTTTTCACGCTTTTATCCGCATATGCCACCTCAGTCTTGCTCACCGCACCTCCGTGGCAGCGTTCGATCAGCCCCTCCTTCTGAAGCTTTTCCAAATCCCTGCGAATGGTCATAGGACTGACATCAAGCTCCTTTGCCAGCTCCTCTACCTGGACGCTTCCATCTTCCTGTATCATGTTCAGAATCTTAATCTGCCTCTCCGCCATCATCATGAGCCCTTCCTCCTGTCATGAAGCCTATACCTGTTTTATTACAAAAATCCCTGCCGCCGGAAACTCCGGCGGCAGGGCATCTGCTTACTGCACAATATCCCATGTGTATATCATAAATGATTACAGGAAAATACTCAATATTAAAACTTCAACAAATCCAACGGCCCATGCTATGGTGGAAGTGATGGAATAAGTGGCGATCTGATCCTTTACTTCTCCCACTCCCAGGGTCCGGTTAACCACCCAGAAATAGCTGTCATTAAAGTAGCTGAAGAACAGGGAGCCTACGCAGCATGCCAAAGCTCCAAGTATGGGGTTCACGCCAGCAGCCAGAATGATGGGAGCAGATATGCTGGCAGCCGTTGTCATGGCAACCGTGCCGGATCCCTGGATAAAACGCATGGCTGTGGAAATGAGGAACGGAAGGATGACGATGGGAACCGCCGTACCTGCAAGAGCTTCCGCCATATAGGTTCCAAGGCCGCTGTCCTTGATGATCTGACCCAGGGCACCGCCTCCTCCGGTCACCAGCATGATGATTCCTGCGGATGCCATGCCTCTTTCCATTTCCTTGATCGCCTCTTCTCTGGTTAAATTCCTTCCCAGGGTGAAGATGGCCAGCACAAGTCCGATGCCTACCGCTACGATGGGGCTTCCCAGGAACTGGAATACCTGCATAAAGCCGGAGGTCTTTCCCAAAGCGCTGGAAACCGTACTGATCAGGATAAGGATGATGGGAAGAAACAGAGGAGCAAAGGATTCCAGTGTGGAAGGCAGGTTTTCAAACCCAACGGAAAAATCCTGGGAGTAATCCGGCTCCTGATAGGGGAGGCGCACAAAGCCTTCCTTGTCGTCAGGGATCTGATAAAGCCTTTTCCCGATCCATCTTGCATAAAACGTACAGGCCACTGTCATGGGAATGGCCACAACAAGACCATAAAGAATGAATTTTCCTACGTCAACTCCAAAGATTCCGCATACACCCAAAGGCCCGGGAGTAGGCGGCACAAGGGTGTGGGTGATCACAAGCCCTGCTGCCAGTGCTGCGCCCAGGGAAATCACTGATTTTTTGGTCACCCTTGAAATGGCCTTTGCAATAGGGGCGAGAATTACAAATCCGGAGTCGCAGAAAATGGGGATGGAAACCAGAAATCCCGTAAGTGCCAGAGCTTCCTCCTCCCTCTTTTTCCCAAAGAGCTTTAAAAACGTCTGGGCCATCCGCTTGGCAGCCCCGGTCCTCTCAAATATCTGTCCCATCATTACCCCAAAACCAATGATGATTCCTATACTTCCAAGCGTGCCCCCGAATCCGGTTGTTATGGAATTAACAATACCAAAGGTCTTGCCGTTTTCCAGGGTGATGTTCACTAGAGGCATACCCCCTACCACGCCGATGATGACCGATGCCATGATCAGGGCCAAAAATGCGTGGATCTTTGTTTTCAGTACCAAGAATATGAGAATCACGATGCCGATTCCAAGGGCAATCATCATTCTTTCGCCGCTAAGTCCTCCTACCATAAAGAAACCCTCCTCTTAATTTTTCACTGCCCCTTTTACGCCTTTTTAAAGCGAGGGGAATACTTTGCTGCAAGTAAAACAGCCTCCACCATGCTGACAGCGCTTGCCTTGCCGGTTCCGGCGATGTCAAAGGCCGTGCCATGGTCCACGGAAGTGCGCAGAATGGGCATCCCGTTGGTGACGGCAATGGTGCGGTCAAAATCCAGGGTCTTTGTTGCAATATGACCCTGGTCATGATACAGGGAAAGCACGCTGTTAAACCGCCCCTGAGCCGCCTGATGGAATACGGAATCCGCCCCGATAGGGCCTGTTACCGGATATCCCTCTTCCTGTAATTCCAGTACGGCAGGAATGATCTCATTCACCTCTTCATCACCAAATAGGCCGTGTTCCCCGCAGTGAGGATTAAGCCCGGCTACTGCCATGGTTCCCTCCTCAACCCCCAGCCGTTTAAGTGCTTCAAGGCAGCGCTTTACATAATCCTTGATCCGCTCCTTTGTCACCATATCCAGCATCTTTCTTAAGGAAACATGCCTGGTGAGGAAAAAGACCCTCAGCCCATTGGTCTCAAACATGGTGAGCGGATCCTCAGTTTCCGTCAGGGCGCTGAATATCTCCGTATGGCCGATGAAGTGAATGTCTCCTGCCTTTAATGCCTCCTTGTTGATGGGAGTGGTAGCCACCGCATCCGCCCTGCCCTCGTTTGCCAGCCTGACGCTTTCCTCAATGTATTCATAGGCAGCCCTGCCGCACATGCCGCTTACCTCTCCAAAGGCAAACCGGTCCATGTCCACGTTATCCAGATCAATGAGGTTTAATATCCCTTCCTCAAATTCCCCTTCCTCCGGCTCCTTTACCGTCTTAATCCTTAAGTCAGTCCCAGTGATCCTGATGGCCTGCTCCATGATTTTTCTGTCTCCTACTGCAATGCATCTGGCAGCCTCAAAGACTCCCCGCTCTGCCAGCGCCTTTGCCACGATCTCCGGGCCAATGCCCGCCGGATCTCCTATTGGTATTACGATTAATGGTTTGCTCATGTTTATTTCCTCCATTTCTCAGTTTCTATAAATTTACATAAATAATTTCTCTTTCAGATAAGTGATGCACCGGTTGGCAGCATCCGGCTCTCCCACCATACCGCCTTTTGTTATGATGGACACGCCTTCGAAATCTCCCTTTAAAAACGTCCCGTAGGCTGCAAGGGGAAGGACCTCATCAAGGAGGCATAAGCCTGCGGTATGGAAACTTCTGCAGATGGCTACCGTAATATCCCCTCCGCTGCTGTAGATTCCCTGAAAGCTGCTGTTGCTTGTAAATATCCTGCGGGTGATCTCCGCGAAGGAATCGCAGATCAGTCCGGTCATCTCATCTACCCCGCCTGGAAAACCGGATTCATACTTTTTAAAATCGATCCTGTTTTCCGGATAGATCCCATCTCCCGTGACGGTCAGGATATCAAAGGACTTACTGGCTTCCAGTACCTCATTGACTGCCCGGTTGATTTCCCCTTCCCTGCTTTCATCACTTTCCAGGAATTTTGCAGCGGAAACAAAAATATTGTGGGCGGTGCGCTGGGTCAGCCACAGCTCTTCCATCTGTTTTCTTGTCACAGGATTTACACTTCCCACCACAGCCAGTATCTTGTTTTTCCTCTCCCTGTCCGGCGGAACGATCAGCTTTCTTGCAACGGTGGAAGTAAACACTCCCGGATCCACCGCGGCAAATTTGATTTTGCTTGTAATGGCCGCATCTGCGATCAGATCCAAATCCTCCTGGGTCACACAGTCCATGATGATGATCCTGCACCCGTCCTCTGCAAGGGCTTTGATCCTGTCTGCCAGAACGTGCTTTCCTTCCATCATGCCGTTCATCTGAATGCTGCCCACCTTATACTTGCTCTGAGCTTCAAATATTTTCTTCACATCTGATGTGGACACAGGTGTCTTGGGATCCAGGGCAGCTTCTGTCTTGTGGAGGGGAAGCCCCTTTACCATCATGTATCCTCCGATCACGACCCTTCCGGAAGCTGGGAAACAGGGTGCGCAGATGGCTGTATAATCCTGGCCCAAAGCATCCAGGAGAGCATCTGTCTCACTTCCCACATTGCCCCTTAGGGTGCTGTCAATGCGTTTTGCATATACCTTGACCTCATCATTTTTTAAAAGGTTTGTCACGTTAAATACCCGGTTGTAAGCAGTTTCCCTGCTTGCTCCCCTGCTGTCTGTGGGATATATGATGCAGTCGCACTGGTCAAACAGCGACAAGTTCAGCCGTTCGGAATTCATTACGGTATAGGTCCGGTAATTCATTTTCTTAAGCAGGACCCCGGTGGCATTTGCCCCGGTTAAATCGTCTGCTACCACAATGCATTGAGGCATATTTCCTCTCCCTTCTATCCATTGGCTCCGGAGTGGAAACACGTTTCTTCCGGAATTTTCCAATGTTTGTTTATGTTCGATATTTATGTTCATTTATGTTCTAAATCTTACATTGTTTGTTCGTTTTTGTCAATATATTTTTTATATTCTTTTAATTTTTTATTAGTTTTGTTAAGTATGTTTTTATTTGTTTATTTTCTCAACAAAGAGTACAAGTATTCGTTTCATGAAAGAGTATTTTTTTTCCGCCACCCCGGATCCTCAACGGAGCGGTAAAAACATGGTGCCACATAAAAGCCGGCAAGGAAAAAAGGCGGCAGGATTCTCATCCAACCGCCTTTCATATCTCCGCTGTAAATATTGTTGCACCGGACCCTATTCTTTTGGAAGCCCTTCCACCAGGCTGTCTTTGATCCACCCTTCCCTGCCGTCTTCCAAACGGACATATACCCAATGGTTCTCCTGATTCAGATAAAGCAGGCTTGCATCACCGGACACGGTCCGGATAATACTGCTTTTTGCCGATGCCTCTGCCCTGATATTAGAACCGCCCCTTCCTTCTTTTGAAAGGGATAACATGACCTGCTCATCATTCTCATCGGGCAGGTCCTCGCTTTCATTCTCAGCTTCCGCCTTTCTTTCCTTTTGCTTAAACAATGGCGGATAAGCTTCCGCCTTTTTTAAAACCCCCTGCTCCAGGCTGCGGTACCCGCTGTTTATAACAGAGAAAGCAGGCAGGTAGTTTTCATTTACAATGCTGCGCAGCATTTCCGGAAGAGCGATGGCAACTGTCAGTACCAGATATATCCCAAAGAACATGCCAAAGGAAATCCTTTTTTTCTTTGCCACTTTTTTCGAGAAACCGCACATTCCGCTGCTGACTGCTTCAGCAATTCCTGATATCCTGTTCAGTATTGATGACCGTTCCGTCTGGCTTTTTCCTGATAATAAAACTTCGGCAAGAGATATGATCCCCCAATAAACTCCTTTGATGACCAAATCTGCCAGCCGGATGAATACAAAAATCAATTTCATCAAAAGCGGCATTAAGAAAATAAAGACCACCGTAAAAGTGATACCAATCACCAGAGCCGCCCTCACTGCAACAGGCCAGTCCCGCATCTGGGCCCAAAATCCATAATGCAATTCTAATAGCTTCATTGGTATTTATTCCTCATCCTCTTCAAATTCCCGGTAAATATTGACGGCTTCCTCATTGGCATGATCTTCCAGTGTTCCTGCCACTTCTTTTTCCGCTGCGTAAGATAAGTCCGATATGGAAGAAATTATTCCGTTTAATAAGACCTGCACATTTTTAAGCGTGTCTCCTTCCCGGATCATCTCGTCTTTTTCCAGGCTCCTGATGTAGTCCGTGGCTTCCTTAATCTGCCTCATTCTCTCATCAAAATCCTGGGATAATCCCTTCTTGGACCGCTGGATCGCCTCTTCCACCCCAATCGTTCCGGCAGCGAACTCGGAAAATATTGCCGTAACCTGGTCAGAATAAATGCTTTTCATTTCCTGGGCAGCAACCGCCTTGCTCTTTTCAAATTCCGTATGATATCCCAGATCCAGCTGCTTTTCAAGAAAGCTTTCGTACTTCTTGTCCACCTGGACAATCACGTTGCAATTGCTCAGACTGATTCCGTTTTCTAAGTAACTAATACCAGACAAAGCCTCCTTGATCTCATCCTTTAGTCCGGCATTCTCCCTGATGGAATACTTTGCCGCCTTTTCCTGAATCTGTGCCAGAGTGTGATCCTGTACGCACTGGGTCACATCATGTACCTGCTCCTGATATACGATATCCGGTTCCTTTACATTGGCCGTTGCAGTAACCGTGACTGTAAATTTCGAGATATTGTCTTTGCTGTATACCTCTTCCTTAAAGCTGATATTATAGGGATGAAGATCAATTTCCACCAGCTGATCATATTTTCCCCTTCTGATATCCGCTAACCGAACCTGGGTTCCATTTTCAATGAGAAGCGGCTCTGCTCCTCCTGCTCCTGACAACAATAAAACAGCCTTCTTTGGTCCCGGAATCGGGATTTTAGAAAAAAAAGACCTTTTAAAAGCTTCTTCTTTCAAAATTGGATTAAATGTTCTTTCAATCATCGTTTTTATCCCCCGTATTTTATCTTCTGCTGCTCAGCAGTCCCACCAGATACTCTTTCATCTGGTCTGCAATTGCTTTTCCTTCCTGTTCTGTTTTTATCCTTCCAAGGGTTCTTAAAGTATGCTCAAAATCCGTTTCTTCACCGGTAAAAGCGATCACCTTTAAGAAATTCTTCATATAATCCCAGGGCCTGTTCAAGTCCCTTAACTCCTTAATATACAGGAGGAGGATCTTCTCTAAAAACAACTGGCGTAATATCTGCTTCTGCCAGACATAGCGCATGAGAGGCCCCAGCCTTTTTCTTGATTCCCTGCTGTTAAAACTGTTTAAGAAAAGGGATCTGTACAACGGGTATCCTTCTTCTATGTAATCCTGCCACATGAGGGTCATAAAATAGTATCCGAACCGGAGTCTGTCTCTCTTCTTTTCGCACAGTTCAAACTGCCCGGACAGAACCTCTATATACAACTGCGCCATATCTTCCTTTTCCTGAAGCAGATCAAAGGGCAGTTCACTGTCATCCTTAAAAAAGTAAACCACCTGTTCTAACTCCACTTCCAGTCCGGAAGCCAGCTCAGCTCTTATAATGGTCTGCAGGCGGCTGCGCACCTGGGAATGAAAGCCGTAATTTTTATCACTGTCATACAGACAAAAAGCAATCTGCCATAAAACCTGATTGTTATCCAGTTCAGCCCAGTGACACAGCAATTTCTCTGCATTCTCCCGGTATGCTTCCTCTTCCAGGCACCGTTCCATAATTTTCAGCAGAAAATAAAAATTATCCCTGTTATGGCTTTTTACAAACCGCGGAATGATATTGTTCTGCGCATAGGCAAAATCCATGGAAGCAAACTCAGCTATGGCTTCCCCGATCTGGCATAATATTAATTTCCGTACAGGCCGTAAACGGCTTATGTCCAGCAGCCAGTCAATCAGCCCTTTCCTCATACCTGGATAACCAGTCCACAATTCTTTGTTCAGCTCCGGAATAATGGAAGGATTTTTAAAGATCACGCTCTGGAACTCCAGCCTTCCGGCTTCGCTTTCCATAGTTGCCAAAACGATTTCCGCGTTTAAAAACTCTAATAGTTCTTCCATGGATTGAAGTGCGTTTCCCTTTACCTCAGGCTGCTCCCCGGCCTCTTTTTTTGTATATAGATGCGTTTTCAGCACCTGGGATACATCAACCAGATGGGATACCGGGACCATCTTTAACACGGTGATGGTGAGAAAAATCGGCACATAGTCCGTCAGCACATACCGTTTAATCAGCTCCTTCATATCCTTCTGATCCCTGAATTGAAAGGGTGCTTCCCCCTCCTCCACAGTCTGACCGCTTCCCTGATTGATGCTGCCGTTAATTTCACCGGAATTGAAAATGAAATGATTCAATTCCTTTCCGTCAATAAAAAAGCAGTTATGATACTCTCCATCCCCTCTTTCCCGTCTGTTCTGCTCCTTTTTTCTCTGATACTGCTCCGGATTATATTGATCTAAAATACTTCCCTGTTCCTCTTTTTCAGGCTGTATTTTTTCCTTATCAGGCTCTTGGAGCCGCTCCTCTTCCTTACAGTCTTTTGCACCATCTTCCGGCGGGCTGGTGTTTTGGTCTTTTTCTTCTTCCGTTTCCATGTCTTTCCCCCCATGAAATCAAAGGTATCATCGGTTCCTTTTCTCAAAGGAATGAATGATGATCTTTATTTTTTCAGCAACCTCTACTTCTCTTAACCGGTCAGCATCCAGGAAGTGAATGTCCGGATCCAGCTCCTTTAAACGGGATCCGCCGAAATATACCGGGATCAGGCAATTTCTCTTTTCCTCTTTTTCCCTCAGCATGGCTGTTTTCGCCTCATGCATGGTAATATCCTTGTCCAAATAGTCCCTGGAAACAAAGCATGCCACAAACATGCTTTCATAGCGGTAAATATCATAAAACTCCGTGATCATATCCCGTCCCAAAAACTCCTCTTCCCTGTTAGGAGCAAAAAACACCCTTAAGTTTTCTTTTTCCAGAATTTTGGCAACCCTTGTCACATACCGTTCCTGTTCACTGGCATAGGAAATGCCAACGTCATATTTGTATTTACTGGAAATGCCTCCTCCGGTCTTCTGACTCTCTTTCTCAGCCGTTAATGGGGTCCCGGCTGCAGATTTCTGTATTACATTTCCGTTAATCACTCCGCTGTTTATGATCATATTATTTGCCATCATACTTCCCCCGTTTTCACGTTTATTTGTTTTATCAAGATCATTTTACCAAATTTTTCTAAATTCTGCAAATAATCCATTCAAAAAATCAATATACAAAATCGTCTTCCCAGAATTAACTCATTTCATGTCGTTTTTTTATCATTTCACTTTTAACTCCCTTCCCTTGTCCCTAACAAAAAATAAATTTCACTATTGACATTTTAATTTTTATCCCATATACTGTAGCAAAACAAAGCGATAAACTGTTGAGCAGGAGTAAGTAAGATCTTTTCATCATGCACAGAGAGCTTCCGGTCGGTGAGAGGAAGCGTTGGTGTCTGGTCTGAATGGACCTGCGAGGGCGGCTTGAAACCGGATTCATTTCCGGGAGTAGGTGTCGACGGGTTTCCTATCCGTTATCAAGGGGAGGCACATGTTGGTGTGCTGTAAAGTGGGAGAAGTCTATCTTCTCCAATCAGGGTGGTACCACGGAACCGTATTTTCAGGCTTTCGTCCCTCTTATCCATAGCAATATGGAGGAGGGACGGAGGCCTTTTTTATCGTATAGGAAAATTCGTCCTATACGATAAAAAACCTCCGGGAGGATCGCACTGCGGCGGTAGGGTTGGATGTCGCCGAGGCGACCCGCCGCAAGCGGGATTCTTTCTTGCTTGACCGGCCGTCAGGCCTAAAAACATACGCAATCAACTGAGAAAGGAGCGTAATAACCATGAACATCACGCCGGACTGTAAGGAAATCGAAGCACTTGCTGCTTCCTATCCTGTCATCCCGGTCTGCAGGGAAATCTTTGCAGACATTGTAACACCCATCACCCTGCTGCGAAAGATCGCAGCCAAAAGCAGCCGGTATTATCTGCTTGAAAGCATTGAGGGAGGCGAGAAATGGGGACGTTACTCCTTTCTTGGCTATGATCCGGTCCTTAAGGTCACCTTAAAGGATCAGGTAATAAGAGTCCATCATTATGGACAGCCGGAAGCGGATAAAGTGATCCGGACCGAGAAGCCCTACGATGTGCTGAGGGATATCTTAAAAGATTACCGCTCCCCAAGGCTTCCAGGGCTTCCGCCCTTTACCGGAGGATTTGTAGGGTATTTTGCATACAGCATGATCGGTTATGCGGAGCCTGTCCTGTCCATCAAAAAAGGGGCCTGCAATGATTTTGACTTAATGCTTTTTGATACGGTCATCGCTTATGATCATTTGAAGCAGAAAATCAGCCTTGTGGTCAATATGAAAACCGACCGGGTCATGGAAAACTACGGGAAAGCCTGTGCAAGGCTGGAAAGCATTGCGGCCATGATCGGAGAAAATACCCCCTTAAAAAAGTCTGCAGTCACCGGCCGGCCAAACTTCCGCTGCAATGTGACGAAGGAGGAGTTCTGCTCCATGGTGGAGCGGGCAAAGGAGTATATTGTGGACGGGGACATTTTCCAGGCAGTGCTTTCCAGACAGTTTACAAGCGATTACCAGGACAGTCTCTTAAATGCCTACCGGCTTTTAAGGACCACCAATCCATCTCCCTACATGGTATATCTCCACATGGATGATACGGAAATCATAAGCACCTCTCCGGAAACCCTGGTCCGTTTAAAGAACGGGCGGCTCACCACCTTTCCGGTGGCAGGCTCCAGGCCCAGGGGAAGGGACGAGGAAGAAGACAGCCGGCTTTCCAAAGAGCTTTTAGAGGACGAAAAGGAGCTGGCAGAGCACAACATGCTGGTGGACTTGGGAAGAAATGATTTAGGGAAAATCGCAGCGTTTTCCACCGTAGAGGTGACCGGCTATAAAATGATCCACCGTTATTCCAGGATCATGCACATCTGCTCCCAGGTGGAAGCGGACATCACCCCTGACCGGGATGGGTTTCATGCCATTGAGGCGGTCCTTCCTGCAGGCACCCTTTCCGGGGCGCCGAAGATCCGGGCCTGTGAGATCATAGAAGAGCTGGAAACAGAGCCAAGGGGCATTTACGGAGGTGCCCTGGGCTACATTGATTTTACCGGGAACATGGATACCTGCATTGCCATACGCATGGCGGTAAAGAGTCAGGGAAAGGTATACGTTCAGGCGGGAGGCGGCATTGTGGCCGACAGCGTTCCGGAACGGGAATACGAAGAATCGGAAAACAAGGCAAAGGCCGTGATCCGGGCCATTGAAACAGCGGGGGAGGTAAATGACTGATGATTCTTTTGATCGATAATTATGACAGCTTTTCCTACAACTTAGTCCAGATGTTTGGCGGCTTAAATCCTGATATCAGGGTCATACGAAACGATGAGATGACCGTGGAAGAAATAAGGGACCTCTCCCCCAGCCATATCATCCTCTCCCCAGGTCCCGGCTATCCAAAGGACGCCGGCGTGTGCGAGGACGTAGTCAGAAATCTTTCGGGAACAGTCCCTATCCTTGGGGTATGTCTGGGACACCAGGGGATCTGCGAAGTATTCGGCGCAGAGATCACACATGCAAGGAAGCTGATGCACGGAAAGCAGAGCCTTCTCACCATTGATGTTTCTGATCCCATCTTTTTCGGGCTTCCGGAACAGATTCCGGCAGCCAGGTATCACTCTCTTATCGCAGCAAAGGATTCCCTTCCTGATTGTCTGACCGTTATCGGGTCCGACGATATGGGGGAAGTCATGGCGGTAAAGCATAAGGAGTATCCCCTTTACGGACTTCAGTTCCATCCGGAATCAATCCTGACGCCAAACGGGATGACCATACTTAAAAATTTCTTATCCATTCATATAAAGGAGGCAGATTAAATGATTCAGCAGGCAATCCATGAAGTAATCACAGGGCAGGATTTA
The DNA here is from genome assembly GCF_000526995.1 of Lacrimispora indolis DSM 755. Taxonomy (NCBI): domain Bacteria; kingdom Bacillati; phylum Bacillota; class Clostridia; order Lachnospirales; family Lachnospiraceae; genus Lacrimispora; species Lacrimispora indolis. The sequence goes on along the minus strand of NZ_AZUI01000001.1, from coordinate 2,945,599 downwards.
AGCTTTGATGCTGCAAAAGAGGTGATGAACGAGATCATGAGCGGGGAAACCACTCCTGCCCAGATGGCCGCATTTTTAACAGGGCTTCGGATGAAAGGGGAAACTATTGACGAGATCACTGCCTGTGCCACGGTCATGCGGGAAAAGGCTTTAAGGCTGGAGCCGGATTTTCCTGTCATTGATATCGTGGGCACCGGCGGCGACGAAGCAGGGACCTTTAACATCTCCACCACCACCGCATTTGTGGTGGCCGCAGGGGGAGTTCCTGTGGCAAAGCACGGCAACCGCAGCGTTTCCAGCAAAAGCGGGGCTGCCGATGTGCTGGAACACCTTGGGGTGAATTTAAACCTGACGGCAGAACAGTCGGGAGAAATATTGAAGAAAACAGGCATGTGCTTCCTCTTCGCCCAGGCTTACCACTCTTCCATGAAATACGCGGGGCCGGTGAGGAAAGAGCTTGGAGTGCGGACCATCTTTAACATCTTAGGGCCTCTCTCCAATCCTGCAGGAGCCACAATGCAGCTTCTGGGGGTTTATGACAGAAAGCTGGTGGAACCTCTTGCACAGGTATTAAGCAATCTGGGTGTCAAGCGGGGCCTGGTGGTATGCGGAGATGACGGACTGGATGAAGCCACTGTCACAGGTCCCAGCCACGTATGCGAGATCCGTTTCGGAGAACTGACGCCTTATGAGATCACGCCGGAGGAGTTTTCCTTAAATCGCTGCAGCCTTCCTGAGCTGGTGGGCGGCACGCCTGCCCAGAATGCCCAGATCACCAGAGACCTTTTAAACGGAAAACTCCACGGGCCAAAGCGGGATATCATCATATTAAACTCTGCCCTCAGCTTATACCTGGGAATCGATGACTGCACCATTTCCCAGTGCATAGAAAAAGCGGCTGATCTCATTGATTCAGGGAAAGCCGCCAGAAAGCTTGAGGAGTTTGTAAAAATGACCAATGAGGTGCTTTTATGATACTTGACGCCCTTGCTGCTGCCTCTAAAAAACGGGCGGAGGCGGCAAAAGAGAAAATCCCAATGAAAACCATGGAAAAACTGGCGTTTGAATCCTTGGAAAAGACAAAGGAGAGCAAGCTTTCCTTTGAGCAGAGCCTGGCCTCTCCCGGCATTTCCTTTATCTGCGAGGTAAAGCGGGCTTCTCCTTCAAAGGGACTCATTGCCCCTGAATTTCCCTATGTGGAGATCGCAAAGGATTACGAAGCGGCAGGGGCTGATGCCATTTCCGTCCTCACGGAACCGGAATACTTTCTGGGAAACAACAGCTACTTAACAGGGATCAGCCATGAGGTAGGGCTCCCCCTTCTCAGAAAGGATTTTACGGTGGATCCCTACCAGATTTACGAGGCAAAGGTCATAGGCGCTTCAGCGGTTCTTCTCATCTGCGCCCTCTTGGATACAAAGGCCCTGGAAGAAGGACTAAAGCTGTGCAAAAGCCTTGCCTTAGGCGCCCTTGTGGAGGCCCATGATGAAGAGGAGATCCATTCCGCGCTGACCGCAGGGGCCAGGATCATTGGAGTGAATAACCGGAATTTAAAAACCTTTGAAGTGGATTTTAACAATTCCCTCCGCTTAAGGAGCATGGTCCCCTCTGATGCGCTTTTTGTGGCAGAAAGCGGAATTAAAACAGAAACAGACATCCGCCTCCTGTCAGAAGCCGGGGTCAATGCCGTCCTGATCGGGGAAAGCCTCATGCGTTCCCCTGATAAAAAGGAAATCCTGGACGGTTTTAAGAGGGCAACACAATGAATTCGGAAAAAACACGGATCAAACTATGCGGGCTGACCAGAAGGGAAGATATCCTGGCGGTAAATGCATGGAGACCTGATTACATTGGCTTTGTATTTGCCCCCGGAAAACGCCGCCTCACAGGACGGGAAGCTTATGAGCTGAAAAAGCTGCTGCTGCCGGAAATACCGGCGGTAGGCGTTTTCGTAAACAGCCCCATGGAGGATATTATGGCCCTGGCAGAGAATAAAACCATTGATCTCATCCAGCTTCACGGGGATGAGGACCGGGATTACATCCAGGAATTAAAAAAACGCATGGCTCCCGGCATTCCCATCATAAAGGCCATACGGGTCCGGCAGGCACAGGATATGAAGGATGCCCAGGACCTTCCCGCAGACTTCCTGCTTTTTGACACTTATACAAAAGGTGCTTACGGCGGCAGCGGAAAGACCTTTGACTGGTCCATGATACCGGACATCAAAAAACCCTGGTTCCTGGCCGGAGGCATAGACGCTTCAAACATAAAGCAGGCAATGAAAACTAAGGCCTTTTGCCTGGATTTAAGCAGTTCCGTGGAAACGGACGGCAAAAAGGACCCTGAAAAAATAAAAGATATCATACAAACAGTAAGGAGTGGAAATCCATGTCAAAAGGAAAATTTGGACAGCACGGCGGACAATTTGTCCCCGAAACGCTGATGAACGCAGTAAATGAGCTGGAAGAAGCTTATGAAAAGTACAGTCATGACCAGGAGTTTTTAGCAGAGCTTTCAGACCTTCATAAAAAATATACCGGAAGGCCTTCCCTGCTCTATTATGCAGAGCGGATGACTGAGGACTTAGGCGGCGCAAAAATCTATTTAAAGCGGGAGGATTTAAACCATACCGGTTCCCACAAGATCAACAATGCCCTGGGCCAGGTCCTTCTCGCTAAAAAGATGGGAAAGACCAGAGTCATCGCTGAAACAGGAGCCGGTCAGCACGGAGTTGCTACCGCTACCGCTGCTGCTCTCATGGGAATGGAATGCGAGGTTTTCATGGGCAAAGAAGATACGGACCGCCAGGCCTTAAATGTGTTCCGCATGGAGCTTTTAGGCACAAAGGTTCACGCTGTTACAAGTGGTACCCAGACCTTAAAGGATGCGGTCAATGAGACCATGAGGGAATGGACCAGCCGGGTAGCTGACACCCATTATGTCCTGGGCTCTGTCATGGGTCCTCACCCCTTTCCAACCATTGTAAGGGATTTCCAGAGCATCATCGGCAAGGAGGTCCGCACACAGTTAGAAGAGGCAGAAGGAAAGCTTCCTGACGTGGTGATCGCCTGTGTGGGCGGCGGAAGCAATGCCATGGGAATCTTCCATGAGTTTGTAAACGAGCCTTCCGTAAAGCTCATAGGCTGTGAGGCTGCGGGCCACGGCATTGAAACAGGAAAGCACGCTGCCACCATTTCCACCGGGTCTCTTGGAATCTTCCACGGCATGAAATCTTATTTCTGCCAGGATGAATACGGACAGATCGCCCCTGTTTTCTCCATTTCCGCAGGACTTGATTATCCGGGCATCGGACCGGAGCATGCGGCTCTTTATGACTCGAAAAGAGCCACTTACGTCCCGGTTACGGACCAGGAGGCAGTGGAAGCCTTTGAATACTTATCCCGTCTGGAAGGGATCATTCCGGCAATTGAAAGCGCCCATGCAGTGGCATACGCCAGAAAGATCGCTCCTTCCATGGGAAAGGAGAACATCATTGTCATCAATTTATCCGGGAGGGGCGACAAGGATGTTGCCGCCATTGCCCGCTATAAGGGGGTTGAAATCTATGAGTAGAGTAAGGGACGTATTTTCTAAGGGAAAGGCATTCATCCCGTTTATTACGGCAGGAGATCCTGACCTTGCCACCACTGAAGAGCTGGTTCCGGCCATGGCTGAAGCCGGAGCGGATTTAATTGAGCTTGGAATCCCCTTTTCCGACCCAATTGCAGAAGGGATCGTGATCCAGGAAGCTGATATGCGGGCCCTGGCATCAGGAGTTACCACGGATAAGCTTTTTGACTGCGTAAAACGGATACGGAAAAAAACCGATGTTCCCCTGGCTTTTATGACTTATATCAATCCTGTTTTCGTATATGGAAGCGAACGGTTTTTAAAAAATGCGGCGGAAAGCGGCATTGACGCCCTGATCGTGCCGGATATGCCTTTTGAGGAGAGAGAGGAACTGCTGCCCTTCTGCAGGAAATACGGAATTGAGCTGATTTCCCTCATCGCCCCCACTTCCAAGGAGCGCATACGGGCCATTGCATCAGAATCGGAAGGATTTATCTACTGCGTTTCTTCCATGGGCGTGACCGGGGTGAGGGCTGAAATCAACACAAATATCGGAGAAATGGTTTCCCTTGTAAAAGAGACAAAGGACCTTCCCTGCGCCATCGGCTTTGGCATCTCCACGCCGGAGCAGGCAAAGGAAATGAGCAAAAACGCGGACGGCGTCATTGTAGGAAGTGCCATTGTGAAAATAGCCGCAAAATATGGAAAAGGCTGCGTGGAGCCTGTCTGCGATTATGTAAGGGAAATGAAGGCAGCCATTTCCGGCTGACAGCCGGTTTTGGATGTTTTCCTTGACAAGACTAAAACAGAATGCTACACTAATGACCACAAGAGGGAGCTCGTAGGCGGGCTGAGAGGAAGTAATCAACTTCGACCTTTATAACCTGATTTGGGTAATGCCAACGTAGGGATTCATACGGGACAATTGTATTTTCCGAGCCTATACCTGTTGGTATGGGCTCTTTTTGCGTGAGCAATAAGCCGGACAAATATGCCAGCATATTCATCCGGCAGATTCCCTTACAATCCCTCCGTTAATCAAAAGGAGGAACAAAGATGAATTACACCACACAAATGGATGCCGCAAGAAAAGGCATTCTCACAAAAGAACTGATGGAAGTGGCCGGGCAGGAACAATGGGAGCCGGAAAAGCTTCGGGAGCTGGTGGCCCAGGGAAAAGTCGCCATTCCGGCCAACAAAAACCACACCTGTTTAAAGCCCAGCGGGATCGGATCCATGCTGAGGACAAAGATCAACGTGAACCTTGGGACCTCCAGGGATTTAAATGACTTGGAAATGGAGCTTCAAAAAGTAAAGGATGCAGTACATATGGGGGCGGAATCCATTATGGATCTAAGCTCCTTTGGAGATACCCGGAAATTCCGCAGGAAGCTGACCGGGGAATGTCCGGCTATGATCGGCACGGTTCCCATCTATGATGCGGTGGTTTATTACCACAAGCCACTTCGGGAAATCACTGCCGAAGAATGGATCCGGATCGTGGAAATGCACGCGGAAGACGGGGTGGACTTTATGACCATTCACGTAGGGATCAACAGGCAGACTGCCAGAAGGTTCAAGGAGGCAAAACGGCTGACCAACATCGTTTCAAGGGGAGGCTCTATCATCTTTGCGTGGATGGAAATGACAGGGGAGGAAAATCCCTTTTATGAGCATTACGACCGCATTCTGGAAATATGTCAGAAGCATGATGTGACCTTAAGCCTTGGAGATGCCTGCCGTCCGGGTTGTATTGAAGACGCATCGGATATATCCCAGGTGGAGGAGCTGGTGACTCTTGGGGAACTGACAAGAAAAGCCTGGGAAAAGGATGTGCAGGTTATTATTGAAGGTCCCGGCCACATGCCCTTAGACCAGATTGCAGCCAATATGAAAATCCAGCAGACCATCTGCAAAGGAGCACCTTTTTATGTTCTGGGGCCTCTTGTCACAGATATTGCGCCGGGCTATGACCATATCACTGCAGCCATCGGAGGGGCCATAGCTGCTGCTGCCGGAGCGGCCTTTCTCTGCTATGTGACTCCTGCGGAGCATTTGAAGCTGCCGGATGAAGCAGACGTAAAGGAAGGGATCATCGCTGCCCGGATCGCCGCCCATGCGGCGGATATTGCAAAGGGCATCAAAGGCGCCGGGGAATGGGATCATAAGATGAGCGATGCCAGAAAACGGCTGGATTGGGAAACCATGTTCCAGCTTGCCATTGACCCGGAAAAGGCCAGACGCTACCGGGCCATGTCAAAACCGGAAAAGGAAGATACCTGCTCCATGTGCGGCAATTTCTGTGCCATGAAAAATATGAACCGGATTCTTGACGGGGATATTGTAGATATTTTTGATGAATGACATAGCTTATCCGAACTTGTAACCCAAGTGAGGATAAAAGGGGCGTTCTATTTCTAAGCGGATATTCGCAATGACCATGGGGCACAGCGGCCCCGTACCATTTGGTGGGCACCCCGCTTTGCAACTGATTTGGTTTAATTACATAAACAGGAGGAATTTTCATGAATGATCAAATACCATCAACAATTTATAACAGTTCTTCTGCAAGTTCAAAAGTGCGGTTGAAAAAACTGGTGATCAGCGGAATGCTGACAGCTCTTACCGTTGCCCTCTCCGGTTTTTCCATCCCTGTGGGAGCGTCCAAATGCTTCCCGGCACAGCATCTGGCAAATGTTCTGGCAGGAGTGTTTCTAGGGCCTGTATACGGCATTTCCATGGCTTTTGGCACTTCTCTCATACGCAATCTCATGGGAACCGGAAGCTTACTGGCCTTTCCGGGAAGCATGGTTGGCGCATTTTGCGGGGCTTATCTGTTTCAAAAAACCGGGAAGCTTTTGCCCGCTTATCTTGGAGAAGTGATTGGCACAGGTCTCATCGGCGGGCTGCTCTGCTATCCGGTGGCCGCGTTACTCATGGGAAAAGAGGTGGCTGTATTTTTCTTTGTGATTCCATTTCTTATGAGCACCCTGGCAGGAACCATACTGGCAGCCAGCTTGCTGGCAATGCTGCGCCGCCTTGGCCTGTTTTCCTATTTTGAGCGGCTTATCAATGAATAGGGGGAACAGGAGGTGGACTTGAAAATCAATGAATCCATGACCGGGCTGGTCAGAAAAAAACGGCCTGTCATCCACTGTATCACCAATTACGTCACTGCAACAGATGTGGCAAATATTATTCTGGCCTGCGGCGGTTCCCCCATTATGGCGGACCACCTGGATGAGGTTACGGAAATAACTGCCTTATCAAACGCCCTTCTTTTAAACATGGGAACCCCCAAAGAGAATGCAGCGGCAGCAATGGAAAAGGCCGGACTGGAAGCAAACCGGTTAAACCTCCCAGTCATCTTTGACCCGGTAGGGATCGGCGCCTCCCGTTACCGGACTGAAACAGCCCTTTCACTTTTAAGGAACGTAAAAGCAACCGTTATCAGGGGAAATGCCTCTGAGCTTCGGGTCCTGTTAAAGGAACTGACCGGGAAAAACATGCAAAGAGAAAACGGCTCTGTTGCCTCACCACGGGGAGTTGACGCTTCCTTTACTGATGAAATAAGGGAAGAAATCCTGGAATCTCTTAGGGAAACAGCCAGGGCCTTAAGCGCTGCAACCGGTGCTGTGGCCGTCATGACAGGGGCAATTGATATTGTCTCAGACGGAAAGGAAGCCTGGCTTATCAGGAACGGCTGCCCCCAAATGGCCCGGATCACCGGAAGCGGCTGCATGCTGGATGGCATCATTGCCGCCTATTGTGCTGCGGCCGGGCCTGCATTCTCACAGCCTGCCATGTTCCAGGCCGCCGCTCTTGCCACGGCTGCTGCCGGTCTCTGCGGGGAACTTGCGGCAAAAAGGGCGGAAAAAATCTCCGGCGGCACAGGCAGCTTCCACTGCTGCTTTCTGGATCAGGTAAGCCTTTTGGATGAAAACACCTTAAAAGGAGGGATAGACATTGAAATTTCGTAAGGACATGCTTTTCCTGTATGCTGTAACAGATCAGGGATTTACGGGAGAAAAAACCTTGACAGAACAAATTGAAGAAGCCCTTTCGGCCGGAGTGACCCTTCTCCAGCTCCGTGAAAAGAGCCTGGACAAAAGTATCTTTCTGGAGGAAGCCCTTATTGTCCGGGAGCTTACCAGGCATTACGGCATTCCCCTCATCATAAACGATGACGTGGAAATTGCCCTTAAGTGCGGTGCCGACGGGGTGCACGTAGGGCAGGATGATTTACCTCCCTTAGAGGTCCGCCGGTTAATCGGACCGGAACGCATTCTGGGTGTCACTGCAAAAAGCCCGGAACAGGCAAAAAGGGCATTTATGGAAGGGGCGGATTATATCGGGTCCGGTGCCATATTCCCAAGTCCCACAAAAAAGGACGCTGCTGCCTTGACCTTGGAGCAGTTGTCTGCCATCTGCCGCTCTGTTCCCATTCCGGTAACAGCTATCGGCGGAATTACCGGCCAAAATGTTTCCAGCCTGAAAGGAACCGGTATCGCCGGGGCTGCGGTGGTTTCCGGAATCTTTGGGCAAGGGAATATTACAGCAGCAGTCCATGGCTTAAAAGAACAGCTTTTAAAGGTGGTGAGCCTATGAGCCTGATTCTCCCTTCTTTCCTTACCATTGCAGGTACGGATCCCAGCGGCGGCGCCGGAATACAGGCGGATTTAAAGACTGCGGCGGCTCTTGGTGTCTATGGCTCCAGCGTGATCACCGCCCTGGTCGCCCAAAATACGACTGGGGTTTTCCTGACGGAAACAGTCAGTCAGGAAATGCTTGCCGCCCAGCTGGATGCCGTATTTACCGACATTCCGCCAAAGGCCGTAAAGATCGGCATGGCCGGAACTTCCCGGTCCATAGAAATCATTGGGGAAAAACTGAAAAACTATAACCGTTCTCCTGTGATCCTGGACCCGGTCATGGTATCCACCAGCGGACATTCTCTGTTAAACCCACAGGATGTTAAGACTTTAACAAGCAAGCTGTTTCCCCTGGCGGCTTTGGTTACCCCCAATATACCGGAGGCAGAGGCACTTTTATCCACAAAAGGGCGCCGGATATACACAGAAAAGGATATGGAAGAGGCTGCAATGGAGCTTTTCCACATCTTTCAGATTCCTTTTCTTTTAAAAGGCGGTCATAATACACAGGGCGCCGACGATGTGCTGTGCCGCAATGGATTTATAACCTGGTTTCCAGGAGAACGGATCCACAATCCAAATACCCACGGAACCGGATGCACCTTATCTTCTGCCATTGCCTGCGGGCTGGCCAGGGGCATGGGGCTGGAAGAAAGCATCCTGGCGGCAAAAGCCTACTTAAACGGAGCACTGAAAGCCGGCTTAAAAATGGGAAAAGGGCGGGGTCCCTTGTGGCATGGATGGAGAACATAACCATAGGAAAGCCGGAACGCATGGTGTATCGCGTTCCGGCTTTTGCCAACTCCTGCAGGACAGGCCTTATTTTCCCGTTTTATCTGCTTTCCAGTTTCCTGTAAAGATCAATGATCTCTTCGGCCATGACCTTAAAGACCTCCGCGCTCATCATCTGATCCTCCGCATGGGTCAGAATAAGTCCCATGGGCACTGCTTCTCCCGCCGCTTCTCTCTGGATTAAGTCCGCATGGGGCAAGTGGCCCTGCTTCATCATTTCGTCCCCTTCTGCGATCAGATGTTCCGCTTCTTCGTATTTTCCTTCTTTCGCTTTTTGTACTGCCTTAATATAGTTTGATTTTGCTCCGCCTGCTGCAGTGATCAACCGAAAGCAAATAAGTTCCATTTCCTGCATCTTTCCACCTTTTCTCTCTGCACAGAAACCATCAATCCTGGACCTGATGTTCCTGCTTTTCATACATTTTGTCAATCACCCTGATAAAAGGAAGATACACGAAGAATGACAATGCCAGGATCACAACCTGAAGCAGTGCCGTCCTCCAGCCTCCGATGAGAAATCCTGAAATAATGGGCGGACACGTCCAGGGTACCAGAATTCCTTTGTACATGGGGCAGAGTCCCGTATAAATCGCCAGATACTGAATGATTCCTGATAAAACAGGCATCAGTATAAATGGAATGGCCATAATGGGGTTTAACACAATGGGTGTGCCAAAGAGCACCGGCTCATTGATGTTAAAGCATGCAGGACCGATCCCCAGCTTGCCGACCTGCTTGCACTGAGTGGACTTGGCAAAAAATGTAAGGTATATGACCACACCAATGGTGATTCCTGCCCCTGTAACCGTCATAAACTGATCCAGAAACTGCTGGGTAACAATATGTCCGCCGTTTGCCAGTGTAAGCTCCCGGCCGCTGTCAATAATTGCCTGGTTTGCGGCAGTGTTTGCGGTGAGAATGGGTCCCATAATTCCCCCCACAAGCGTGGAGCCGTGGATTCCGAAGAACCAGAAAAACGGAATCAAAAATCCCATGGCAACCACTCCTCCAAATGAATCGGTCAGGCCCTGGAGGGGAATCTGAATGGTTTTATAGATCCACTCCATCGGGGTCGTGCCAAACACATTTTTTACAATGGCATACATGATGGAGGCTCCGATAATAATGGCAGCGCCCGGAACCAGAGCCGTGAAAGAAGTAGCCACTCCGTCAGGAACTCCTTCCGGCATCTTAATGGTAATGTTTTTCCTTAAAAATACCGTATAGATCCAGCCTGCAATGAGTCCGATCAGGATCGCACCGATCATACCCTGCCCGCCGGTCCAGGTCTTAAAAATAACTCCTACTGAAGCTCCCTCCTGGTTAGTTACAGTGGAAGGCTGAAGCAGCAGATAGGTACACAGGGAGATCACCCCAGCCGGCATTCCGTTGTATCCCTCATTTTTCACATAAGTATAGGCAATGCCAATGGAGGCAATCAAAGCCATGATATTAAAGGTGCTTTCAAAGGCCTGATTCAGCACCGGTGTAATGCCGGCGGCCTTAAGCCAGTCGGCAAAAGGCGTATATGGAAAATTCGCCAGAAGCAGAAAAATAGAACCGATGATCATCATGGGCATGGAATACAGCAGCCCATCCTTTAAACCACGAATTGCCTTTGTATTGATAAACACCATTAACTTTGGAACCACTTTATTATTTAAAAACTCTTTCATCCTCACTGTCCCTCCCTTTCTCTTCTCATTTACCGGCCAGCTTCCGGGCAAACTCCAGAACCTTTTTTCCATTGCACATGCCGTAATCCACCATAGGGATCACATCCAACGGAACCTGATGATTTTTACAGGTCTTGGAAACCTTGTCCTTTAAGTACCCCACCTGAGGTCCAAGCAGCGCGCAGTCCACTCCTCCCAGGTTTTCATCCAGGTCATTGACCGGATATGCAGCGATATCCGCCTCCAGTCCCTCTTCCAGGGCCGCCTGCTTCATTTTACTCACCAGCAGGCTTGTGGACATTCCCTGACTGCAAAATAACCGAATCTTTATCATATATTTTCCTCCTATAATTCCTCTCCGTTTGATTGAATTACCTTCTGGAACCAGTAAAAGCTTTCTTTCCTGCTTCTCTCCCCTGTTCCCTTACCCTGATTGTCCTTATCCACATAGATGAATCCGTAGCGCTTTTCCATCTCCCCTGTTCCTGCGGAAACCAGGTCAATGCAGCCCCATGGGGTATATCCCATTAAGTCCACTCCATCCTGTTCCACACATTGTTTCATTGCTTCTATATGCGCCTTTAAATATTCAATCCGGTAACCGTCATGTATCATGCCGTCTTCTCCCCGCTGATCATAGGCACCAAAGCCATTTTCCACGATGAACAGAGGAAGTCCGTACCTGTCATACAGCCAGTTCATGGTGTAGCGAAGCCCTTCCGGATCAATGGGCCATCCCCACTGGCTGGCCTTCACATAAGGATTCTCCACCCGGTCTCGACCTTCACGGTAATCATACTCCGGATTATCGTCCCTGTGCTTTACGGTAAAGGACATGTAATAGCTGAATCCGATATAATCCACACATCCTTCTTTTAACGCCTCCAAATCTTCCGGCCTTATATCCAGGACCAGCCCCTTCCGCTTCCAGTATGCCTTTATGTATTCCGGGTACTTCCCTCTCACATGGACGTCCGCAAACCAGCAGCGCTTCTGCATGGAAGACATGGACATCATCATGTCCCTGGGATCACAGGAGTAAGGATAAATGGGGCACATGGCCATCATGCAGCCGATCTTAAAGTCCGGATTGATCTCATGCCCTGCCTTTACTGCCAGGGCCGATGCCACCAGCTCGTAGTGGGCCGCCTGGTACATTAAATGTTCCCGGTTATCCCCTTCCTTAAAAAGAAGCCCTGAGTTGGTAAAAGGGGCAAAGTCTCCGTCAAAATCCGCCTGGTTATTGATCTCGTTAAAGGTCATCCAATAAGTCACCTTGTCCTTATACCGTTCAAAGCACACTTTGGCAAACTTCACGAACAGCTCCGTACAGATACGGTTTCTGAAACCGCCGTACTTGACAACCAGTTCATAGGGCATCTCAAAGTGAGACAGGGTCACTACCGGCTGGATTCCATACTTTCTGCACTCATCAAATAAATCGTCATAAAACCGGAGTCCCTCTTCATTTGGCTCTGGTTCTTCACCTCCGGGAAAAATCCTGGTCCAGGCAATGGAGGTACGGAAACACTGGAAACCCATTTCCGCAAAAAGGCGGATATCCTCTTTGTAACGATGGTAAAAATCAATTCCCTCATGGTTGGGATAATACTTTCCCTCTATGACTCCATCAGTTATTTTCCGTTCCTTTCCATTGGCTCCGGCTGTCATCACATCGGCAACGCTGACGCCTTTGCCCCCTTCTTTCCAGGCTCCTTCCAACTGATGGGCGGCAACTGCACCTCCCCATAGAAAATCCTTACTCAGCATAAGTATTATTTTCCTCCTTCAATGGTTTGTTTTTATGGTAGCATCGGAACACACAAAACTCCAACGAAAAAAATACCACATTCAATCTGGCAGTTTTTCTCCAGTCTGAATGTGGTATTTTTATTCTTCCAGCAGTTCCAGCAAAACCTCATACTCCGGTTCCTGGATTAAGCGCGTGACCGCCTCCTTATTAAGGGCAAACCGCGCGGTGGTTTCATAGAAGGTCTGGCGGTTTCTGTCCTCTTTCCTTCCTATGGAAATCAGCAGAACCACCTGGACCGGAAGTTTATTCCAGATGACAGGCTCCTTGAGAACCGCCACATAAGCAAAGGTTTCCTCCGAAGCGATCTGGTTAGGGTGAGGGAGGGTGATATAATTCCCATAATCCATCTGGGCAAAGGTTTCCCGCTCAAGTACCAGCTCATAAAAATTCTCATCCACCTTTTCCTGCTTCCTGATCACGCCGCACAGAAACTTTAATATTTCCTCCTTATGCTTCCCATCCACCGACTTAAGCAGCCGCACAGGTGTGTAATACCGCTTTATGATCCCCCTGCTGTTTCCCCTTTTAAGGGTCCTGGTGATCTTCTGGATATCATCCGCTTCTAAAAACGCCCCCACTTCTACAATGGGGACAGGAACCTCCATGGTAATTGGCACGGTGGAAAAAATGTAATCAACATTCTGGAAATCAAAATGTTCCAGCTCTAAGAGATCACAGACATAGATATTTCTTAAATAACCGGAAAACTCACTTTCATATTTGTATTTCAATAACCGGGAGCTTCCCTTTCCCGTGCTGCATACCACAAGAATATCAGAACATGGCTCCATCTTGTCCTTTTCCAGGGCAAGCTGAAAGATCAGGGCAAAATATCCGATCTCATCCTCGGAAATATCCTTTTTATAATGCTTTTTCAGCACTCCTACCGCTTCATAGGATATCTGGTATGCCAGACAATACTTTTGCTTGATCTCTTCCAGAATGGGGTTTTTTAAAGGAATATCATACCGGATCCTGATATCAAAGGGAACCAGATGCTGATTTAATGTCATCCGTATTTCAAAATTATTATGCATTTCCAGCCCGTATTCCCTGCTCACCAGTTCCATCATGGCCAGGGCAAGCTGGTCGGTCTGCTCTCTGATAACAAAATTGGAGTCATTTTCCAGTGTGCTTCCGATCATCCGCTTTCCCGCCAGATACAGGGAAAGATAATGTTCCTCGTCAGCAGTATAGGTGATCTGTTCCTGGGCCTCTACCACGGAAATAAGCTCCTGGATGAGTGCAGATTCCTTTCCCCTTATTTCCGGTAAGTTTTTCTTTTCCATCTGAAGATAAAAGCCTGATCTCATCCGTTTCCGGGCCACATAGGTATATTCCACGAAATTCTCAAAAGCGATCTCCGAAAGGCGGATCCCGTACTTCTTTAACAGGCCCTTAATGACTTCCGCCAAATGGACCAGCTCGCTTTCCTGATGGCTGATATCCACCCCTGTCAGACTTTGGCGTTTGATAAAATAATCGCTTAACAGCCTGCGGATATCAAACTCCCAGCCTTTGATCCTGATTCCGTAATTGGGTTTCCTGTCAATGGAAAGGCCGTAGCGTTTTAATATCCCTTCCACTGATTTAAGAGAATTGGACAAGGTGGATTTTGAAACATAGAGAAAATCACAAAGCTCTTCTATCTTTATATAATCCATTCTGGAAATTAAGTATGCAAGCAAATATTCTCTTCTCTCGATTTCCCTCTCCGGAAAATATTCCGTCTTTTCTGTTTCTTTTTTGATATATGCATCATATTTCTCCTGGTCATGAATCCGAAGTATATACCCAAACCTCGCTTTTGAGCTTATTTCCGCCCCATGGCCTTCCAGCAGTCCGCTTAAATCCTTCAGTCTCAGCCGTACCGTCTTTTCACTGACCTTCAGCCGTTCTGCCAATGTCAAAGCCGTTCTGTATTCTTCCTGACTCAAGAGCATCAGCAATTCCTGCAACTGTTTCCAAAGCATAGCCGTCTCCTTAGCACTTTTTGTCCTACAAAACCTTATTATCAGCATAACATGGCAGGCATAATTTTTCCATTTAGATTTTTACCACATTAATTCTGGTAATCGGAGGCGTTTCGGGCTGCAATCCTTTCTCCCCCTTCTCTCAGCTTGAACCTGTTCACCAGGCTCTTCAGCATCTGCGCCTGTCCTGAAAGTTCTTCACTTGCCGCCGCACTCTCTTCCGATGTTGCGGAATTGGTTTGCACCACTGCCGAAATCTGCTCAAGTCCTGCTGCAATCTGTGTGACAGCATAAGATTCTTCTTCAGAGGCTTTTGCTATCTGCCGGACTCTCTCATCCACGCTCTTAGATGTATCTACGACATCATTAAGTGACTCGGCAGCCTTATCTGCCAGCCTTCTGCCGTTTTGAATGGCCTCCACCGTGCTCTCAATCAGTGCCGTGGTATTCTTTGCTGCCTCCGCCGATTTTCCTGCAAGGCTGCGCACCTCATCCGCAACCACGGAAAACCCTTTGCCTGCTTCGCCGGCACGGGCTGCTTCCACAGCTGCATTTAAAGCAAGAATATTGGTTTGAAATGCGATGTCATCAATGGTTCTGATAATTTTTCCGATCTCCCGGGAGGTATCGGTAATTTCCTCCATTGCCTTCATCAGCTGCTGCATGTGCTGGCTGCTTTCTGCAACCTCCCCGCCTGCTTCCCCTGACAAATGGCTTGCCTGCCGGGCATTGTCTGCATTGTCTTTGATCCTCTCAGAAATTTCCGTTATGGTAGACGTAAGCTCTTCCACGGAACTTGCCTGCTCCGCGGCCCCCTGGCTTAGGCTCTGAGCGCTGTCTGATACCTGCCCGGCTCCTGCCGAAACCTGGTCAGAGGCAGAGTTGATTTCTATAAGGGTATTGCTTAAATTGCTGCGAATGGTCCGCATGGCGGTCAATATTTCCTGATAATCACCGATGTATTTTTCCTCGTATTTCGTATCGGTCCTGAAATTGCCTTCGCTCATTTCTCCCAGCAAATAGTTGATGTCCAGAATGATTGCCTTTAAATTTTCCGCCATCTCCAAAAAGGTCCTGGAAAGAACTCCGATCTCATCATTGCTTTTTGTATCCACCTGTATGGAAAGATGTCCGGAAGCAATTTCAGACGCAGCAGAAACTACACCGTTGATAGGCCTTAATACTCTTCTGAGAATAATGATAACAATGGCGACCACAGCCACCATGGATAATATAGAAACCACTCCGATTGTAACCGTTAACATGTTAATGTCTTTATTCAAGTCAGAAGTATCCAATACGGTCTGTGCCCACCAATGGGTCCCTTCCACATCAATGGGATAGAAAAACCGGGATACTTTATGCCCTCCTTCACGGACAGTCGTACATGTAAAAGCCTTTCCCCCGGCAGCTCCGTCCGTGATCTTATTCACATCCTCCGGATCCTTTATAAGCTCAGAAAGATTATGGCCAATGGAATCAGCAGATCCGCTGTCATATACCGTGGTGAAATCATCCGTGAGAATGCTCACGTAAAGGGTTTTATATTCCGCAGAAGATGTGGTTATTTTGTTAAAATGTCCAACGTCAATATCAGCCACAATAACTCCCTGAAACTCATCTTTATATAAAATTGGGTATACCGCAGTGATCATGGTAGTGCCCTGATACTGGTCAGGCTTTGTAAAATAAGGTTTTTTGGTTTCCTTTGCAGGCTTATAATATTCCTGTTCGCTGTAATCGCTGTATTTTCCAAAGGGCTTTGCCACTCGATTGGCCGCATCCTCCCGGTTCACATATAGGGCATAATCCTGTATGTTGTCATCGTACTTGCCTGGTTCAAAAAAGATGCCAAATCCTACAATATCCTCATCAGCTGCGACGGCAGAGCACATGCTGTTGATCAGATAATTTTCCACTTCAACGCTTAAATCAGCCATTTCCGTGTGATATACCGCACTTTTTACCTGGGCATTCTCCGAAGAAGAGATAACCGCTGTTCCCTGGTCATGCTCGTTTACAATATAGTCCAGCATGGCCGATGCCTGTTTTGATGCAGAATCCAGGATCGCCTGTACCTGGTTTCCATTTGCGTGGGCCAGATTGGTAAGCTCCGACCGGACCGCAATGCTGGTTGCCTGACCTGACAGGCGGACGGTTACAATACTTAAAATCCCAAAAACCACAAGCAATGCAGCCGTGATCACCATTGCAATTTTATCAGAAATTTTCCTGTATTTCTTTTGCTGCATGTTTCCTTTTCCAATTTTCATCTGTATTTTCCTCGCATCATTATTTTTTGAATATGATCCTTTTGACACTGTTTCAGCATTGCCTTAAACTTCTCATGCTCTTTTTTATGGATTTCATTCTGAATAATTTCCGCAGATCCAAAAGAGACAGAACAGTCCCTCTCAGTGAGATAATCCTTGAATTATATTGATTTGATCCAGACAGCTTTGGGATTTTATCCTCCTTCCGTTTTACAAATATATGTAAACCGCTTTTATTACTGAATACTTCCACTTTTCCATCTCCTCCCCTATGGTAAATCCATGTTTTTCTCATAGCCTGGCTGTCCCTATGAACCGCTTATCATTTAAACCTACCCTGAGACCTCCCATTCTGGCTGACCGCAAATAATGACAGCACTTTTTCCTGCTGGTTGTCCATTGGTAGTAAAAAGGTACACCTTGATATCACTGGCAAAATGTAAAGAAAATAAGAATAATAAGTGCAAAATATGTTGTATTTTGTCGAAATAGTGCTTATAATATACATAGTATTTTTATGCTGTTTCTATTTGATAAAAAGGTGTACCTTTTTATCAAATAATCAATGGAAAGAATCCCTGAATTGTATACAGAAATTCCTGGTTATAGCAACCATTTCTCACTCATCCGGTTTCCATTTTTATATATTGACCTGCAGGCTGTCGTTTTCCAAATACTAATATAGTAGAATAATCTATGAACCTCATGCCATAATTAAGAATGACAGGAGGTTATTTTAATGAAAAATTTTTACGGGTATATGAGGGTCTCCTCATTGGAACAGAATACAGAGCGGCAGAGAGTCGAGCTTCTCCGCTGGGGCATTATTGACAAGAACATATTTTGCGACAAATTGTCAGGGAAAGATTTTAACAGGCCCCAATATCAAAAACTAAAGCGAAAGCTGAAAGAAGGAGATGTCCTTGTTGTAAAAAGCATTGACCGTCTGGGAAGAAATTACGATGATATACAGGAAGAATGGCGGGAAATTGTTAAAGCAAAGAAAGCTGAT
The DNA here is from genome assembly GCF_000526995.1 of Lacrimispora indolis DSM 755. Lineage (NCBI taxonomy): Bacteria > Bacillati > Bacillota > Clostridia > Lachnospirales > Lachnospiraceae > Lacrimispora > Lacrimispora indolis. Next base: position 2,927,835 of record NZ_AZUI01000001.1, on the reverse strand, counting down.
ATTGTGATCCTGGACATGCCGATCCTGGACACAAGAACAAATAAAGATCTCATAGGGACCCTGATATCTGATATAGTCCTGCAGCTCCTTTCCTATGTGGCACAGGCGGAACGGGAAAATATCAAACAACGCCAGGCAGAGGGGATCGCCCTTGCCAAAGCCCAGGGAAAGCATTTGGGGCGTTTTCCCACTCCCATTCCCGACGAATTTTACCCAGTCTATGAAAAATGGCAGAAGCGCATCTATACCCTGGAAACCGCAAGCAGGGAGCTGGGCATCACTGTCAGCCAGTTCCGGACAATGATCAAAAAATACAAGTCAAAGGCATAACCACTTTAAAACAGGCAGAACCGCCGGATTTTCCTGGCGGCTCTGCCTGCTGGACAGACACACTATTTCATTCATACATATTTATGAGAAGAAAGTCATTTATGGGAATTTCGGTTCCCGCCTCTCACCCTGGCAAGACAACAATCAAATCTCCGCGTTCTCCGGGACCAGTCTCACTTCAAAAACAAATTCCTCTTCATCAAACCGGTATTCTTTCCGAAGCTCCGGCCCGCAGCTAGCTGATCCGATCCCATCCTGGCGGTAATCCAGGCAAAGGACCGTATACCCGGAGGGTGTCAGTTCATAATTATGAGCCTTTCGCGTCAATTCCTCCTGGGTATAAACCGATGCGTTAAAGGAGAAGGTCCGTCCAGAAACTGTTGAAAGGGCGGTTCCCCTGCCTTGTATCTTCACAAAATCACAATCACTTCTGCTTCCATTCTCCTGCGGCCTTAAATAGTCCTCATGCATTTCCTTTACACAGGATGTAAATAATCCGTGGTAGCTTGCTCTTCTCTTATCCATGTAATTTTCCACCGGGCCGAGGCCATAATAGGTGATCTGATCCATGCTCTCTGGAAGGAAGAGACGAAGGCCGAATCTTGGAAGCTCAGGAAATTCCACATCCCGTTTTACATCCAGCTTCCCATCTAAAACACCATCCGTTCCTATGGTCCACAGGGCTTCCATGGTCAGAATCCTCTGAACCACAACCGCGGTGATTGACAGTGCGGTCCTTATTTCCACCCTCCCCTCCTTTATTTCCCAGGAGGTTTCATAAGCCCTTGAAATGGCCCGGTCATAACGGGCAGCCAGCCACTTGTTTTTTATATACCTGTCATTATCCGTTGGCGCCCTCCAGATGTTATATTCCATAGGGCGTTCCAGAAGAGTCCTGTTTTCAAATACCATCTCCTGAAAACAGCCGGTCAGCTTGTTATAGGTATAGGAAAAGTTTGTTCCATTTATAAACAGGTAACGGTCATCTTCCTTGATCTTAAAGCATCCGCCATCTCTTTCCTTTGTCTCCTGCCTCTCTGACATGCAAACCCCGGTCTGGTTTCTCATATCTTCATTTTCAAGCAGTACCTCATCAAAGCCTAAAAAGCTTCCTGCAGCCAAAAAAGCGCTGCTCTGCTTTAATAAATAATTGACCTTTAAATAACAAGCTCCTTTTTCCGGAACTACAAAATCTAAAGTCAGGCTTCCTTTGTCATGAGGCTTTATCTCCGGCATATCCCCCTCACCGATCATCCCTTTTGCAATGATCTCCCCGTCGCAGGTCACCTCATATCCAATGACCGCATAATCCTTTAAATCAGTAAAATCCATGCGGTTATGAAGCTCCAGCTCCTTCTTTTCCTGATCAAAAGAAACCAGCCTTGCCGGACGGTACACATTTTTAAATTCCATCAGCCCTGTATGTGGCCTCCGGTCCGGATACACCAGGCCATCCATGCAAAAATTGCCGTCATGAGGGTATTCCCCGTGATCTCCTCCATAAAGGTACATAGGCTTTCCGTCCAGGGTCCTTCCCTGATATATGGCATGGTCGCACCACTCCCATACAAAGCCGCCGCAAACCCCGTCATACTGGTCAAACACCTTATAATAATCCTCCAGATCCCCGGGCCCATTGCCCATGGCATGACTGTACTCACATAAAATAAACGGCTTTCCCGCATTTCTTCCCATATACTCATGGATTTCCTCCAGCTTGGGATACATGCGGCTGTACAGATCCAGATTGGAAAAATCATATTCCTTGCTCTTGTCCCGGTAACGGGCTGCCTCATAATGGGTGAGCCTGAAAGGATCAAAAGCTTTTGTCCAGGCAAGAGCAGCCTCAAAGGTACAGCCATAGGCGCACTCATTTCCCATGGACCAGATCACAACGCTTGGCCGGTTCTTATCCCGTTCCACCAGAAGCTGCGCCCGGTCAACGGTCGCCTGGGTAAACTCCGGATTATCTGCAATGGCCCGGTTCCAGCGGTCATGCACTGCCTCTGCGGAATTGTCCTCCATGTAAATGGAGTTGGTACCGTGGCTCTCATTGTCAGCTTCATCAATGACATAGAAGCCGTACTCATCACACAGCTGATAGAACTGAGGTCCATCAGGATAATGGCTGGTGCGGATGGCATTGACATTGTGCTCCTTCATGATCCTTAAGTCTTTTTTCATCTGTTCCAGACTGATGACAAAGCCTGTCACAGGATCGCTGTCATGGCGGTTAACCCCATGAAACTTGATCTTTTCCCCGTTAAAGTAAACCACCCCATCCTTTACGGCAATCTCCCGGATTCCCAGGCGGTCCACAATCACCTCATTCCCGCATTCCAGGACCACCGTATAAAGGTAAGGCCGTTCCGCATTCCAAAGCACCGGATCTTCTATGGTTATAAATATTTTTCCATCCTCAAGTCCTCCCTCATGGCCGGTGATCAGATTTCCGCTGGAATCATATATCATTGCCCTTATGGGAATCTCTTTTCCCAAAAAGGTGACATCTGCCTGAATATGAGCCTGATCCCCCTCCAAAGAAATTGTTAAAAAATAATCAAAGATGCAGTCCTCCGGCCTCTTCAAAAGATACACATCCCGGAAAATGCCGGTCATGCGAAACTTATCCTGATCTTCCAGGTAACTTCCGTCGCACCATTTTAAAACCAGGACAGCCAGGGTATTTTCTCCCTCCCGGATAAGCCCTGTCACATCAAATTCGCTGGTGGAATGGGATACCTGGCTGTATCCCACATAGCTTCCGTTCAGCCAGACATAGAAACAGGAATCCACGCCTTCAAAGTTTAAAAAAGCCCTGGGAGCATTTTCATCCCTTTCATAGACAAAATGGTGCACATAAGCCCCGCATGGATTCTCAGCAGGAACATAGGGCGGGTCCATGGGAAACGGATAGCGTACATTGGTATACTGATGCCTGTCATAGCCATAATTCTGAAAGCATCCCGGAACCGGAATATCATCATAAGTTCCCTTATCATAGTCTTCCAGAAAAAATTCATCTTTCACATCATAAATGCTGTCAAAATAACGGAATTTCCACACCCCGCTCAAAAGCTCAAACCGGTCAGATTCCTCCCTGTGCTCAATAAGGTCAAAGCGCGCCTTAGAGGCAGGAATATAGTAAGCTCTGTTTGGCATGGTATTTTCATGAAGCAGGTGTAAATTTTCATAATGTCTGGGCACGATCATGGTCAGTTCCTCCTTTTTTATTACCTTTCATTATAGAATGAAAGGTAATAAAAAACATATCTCCAATTAGACAAAACATGCACAAAATGATACTGTTAATCTTACAGCTCCTCTTAAAACAATAATTTTTGCTTAAAATCGGGATTCTTGGAACTTTTAACCTTACCAACAACTACTACTTAAATGCAGTCAGAAAACAATATGTTCTGCTTTGTAAATAGCGGGGTCTGAAATTCCGGATACCTGCTTTTTACATCTTCTATTCCAGCAAATACCTTTTGGTTTTCCGAACATATATTTGCATAATAGCCTTAGGAGTTGGAGACGTTGTCAAATGACAGAAGTATGCAGCCCTGCAGCGCCCTATCCCAATTCGGGGCAGCGATACTGACTTTCCCTATTATCCTATTCAATAAGAAATTTTCATAACAAAATCTGTTATGCATAAAATATATTACATATCTGTTAAAACAGGAAAGGAATAATCTTGTTAAAAGTAATAGACGATAATTATTATGACTTAATTGTCAACAATGGTACTCTCTCATCCTATAATGAAGATGATATTACATTATTGAACGAATTTCATTCTTTGATACATGTGGAAAAATATGAAGCAGATTCTTGCAGTCTGGAACAGGGTCCTTATGCAACTCTTCCAAAATTGTTCTCACTTACATCAACCATTAGCATTGAAAAGTCTGGTATGGCAGATGTTCAAAGGGACCCCAATTTTAGTTTGTTCGGCCAAGGGGTTATTGTTGGTATTGTGGATACGGGCATTGATTATCAACACCCTTCATTCATTAACAATGACAGAACTACCCGCATCCTGTCCATATGGGATCAAACGGTACAAGAAGGCTCCCCTCCTCAGGGCTTTACGTTTGGAACGGAGTACAGCAAGAATTATATAAATAATGCTTTAATATCGAGAAATCCTTTATCCGTTGTCCCCTCAACAGATACTAATGGCCACGGGACGGCTATTGCCAGTATTATTGCCGGTAACTCCAATCCAGAGCTGTCTTTTTCCGGCGTTGTTCCAAATACAGAGCTGGTAATTGTAAAGTTGAAACAAGCAAAACAAATCCTAAAAAATATCTTCTTTGTTCCAGAAGATTCCCTGTGTTTTCAAGAATCAGATATCATGCTCGGACTACGTTACCTAATGACTATATCTCAAAGAATGAACCGCCCTCTCGTCATATGTATAGCTCTGGGGAGCAGTCAGGGAGGCCATGATGGTTTTGGCCCGATAAGTATTTATCTGGACAGTATTGTACGATTACCCGGCATAGGAATTTCTGTTGCCGCCGGAAATGAAGGTAATAATAGCAGACATTATTTTAACAATACCGTTTCTGAGCCTTTCTACAACAACTTCCTCTTAAATGTAGGAAATAATGATACTCGTTTTTCAATGGAGATCTGGCCATATGCCCCACAAAGACTTTCCATCGAAATTTCGTCCCCTGATCTTGAGATCACACAGATTGTTTATCCATCATCCACTGAATGTCAAAGATTTACTTTTAATAATAGCCAGAGTATAGTTTGGGTTAACAACATCTCTTTTGAGAGCGGTACCGGAGATCCAGTAATATTAATACGATTCGAAAATCCCATTCCCGGAATTTGGCATTTCCGTGTTCGAAACAATGAGAATGAGCCGTTTTCTTTTCATTCCTGGCTCCCTTCTGGAGATTTAATATCGAATGATACATTTTTCTTAGAGGCTAATCCAAATACTACAATAACTTCGCCTGGAAATACCATGAGTATATTAACTGTTACCGCTTATAATCAGCTTATAAATAATATTCTCATTGAATCTGGAAGGGGTTATACAAGAGGGGGGCTGATTAAACCCGATATCGCCGCTCCCGGATACCAACTTCCCTGTGCACTTCCTGGAAATCAATATGGAATGCTTACCGGAACAGGGGCCGCTGCTGCCCATACAGCCGGAGCCATTGCTATGATCTTAGAATGGGCTTATGTTAAAGGTAATTTTACCGCTATTACCGGTACTCAAATTAACCGGGTAATTATACGCGAGGCCCAACACAACATTGCATATATCTATCCAAATAATATATGGGGATATGGTCAATTAAATATATATAATGTATTAAATCTATTATCCAGTATTATATAAATTTGTACTTATAGTACCATTTTACGCCAAATGGGCGGGCCCGGAATAACGGAGCCCGCCTATACTTTACTCTGCCCGTCCATGCCTTTGCTTTCTCAATCAGGCATTTTACAACGTTCATAGATTCCTCCAATCGAAAAAAGCCCAGGATTGTCCCGGTCTATCGCCTTCACAAGAATGGCCGGAAGAGGCAGTCCCATAAGTCCAGCATTCTCCACGATGGATATGAACTCGTTTGGCAGGAATCCTATAATGACCGCATCTCTTATGCAGTTGGTCTTTGTCTCAGTACCCTTCTGGAAGATCCCGGTATCCCAGATGCCGCCTGACAAAAACATGGTCCAATGATAACGGCCACGAAACGCCAGCTCCATGCCTGCAATGCCCCTTTGTCTAATGGTATAACCCCGTATATTTTTCGCCATACCTACGCAAGCGACTGATATAAAGCTGGGCAGATTTTAAGCAGGCACAATACCTTCTTACTCATTCTTAGATCCGTACTATGCGTGGTACATACATACATTTCGGTTATGCGGATGTGGAAAAGGATTTTATCCCATTAGACAAAACATACACAAAATGATACAATGTTCACGAAAGCAATGAGCAGTGCGAAACAGGACCCATGGAAATTATCGTTGTGCTGGCACATAAGAAAATTTCCATGGGTCCTGTTTCATAGAGCGAAAGCCCGTGAGCGGGTGAAGCCCCAGGCTTCACCCGCTGCACTGCGGACTAGCGGCACCTCATATCCCGCCGCTGCCGCCCCCTCCAACTTTGTCAACTATCACCCATTACCCCAATCTCTACCCAAAAATAAATAAAGGAGCCCACCCATATGTACACCAACACCGGCTACATGAACGAAACCGACGAAGAACTGGAAGACACCACTCTCCCGCTCAAAGCAAACAGCTGCGGCGTCTACCGCCTGATCACCCGCCCGATCATGTCCACCATACGCCCCTCAGGCCGCCCTGATTACCAGATTTTATACATTGCGTCAGGAAAAGCCTGGTTTTTCTTCCAAAAAGAAGCCCTACAAATCCCCGCCGGAAATATGGTTCTCTACAAACCTCATGCCCCCCAGCAATATGCCTACTACCTAAAAGACAAACCAGAAGTATACTGGCTTCATTTCACAGGCAGGGAAGCCGCCCATTTTACCAAAGAAGCAGGCTTTGAAAACAATAACATTTTATACACCGGCGTATCCTCCAAATACCAGGAACTGTTCCTCTCCATCATCCGGGAACTCCAGTTCCCCCGCCCCTGCTACGAGGACCTGACCTCTCTTTACCTAAAACAGCTCTTCCTCCTTTTAAAACGTCAAAAAGAAGAAGGCGGTTCCCCAAAAACGGACATCCAAAAACAAATGGAAAAAGCAGTCCGCTACTTTCAAGAAAACTTTTCCGCTGAAATCGAAATCGACCATTACGCAAAAAAACTCCACATGAGCACCTGCTGGTTCATCCGAAGCTTCAAACAATATACCGGTATGCCTCCCCGCAAATACTTAACCTCCATCCGGATAAAAAAGGCCCAGGAACTTCTGGAGAGCACCGACTATTGCATTGGAGAAATCGGCAGCATCGTCGGCTACGACAACCCCCTGTATTTCAGCCGTATCTTCAAAAACCAAACCGGCATTCCCCCTGCAGAATACAGAAAAGCGGCAAGGTGAGCACATAAACATGCTCACTGCCGCTCCCCCCTATCTCCCTACCAACCGGTAAGTCTGGCGGTATTCCTTGGGTGTAATTCCCATATACCGTTTAAAAATCCTTCTGAAATAATCCACATCCTGATAACCGCATTGATAGGCGATCTCATTTCCCGTCAAATTCGTCTCAATGAGCATCCTGCACGCCTTATTAAGCCTGGCTTCATGAATCCCCTCTGTCAAGGTCTTCCCGTACACCGCATTATATACACGTCCTAAGTAATCCGGGCTGCAGTCCAGCTTGTCAGCCAATATGGAAGAGGACAGCGGCTCCTCAAAATGATTCCGGATATACTGCCCCGCCCGATTTGCCAACAGCACCTTCTGCCCATTCACTTCCATGGGCGAAAGGGAATCGCTCAACTCACACAGCAGCTCCAAAAGCACCAGATTTAAAATGGTCCGGTCATCCCTGCAAACATTCTGCCTTTTAATAAACCGGCGGAAAAGCTCCTCAAACTGTTCCGGCTTTCTGATACGGATGAGCTGGGGCAGGGACATAATATCCCGTCCGATTCTCACCGCCTCCTCTTCCAGATGAAAATGGAGCCAGTAAAAATTCAAATCCTCCTCAAACTCTCTTGTTCCCCAGTGATGCCTTCCCGGAAACAGGATCAGCGCTTCCCCTTCTTCCACATTATAGGTGATATCCTCTTCCGCAATCCCCAAAGTACCGGAATTTACATAGATGATCTCAAAGGAATCCATGACCCGGTCCGCATGGCGTCCCCGCCCGCCGGTCACCAGATACCCTGCATTCAGCGCCCGCACCGGAAGCACAGCCTTTAGATGTAAGTGATGTTCCATAGTTCCCTCCTGTGGCCCGTGTCGGAATCCTCCAGTTTTTCACTTCTTTTTCCTCTTGTATCCCTTTCATTATGCTGGCAATATAGAGAGAGGAAAAAACGGTGTTTTTCTGGAAAGAAGGAGACTTTAGGCCCGTCCTGTTTTGCACTCCTTTTAACAAAGAATATCAGATATCAAACAAAAAGAAAAGGGGATTGTGGCAATTCTGCCACAAAAGTTCGATGATAGAAGCAGTATTATTTTTAAAAGAAAAGGTGTCCCGCACCTATTTTAACGGAACCACCCTGACAGAAACGGATTATTCCAAAGGCAGAAAGCTCTTCATTGCAGAAGGCTGCTGCGCCAACGGAATCGTCACCCTGACCACCGGAGCATTCCTTTCCGGATATGCCAATTCACTGGGCGCCACTGATTCCATGAACGGGATCATCGGTTCCATTCCGGTCCTTCTCTGCACCCTTCAGATGTTTTCCTCCATCCTTTTGGAAAGCCTCTGCCGAAAAAAATGCTTGATTTCCAGCTTTTCCTTTATCCACAGGCTTCTCCTGGCTTCGGTATTTTTTGTGCCCCTGTTTATAAGTGGTCCCGGACTCCGCCTGGCTGCCGTGATCGCCATTTATGGGACCGCCCACTGTTTCGGAGCCTTTATCGGAACCGGCACAGGCAACTGGCTCCTTCAGCTCGTCCCCCAGCACATAAGGGGAAATTATCTGGGAAAAAAAGATTCCTTTGCATTTGCATTTTCTACCATCCTAAGCCTGATCATGGGCTGGGTCATGGACCAGTTCCGCAGCTCTTCCATGGAGCAGACCGGCTTTCTGGTGGTGGGAATCGTTGTCTTTTTTGTGGCCTGTACGGACTTTTGGTGCCTCTCTTCCATCAGTGAACCGGAAAGCATTCCCCACCGCCAGAAGCTTCAGGACGCGGTGGTAAAGCCGCTGGCCGACAAGGAGTACCGGAAGGTCATGCTCACTTACATGTTCTGGAACTTAGCCCTTCAGATCGCCGGCCCCTTTTTCAGCGTATACATGGTCACAGGACTTAAGCTGAATTATACATACATCACCTTTTTAGGCCTTATTTCCTCAACCGTCAGGGTTTTGGCCGCCTGGCTCTGGGGACGGCTGGCAGACGCCACATCCTGGCTTTTGGCAGCCCGCTGCTCCATGGGAATGCTGGGCCTTGTTCATGCCAGCTGGCTTTTCATGACACCTGAAACCTGCTATGCCCTACAGCCTGTGCTCCAGGCATTATCCGGCGCCGCCTGGGGAGGTATTGCCATATCCGTCTTCAATCTCCAGTATCACTATGCCCCAGCGGAGAAGCGTGTGCTATATGTCAGCGCAAATTCCTCCTATGCAGGACTTTGCGGCTTTCTTTCCACCCTCCTTGGCGCCTCGCTTTTAAAGGTATTTCCTTCCCTGGAAATTGGCGGATTCCCCATAACCGGGATGCAGCTGCTCTTTCTTCTTTCCGGGATCCTGATCCTGGGATGCGTTTTTTACATGGGAAGGCTCCGCTCTGTTTCCATTTAAGGCCGCCGGTCCCTGCAGGATTCCCGGATGATCAGCTCCGGCTTTAAAATCCGCTCCACCTTGCTTTCCTCATCAGGGATCTGGTTCATCTTTTCCAAAAGAAGCTCCGCCGCCATGGCCCCTAAGCGCTCCTGGGGGTGGGCGATAGTTGTCAGCTTTACCAGTCCGTTTTCTGCAATAAAGGAATTGTCATAGCCTGTCACGGAAATATCCTGGGGCACGGAAAGCCCGCTTTTTTCAATGGTCTTCATCACTTCAAAGGCAATCTGGTCATTGTAGCAGACGATTCCGTCCACAATGACTCCTTCTTCCAGCTTTAGCCTTAAAGCACCCGATGGCTTTGACGTCCGGTCCTCCGTATGGAACCAGACCACCATATCCGGATCATAAAAAAATCCTGCCTCCTGAAGGGCCTTTACATAGCCCTTGTGGCGGTCCCTTCCCTGGCTGTCATCGGCCTTGAATATCCCCAGAATGTGCTTGTGCCCCAATTGGATCAGATGCTTTGTCACCAGATACCCGCCCATACAGTCATCCATCAGAATATGGGGCTTGTTTTTCATGTGGGCATAACAGCCCTGAATGAACACATAAGGGATCTGGTAAAAATCCAGCTTGTCATAAAGTCCTTTATGGCCGCACATGATCTCACTTTTACTTGGTTCAATGATGAGCCCGTCAACGTCCTTTCCCAGGATTTCTTCCAGGCACTTGCTTTCCTTCAGCCTGCTGTTCCCCGTATTTTTTAATATGATGCTGTAGCCGTTTGCCGTGAGCACGCTGTCGATCCCCTGGATCAGCCTGGGGAAAATGTAATCTGATAAGTAGGTGGTGATGACTGCGATGTTCCCTGATCCTTTTTTCCTTCCTGCCTTCCTGGAAACAAAGGTTCCACGGCCATGCTCTGCCTCAATAAACCCTTCCTGTTCCAGAATGGACAGCGCTTTTCTCACCGTATGACGGCTGACATGGCAGGAGGCCGACAGCTCATGTTCCGAAGGCAGGCGGTCCCCCGGTTTCCGCTTTCCTGAAACAATATCCTTTTTCAGTTCTTCCATTAACACATAATACTTTGCCTTTCCGCTGTCTTCGGCCATAGGTTGCTCCTTATGATTCCTTTTTCTGGCCGTAATAGGCATTCGGCCCATGCTTGCGCATAAAATGCTTATCCTGCATGCACTGGGGCGCCGGTAAAACCGAAGGGTTTAAAATCTCGGTCATCAGATTCATTTTAGCGATCTCCTCCAGCACAACGGCGTTGTGTACTGCATCGGCCGCATCCTTTCCCCAGGTAAAGGGCCCATGGTTTTTGCACAAAACCCCAGGGACGTGCATGGGATTTATTCCCTGGAAGGTCTCGATGATCACGGTTCCCGTATTCTTCTCATATCCGTCCTCAATCTCTTGTTCCGTGAGATTTCTGGCACAGGGGATTTCCCCGTAGAAATAATCCCCATGGGTGGTCCCATAGCAGGGGATTGCTCTTCCGGCCTGGGCCCAGGCTGTGGCCATGGGAGAATGGGTATGGACGATCCCGCCGACTTCCTTAAAAGCCTTATAAAGCTCCAGATGGGTGGCCGTATCAGAGGACGGCCTTAATTTTCCTTCCACCTGGTTGCCTTCAAGATCCATGACCACCATGTCTTCAGGGGTGAGCACATCATAATCCACCCCGCTGGGCTTGATCACAAAAAGCCCCTGATCCCGGTCAATCCCGCTGACATTTCCCCAGGTATAAGTAATAAGCCCCCTTTTCGGCAGCTCCATGTTTGCATCGTATACACGCTTTTTCAATTCTTCCAGCATGTCAGTTTCCTCCTTTTCCATTCCGGAATTATTTTAAGCTGTCCACAGCAGCACGCTCAATGGAAAGCCCGTTTCTGTATCGTTCCATAAATACCTGAAAGCCTGCCGCATCTTCAGGATCAGGCTCTAACCTGGTTCCTCCGTTGGTCTTAAACACTTTTTCCGCCAGATAATGATCCAAAGTCTCCCCTTCCTCTTTCCGAAGCATGAAAGAAGCCAAAAGAGCGGCTCCCCAGGCTCCGCCTTCCCCGGCTGTCTCCATAACGGAAACCGGAACGCCAACGGCCGCTGCCATGATCCGCTGCCCCACTTCCCTTGTCTTAAAAAGCCCTCCATGGCCTAAAAGCACGTTGAGCCGGACCCCTTCTTCAAACAGGATATCCATTCCCATTTTTAAAGCTCCCAGGGCCGTATAAAGATGGACTCTCATAAAGTTGGAAAGAGTAAAGCGGCTTTCCGGCGTCCGGATGAACACAGGCCTGCCCTCTTCAAAATGAGTGATATGCTCTCCCGATAAATATCCGTAGGAAAGCATTCCTCCTCCATCCTTATCCCCTTCCAGGGCTTTTTGGTAAAGGGTGGAAAACAGGGTGTTCTTGTCAGTTTTCATTCCCATCGTCCCTGCAAATTCCTCAAACAGGGAAACCCAGGCGTTTAAATCCGAGGTGCAGTTGTTGCAGTGGACCATGGCAACCATGTCGCCGGCAGGAGTGGTGACCATGTCAATTTCCGGATAGACTTTGGAAAGCTCCTGTTCCAGCACCACCATGGCAAACACGCTGGTCCCTGCGGATACATTGCCGGTCCTTTTTGCCACACTGTTGGTGGCAGTCATCCCTGTCCCTGCATCACCTTCCGGCGGGCAAAGGGGAATGCCGGACTTTAAATTACCGCTGGGATCAAGAAGCCTTGCCCCTTCCCCGGTGAGGATTCCTGCCCTCTCTCCTGCCGTCATCACCTTAGGCATGATATCCCGAAACTTCCAGGGGAATTGATGGGGAGCCACCAGCTCATCAAACTGCCGGATCATGCGCCCATGAAAGTCCTTTGAAGCGCTGTCCACAGGAAACATCCCCGCACAGTCTCCGATTCCAAGAACCCGCTCTCCCGTCAGCTTCCAATGAACATAACCTTCCAGAGTGACCAGGTAATCGATCCTTGGCACATGCTCCTCCTTGTTAAGGATCGCCTGATATAAATGGGCAATGCTCCATCTCTGGGGAATGCTAAAGGAAAACAGCTTTGTCAGCTTTTCCGAGGCCTCCCCTGTCATGGTATTTCTCCATGTCCGGAAAGGAACCAGAAGCTCTCCCTCCTTGTCAAATGCCATATACCCGTGCATCATGGCGGAAAAGCAGATGGCCCCTACGGTGGTAAGCGTTTCCCCATACCTCTCCTTTACCTCATCTGCCATATTCTTATAGCTCTCCTGTAACCCAGCCCAGATATCCGGGATGGAATAGGTCCAGACCCCGTCTACGTACTGGTTTTCCCAGTCATGGCTTCCGGAAGCAATTGGGTTATGGTCTTCATCTACCAGTACGGCCTTGATCCTTGTGGAGCCAAGCTCGATCCCCAGGGCGGTCCTTCCTTCCCGGATGGCAGCCCCTATTTGTTTTTCATTCATTTGAAACCCCTCCTGAATCACGTCCGCCACTTTCCTTACAGAAAGGGCGGACTGTGTTATTTGTTTAACGAAACGCTGCTAAATTCCATCTCAGTTCATTTTTTAAATCCCTGATGGTAGTTTTTTCATCAATGAAAACAGCTTCGATTCCCATGGCCTCCGCCCAGTCTCCCATCTGCTCTGCCGTTAAGTCATAGGAAAAGGCCGTATGATGGGCGCCGCCTGCTAAAATCCAGCTTTCCGCTCCTGTGGTAAGGTTTGGCTCAGGCGTCCAGAACGCTGTGGCGACCGGAAGCTTTGGCATGGGCCTTTCTGTCTTTTTGCAGTTTACCGTATTGATGATCAAGCGGAATCGGGTTCCTAAATCAATCAGAGAGGTGGCAACTCCCTTCCCCTCCTTTGCCGTAAATACAAGGCGGGCGGGCGCTTCCCTCTCTCCCATTGACAGCGGGTTCACCCTGATCCCGATTTTTCCGTCGGCAATGGTGGGGCAAACCTCCAGCATGTGAGCCTGAAGGATCCCTTCCTTTCCCGGAACCAGATTGTAGGTGTAATCTTCCATAAAGGAGGTACCCTTTGCCTCCTTTGTCCCCTGGGTCATGAGCTTCATCAGGCGCACCATGGCGGCTGTCTTCCAGTCTCCTTCCGCTCCGAAGCCATAGCCCTTTTCCATGAGGCGCTGGATGGCCAGGCCGGGAAGCTGCTTTAAGGTGCCTAAATCCCCGAAATGGGTTACAATGGCCTGATAATCCTTATCCTTTAAAAACCGTTCAAACCCCAGTTCAATCTGTGCCTGGACAGCCACATGCGCCTTAAACTCCTCCTGGTCCATGCCTTCCGTCAAAATCTCGTATCTGCTGTAATACTCCTCCACAAGAGAAGAAATATCGCCTGCTGCCACGTCCTTTACATAGTCTGTGATCTCATTGACAGGATAGGCGTCGATCTCCCAGCCGAATTTCATCTGGGCCTCTACTTTGTCTCCTTCGGTGACAGCTACATTTCTCATGTTGTCTGCAACCCGGACCACCCGGATGTGGCTGCTTTCCATGATCCCAACTGCAGTCCTCATCCAGGAACCTATCCGGCTCTGGACGCTCTGGTCATCCCAGTGGCCTGCGATCACCTTTCTGGGAATTCCCATTCTGGTGACCATATGTCCGAATTCCCGGTCCCCGTGAGCGGACTGGTTCTCATTCATGAAATCCATATCAATGGTATCATAAGGGATCTCCCTGTTAAACTGTGTGTGCAAGTGAAGCAGCGGCTTCCTGTATTCCTGAAGTCCTAAAATCCAGGACTTTGCAGGAGAAAAGGTGTGCATCCAGGTGATCACTCCTGCGCAGGATTCATCAGTATTTGCCTCATGGAACAATCTGCGTATGGAGGTGTTATCGATCAGCACCGGCTTTAAAACCACCTCATAAGGAAGAAGCCCGGAAGCGTTCAGTCTATCAGCAATGATCCTGGAATGGTCCGCCACATTTCGTAAGCATTCCTCACCGTAAAGATCCTGAGACCCTGTTGCAAACCAAAATTTATATTCTTTTCTTATCATTTTAATTACCCCCTTTTTCCTTATTTCCCAAGGCGGATCACATTCCATGACGCCTTGTGCAAAATACTTGTCATAACACCGCCATCTAACAGGGACTGGCTGGTCTGCCTTGGAACTACCTTCTCACCAAAAGGCCCGTTTTCTGCTTTTAAATCATTGCTTTCCAACACCACATGCTCCAAAACCCGGTATCCTTCAAAGCTTCTCACATCCACTGCCATTTCCCCATCATTTTTCAAATCCCTGTTTACCGCAAAAATAGTCACCTCGTCAAGGGCCTCATTGTATACGGAAACAGCTTCTATTGCAGTTACATCTTCATGGGAAGACGTATCAAATTTCGGCGTGGAGATGACCGGAAGAAGAGCTGTTCCCCGTCCATATCTGGAAGCATGCATAAAGGGATAGAAAATCGTCTGCCTCCATGCCCTGCCGCCTCCTGCCTCCGTCATGATGGGCGCGATTACATTCACAAGCTGGGCCAGGCAGGCCATCTTCACCCGGTCTGCATGTTTTAACAGGGTGATGAGCATAAGGCCCACTAAAAGAGCGTCCTCAAAATTATAAACGTCTTCCAGCATGGGAGGTGCCACCTGCCATGGATGGTTTTTCGTAATATCATCGTCAGCTGCATTGGAGTGATACCATACATTCCACTCATCAAAGCTGATCTTAATATCCTTTTTGCCCCGCTTCCTGGCCTTTACAAAATCACAGGTAGCGATGACAGTGCGGATAAACTGGTCCATATCGTCAGAGCATGCAAGGAAATCCTGGCTGTCCCCGGCCCGGTTCCCATAATACTGGTGCATGGATATGTAATCCACGTAATCGTAGGTGTGCTGAAGCGTCACGGCCTCCCACTCCGGAAAGGTGGGCATGGTCAAGGATGAACTTCCGCAGGAAACCAGCTCAATGTCAGGATCAATGAGCTTCATAGCCCTTGCAGTCTCTTCCGCCAGGCGTCCGTACTCCTCCATGGTCTTATGCCCGATCTGCCATGGGCCATCCATTTCATTGCCCAGGCACCAGGTTTTGATCTTATGAGGCTCCCTATAGCCGTGGCTGATCCTTAAATCACTGTATTTGCTGCTGCCGGGGTGATTGCAGTATTCCAGCAGATTACACGCATCCGCGATCCCCCTGGTTCCTAAGTTCACTGCCATCATCACATCAGAGCCTGCGCTCCTGGTCCATTTGGTAAATTCATTTAATCCCACCTTGTTCTCTTCCATACTGCGCCAGGCCAGCTCTAAACGCCTGGGGCGTTCCTGTAAGGGTCCCACGCTGTCCTCCCAGTAAAAGTTTGATACAAAGTTCCCTCCCGGATACCGAATAATCGGAACATTCAGTTCCCTGATCAATTCCTTTACATCTTCCCGGAAGCCGTTCTCATCAGCAGAAGCATGCTCCGGGCAGTAGATTCCGTCGTATACGGCCCGGCCTAAATGCTCGATAAAGGAACCGTAGATCCTTTCATCCACCTGTCCGATCCGGTATTCCCTGTCAACCACCATTTTTACTTTGTGAAACGCCATTAATATAATCCCGCCCTTCTTTTATGTATTAAATACATCATTCTCCAAACACCTTTTTATAAACATCCTGAAACTTCACAATTCCCTGGTCAGTCAAAGGATGCCTTGTCATTTGTTCCAAAACCTTATAGGGCACCGTAGCAATGTCTGCCCCTGCCTTTGCGCAGCCGATCACATGGATGGGGCTGCGGACGCTGGCTGCGATGATTTCCGTTTCAATATCATGGCCAGCAAAAATCTCATAGGTTTCTGCCTCCTTTTCTCATGAGAGTGAGTCAAGCGGATATTCGCAACACGCTTCGCTGCTTGTTCACAACGCGCCCTGCTTCACCGGGCATAACCGAATAGCTGCCTGATCAGGTTAAAATATCCTCATACTACCAATTTATTACTTGTACGCACCATTGCACAAGTTGTTTTTTTATATTTTACCACAATAAAACGGATCTTACAAAAAAGTCCCCCAAATAAGCCCGGGGGAGAACGCACAAGGAAGACCCATGTTCTTTCTGTATTTCTATATTTTTTCCACAATTGATCGAAGAAGGGAAGAGAATATGCACAATTTTAATTTTAAAATTAATGAATGTTTGTTGACACTTTTTCAAAGAAATGAGGTATATTAATAAATGTAACCCCCCCCAATACATTATATAGTTTTTGCTACACCCCATAAGAAACGAAATACCTTCTCCGAAAAAGGACCAGCCACCCCAGCTGGTCCTTTTCATTATCTTTTATCCTTATTTTTCCCTTTCCTATTCCGGCGCTGATTTAAAATACGCTCAAAGTCTTTTTCCGAGCCCTCCGCTTTTAACCGCCTTCTTCTCTCTTCTCTCCGGAGAGCGATTTCTCTGGCCTCTTTCTTTTTTATATAAATAAAAAGTCCAAATCCTCCGCCTGCCAGTGCAAGGACTGCGATAATTCCTGCCGCAGCCAGTATTCCTCCTCCCTTTCTTCCGGCTGACGCTTTTCCAATGCCTGAACTGGTTTTCGGTTCCTCAGGCTTTGTCTCTGTGGCTGCCTGTTCCGATTCCTGACTCGTGGGCTCTTCGCTCTTTTTTTCCATTAAATAGGCCTGGCCCACCTTTCTGTCATTGTAGGAGTACTGGATTAAGGCAACCGCCCTCTCCGGACTTCCTTCCGGAAGATCCGACACCAGGGTTTTATCCGCTTGGGAAAACTCCGCTCCCTGGGGAAGGGTTATAACCTGATCCGGCTCCAATTCTAAGTCAGAGGGTTTATAAGCCGTCCCGTTGATTTCCACCGGATCTTCTCCTGAGGTGTAGCCGGTTTCATTCCCTGTCACAGGGAAATTCTCAAAGCGGCTGAAGCCAAATTCCAGAAGGGCCTTTCCATCAATAAAATACTGCTTTGGACTTCCTTTTAAAATGACGGAAATAAGTCTTTTACCATCTTGCTCCCCATAGGTAACAAGGGTATTTCCGGCCTTAATCAGATATCCGGTCTTTCCGGCCACTGCCGAGGGGCAGTAAAATTCACTATTTGGATCCGTTGTCTTTACCAGACGGTGTTCGTTATAAATAGTAAGCCCATCCGGGTTATTGGAGGTGGGAGGAATATTGTGACTGATGGCAGAACTGATCTCCACAAGCTTTTTATTGCTGTAAGCCGCTTTTGCTATAAGGGCCATATCATAGGCAGTCACATACTGGGTATCTCCGTTAAGGCCTGAAGGATTGTCAAAATGGCTTTCTGTACAGCCAAGACTCTGTATCTTTTCATTCATCATGGCGACAAATTCTTCCCTGCTTCCGGCCACATGCTCTGCAAGGGCATTGGCCGCCTGATTGCAGGAATGGAGAATCAGGGAATAGAGACAGTCTTCCACAGAGAGCTTATCTCCGGTATCCACATTTAATTTATTTCCGCTGCCTTCTTCCACATTGTAAATGGAATCCTTTGAAAAGGTCACCGTGTCCTCAAGATCTGCTTTCTCCAAAACAATGAGGGCAGTTAAGATTTTCGTGATGCTGGCCGGCGGATAGGGAGCATGGATGTTCTGTCCAAATATAACGGCTCCCGAATCCCCGTCTATGATTATTCCGGCTTCTGCCTGGATGCCCGTATCAGACGGCCAGTCCGGCTTTGCATATACGGTCATAAGAAACAGCTGGCTGACCAATATGCAGCTTATCAGTACTTTTATCCTCCGATTCACGTATCATCCTCCTGACATGAAATATGCCCTAAAGCCGCATGAGAATAAATTATACGGTTTTAGGGCATTTATTTTACTTCGCGTAATCTGTAACTCTGGATTCCCGGATCACGTTGACCTTGATTTGTCCCGGGTACTCCAGGGATTCTTCAATTTTTTTGGAAATATCACGGGCTAAAAGCACCATGTCATCATCGTTAATCTGTTCCGGAACCACCATAATCCGAACTTCGCGTCCTGCCTGAATGGCAAAGGACTTGTCCACTCCTTTAAAGGAATTGGTAATATCTTCTAACTGTTTTAATCTGTTTGTATATGTCTCCAGAGTTTCTCTTCTTGCCCCAGGTCTTGCCGCAGAAATAGTATCCGCTGCCTGGACAATGCAAGCGATGAGACTCTGTGGTTCAACATCGCCATGATGAGATTCCACAGTGTTCAGCACGATTGCAGATTCCTTATACTTCTTACACAACTCCACACCCAGCTGAATGTGAGAACCTTCCATCTCATGGTCAACGGCTTTTCCGATGTCATGTAGTAAACCGGCGCGTTTGGCCATACGGATATCAAGGCCGATCTCTCCGGCTAACAGCCCTGACAATTGGGCCACCTCAATGGAATGCTTTAAGGCATTCTGTCCGTAGCTTGTCCTATATCTCAGCTTGCCAAGCAATCTGATGAGTTCCGGATGAAGTCCGTGAATGCCCACTTCAAGGGCAGCGGCTTCTCCTTCTTCACGCATATTGGTTTCTACCTCTTTTTGTGCCTTTTCCACCATCTCTTCAATTCTTGCCGGATGAATACGGCCATCCACTATAAGGCGCTCCAATGCGATTCTGGCTACTTCTCTACGAACCGGATCAAATCCGGATAATACAACTGCCTCAGGGGTATCATCAATAATGAGTTCTACTCCCGTAAGGGTTTCTAACGTACGGATGTTACGGCCTTCCCTTCCGATGATTCTGCCTTTCATCTCATCGTTAGGAAGCTGTACAACAGAAACCGTGGTTTCTGCCACATGGTCAGCAGCACATCTTTGGATGGCTGTCACCACATATTCCTTTGCCTTTTTCTCGGCTTCTTCTTTTGCTTTGTTGTCAAGTTCCTTAATTAATTTCGCAGTGTCATGTTTTACGTCATCTTCAACAGATTTTAAAAGATATTCTTTTGCCTGTTCGGAGGTAAGTCCGGAAATTTTCTCCAGTTCCTGAATGCCTTTCTCATAGAGAGATTCCACTTCGGCATTTCTCTTATTCAGGGCGTCCTCTCGAGCAGCCAGACCTGCTTCTCGTTTTTCCATAGCCTCGGACTTCTTGTCCAAGTTTTCTTCCTTGTTTAATACTCTTCGTTCATAACGTTGAAGCTCAGCTCTTCTTTCCCTGGTTTCCTTCTCCAGTTCATTCTTAGTCTTTAAAGACTCTTCTTTTGCCTCAAGGAGAGCTTCACGCTTCTTTGTCTCAGCGGTCTTTAATGCTTCATCTATTATTTCCCGGGATTTTTCTTCTGCAGTGCCAATTTTACTTTCGTAGGTATTCTTACGATACGTGATGGCAGCAGACCAGGCAATAAAAGCAACTACTACTGATGCAACGATTGCAATCAATGCAGCCGTGAATACTGATACTGACACAGGAGCACCTCCTTATTAGATTTTCATTGTACAACAATACAACACTACAATTTTAAACTGTTTTATACATTATGTCAAGTATTTCGCCCCTGTTTCCGGTATACTTATACACATTTTCCCCGTTGTCAGATATCACTATAAAAGCCGCCTAAAACATGGCTTATGGCATCGTATGAAAACCCTTTTCTTCCCAAAGCAGCCATGATCCTACTGCGTTCCTTAAAGTCCATCTCTTCCGGCTTTAAGCACTTCTTTCTCACATAGGCCCTTATTTGGGCTTCCTCATTCACCGGCTGCTCTCTAAGGATCTCCTGGATCACCTCTTTATCCAGCCCTTTTTTTTGCAGTTCGTACTGGATCTGTCTTTCGCTTTTCCGTTCCAGATTAAATTCCACATACCTGCGTCCATAGTCCTGGTCATTGATAAAGCGGTGCTCCTTTAAAAAATTTATGGCATAATCGGCGGCTTCCTTGGGATATCCTCCGTCCTTTAGCTTCCGCCTCAGTTCCTGCTCCGTCTTGTCCGAGGATTTCAAAAGATAGAGGACCCTCTCTCTGGCTCTTTTTAGTAAAACTTCCTGCAGGATCTCCTGATAGGTTTCCTCTGAAAGCGGCTTGCCTTCCTCAATTCCAAATCTTCTGATTTCCCCACGATAAAGGACAAGAGTAAAATCATCCTCCAGAATGATTTTACTCCTGCGCTTATCGAGGGGCACGATCTCTGTAACTATCATATATGCCCCTTATTCTATCTATTTTTCCGGCCTTCATAAACCCGGAGGCCAAATCTTTCTAAACATTACTCCTGAGGAGCTTCGTCCTTGCTTCCTTCTGCCTTGATCCTTTTGCTTTCCTTGGCCGCAGCTCCACCGGAGCCCTCCGGCGCTGCGCTGCCTTCTTCATGGAGTCCATACTTTATGCGGACCTTATTCTCAATCTCCAGGCAAACAGCCGGATTGTCCTGAAGATAAGTCTTGGCGTTCTCCCGTCCCTGGCCGATCTTAACGTTATTATAAGCAAACCATGCTCCGCTCTTTTCCACAATATTCTCTTTTACAGCCAGATCCAGGATATCTCCTTCCTTGGAAATCCCCTTGCCGAACATGATGTCAAATTCCGCTTCCTTAAACGGCGGTGCGATCTTGTTCTTCACGACCTTCACGCGGGCCCGGTTTCCAACCATATCTCCGCCCTGCTTTAAAGTCTCTATCTTACGAATATCCAGACGGACAGATGCGTAAAACTTAAGGGCACGTCCTCCTGTGGTTGTCTCAGGACTTCCAAACATCACTCCAACCTTCTCACGAAGCTGGTTGATGAAAAGAACAGTACAGTTGGACTTGCTGATTACGGCTGTCAGCTTTCTAAGGGCCTGGGACATAAGGCGGGCCTGAAGACCCACATGGGAATCGCCCATATCCCCTTCGATCTCAGCCTTTGGTACAAGGGCTGCAACCGAGTCCACGATCACAATGTCCACTGCCCCGGAACGTACCATGGTTTCCGTGATCTCCAATGCCTGCTCACCGTTATCCGGCTGGGAAATGTAAAGGTTATCAATATCCACTCCTATGTTCTTTGCATAAACAGGATCAAGGGCGTGCTCCGCGTCAATAAAACCTGCAATGCCGCCTCTTTTCTGAACCTCTGCGATCATATGAAGGGCAACGGTGGTTTTACCGCTGGACTCCGGTCCGTAAATCTCCACTACTCTTCCCTTGGGAATCCCTCCAAGACCAAGGGCAATATCAAGACTCAATGCCCCAGTAGGTACGGTCTCCACGTTCATATTGGTGCCTGAATCTCCCAGCTTCATGACAGAGCCTTTTCCATATGCCTTTTCTATCTGAGTAAGGGCGGCATCAAGCGCCTTTAGTTTATCATCTTTATTCATGTTATCCTCCAACGCGAACAAATGTTCTTTTTCTGTTTATAATCATAGTATACTTCCCGGCAAATGTCAACCAATATTTTATACTTCTAAGCCCAATATGCATCACACTCCTGACCTGTGGGGCTGAAAATAATTTTTTAATCCTTAAGGATATAGCGGCGAAACGCCTGAAACTGAATGGAAAGGAAGGCGGATTGCCTTCTGACTGCAAAACTACTATAGCATATATAAAAGACGGCTGCAAGCTTTTTAAGAAGGGGCATACCAGGCAGCCCCTCCTTTGACTTTCCATAAAAAAAATCAAGGCTTCCACGGGTACAAATTCTCCCGCAGAAGCCCTGATAACACTCACACATATCCTTGTTACGCCAAAAGCTTCTCCACATCAAGCAGCCCCCAGCCCTGCTGGTTCATGGGAAGCCCCAGATCCACCGCCCGTTCCCTTAACATCAGCTTTACGTCCCGGTTGCTCATATAGGGATACTTCTGTAGAAGAAGTGCGATCGCCCCTGATACCAGGGGCGTTGACATGGAGGTCCCGCTTTTGGTAAAATACTGTCCCGCTTCATTGGCACAGCTCATGATCCCTGCGCCCGGAGCAATGATCTCCGGCTTGCAGATGCAGGCACCGGTAGGGCCTCTTCCGGAATAATCGATCATCCGGTTTCCCATAACATTGACTTCTTTATAATCATCGGAGCAGCCCACAGTGATCACCTTACGGCTGATCCCGGGGGTGGTGATGGTGTTCATGCCCGGTCCCATGTTTCCTGCTGCCACACAGACCACCAGCCCGTCATCCCAGGCTGCATTCACCCCCCGCACAAGAACAGAATTTTCTGTCATCCCTTTTTTTGAAAAGGAACCAACTGAGATATTTACAATTCTGATCCCATACCTTTCTCTGTTGTCACGGATCCACTTAAGCCCGGCCAGCACATCAGAAGCATAGCCGTTTCCTTTCTTATCCAAAACCTTTAGCATGATGATATGACATTCCGGTGCAACCCCCATATACGTTCCGCCGGAAGCACTGCCGTTCCCTGCGATGATTCCTGAAATGTGGGTCCCATGACCGTTATCGTCATAGGTATCCCTTCTGCGGTGCACAATGTCTACAAAAGCCGCCACTCTATGTTCAAAGTCCTCATGAAGATAAATCCCCGTATCGAGAACTGCAACTCCTATTCCACGTCCTGTATAGCCCATGCCATGGGCCGCCTCACAGTGTATCGCTTCTCTTACATGATTCACAGTCCATTACCTGATTCCTTTTTTATTAGGATATTCCGGTTTAGCCCTTGAGGTTTCTCTTCCCCCAAAATACAAAAGAAGATTTTTAGCCGGAATACCATTTACTTTCTGTCAGTACGTTTCTATAATGGAGATAAATATAATAAGTAAGGAGATCATCATCATGGAAAATCATCAATCCGATGCCACTTTTCTGACACAGGCCCTGATCCGCATCGACAGTACGGACCCCGGAGCATACGAAAAAAATATCGGAGAATATATTTTCAAAAGCCTGTCTTCCCTGTCCATCCCTGTCATAAAAAAGGAGGTCCTTCCGGGCCGTTATAATATTATGGCAAAAATACAGGGGGAAATCGATGACCCTGCCCTTGTTTACATCTGCCATATGGATACGGTGACCATTGGAGACGGCTGGACAGCAGACCCATTTGGGGCAGAAATCATAGATGGAAAGATCTACGGAAGGGGAGCCTGTGACATGAAATCCGGTCTGGCCTGTGCCCTTTCTGCCTTTTCCTCCATTGCAGAAGAAGCGGCATCAGGAAAGACTCCCAAGCATTCCTTTGTTTTCATTGGAACCGTTGATGAAGAGGATTTTATGCGGGGCGTTGAAGATGTGATAAAAGAAGGCTGGGTAACGGAAAAAAGCTTTGTCCTGGATACGGAGCCTACCAACGGACAGATTCAGGTGGCTCATAAAGGGCGTACCTGGTTTGAGATCATAATCACCGGAGTAACGGCCCATGCAAGCACCCCCTGGAAGGGAGCCGATGCCATTGCAGCCATGGCTGAACTCATTTCTTCCATACGACGCAAAATCGGAGAATGCCCCTCCCACGAGGATCTGGGCATATCCACAGTCACATTCGGCCAGATCCAGGGTGGATACCGCCCCTATGTAGTCCCTGACCGCTGCAAGGTGTGGATCGACATGCGCCTGGTCCCGCCCATTGACACGGCTTCTGCCGTTTCCATAGTGGAACAGGCTATCAGTGAAGCTTCCCTGGCTGTCCCCGGAATCACCGCTTCCTATACCATCACAGGGGACAGACCTTATATTGAAAAGGATGAAAACTCTCCCTTATTAAAAGCGCTGAAGGCCGCCGCGGAAGAAACCACAGGAAAACCGGTTTCTGTCACGTTCTTCCCAGGCTATACGGATACTGCCGTCATTGCAGGAAAGCTTCACAACCACAACTGCATGTCCTATGGCCCGGGTGATTTAGAGATGGCCCATAAGCCGGATGAATTTGTCCCCTGTGAAGATATCCTACGGTGCCAGGAGGTGCTCACCAGACTGGCCCGCTCCATCCTCTTTTAGAAATTTTACGGCTGAAATGGCATTATGACAATCTTCACAGGCAAATGACAAAAGTGTGGTAACAAAGGCAGAATGTGGCGCTGACCTATCACAATTTTTCAGCATTATAAAATACTTAATATGTCCTGTGTAAGGCTGTCAAATTGCAGCAAATGGCAACGTTAAAAGCGGGCCCCGGATACCGGTTGCCCGCTTTTAATATCTTCCATCATAAACTAAAATTCACTAAAAGAAAACGCCCGTCGCTCCAATTACGACAGGCGTTTTCAAAAGAGAGAATCAGGCATCGCAGCGCTCCTCTAATTATGTACTGTTTTATATTAAATCACTCTAATTCAACACCTTTTAGATATAATTGCTGCAGAATAAAATCATTTATTCGATTATCAATCTCCGTTTTATCATCTAATCCATTACAGATCTCATAAAACGCACCTACGCTAATCTCACAAACAACTTTTTTATTTTTTTGCTCCCGCTCAAACTGGAATATTCCATTATCATAAAATATTGTGTAATCTTCGTTGCTTTCCAGGTCTCTTAAACAATGCCTAATACTTCTGTTTCTATAAATGCCAGGAAATAAATGCCAAGTTCTGCCCATGCTATGTTTCACCTCCATAGTATTATTATATGCCAAGGATTAACGAAAAATAGCACATATCGACCAACAAATTTCGATAAATTTTTTATAAAAGATGAGCTGCCTGTACCCAGCCTGAGCCTCCATGCGGCACAGAAAGAGCCATAATCTTCCTAATTTACATCTTATCAATCCCTGATATGAGCCTATCCAGGTTTTTCATATCAATTTTATCAACTTCTCTAAGCTCGTAGCCACTGTGAAATATTTTCTGAGCTTCCACCGAAATACACGGAATAATCCGATCTTGAAACAAGGCCTTTGTAAACCATTCTGCCTTGAAATCATACCAGTCATCATTTAATCCGGCCTGTTTTGCACTTCCGTCTTCACTTATGGCCAATGGATGAATATCTATATACCCTAAATCCGGATGATACAATTCAATGCGTACCGGACTCCAATCAGTCACAACTTTATATCCTTTTTCTTTCAAAACCTCTAATAAGACCTCCGTAAATATTCCATCAAAATCCACATCAATGTCTCTGTGTTCCCTGTTTTGCCTTCCAAGTAAAATATCTACGCCCCAGCCACCGTCTATCCAATATTTTATCTTTAAGCTGTCCAGTAAGTTCAACACTTCCATCAGATTTTCTTTCGTAGTAATTTCTTTATTGTGCATAGATTCTCCTCATGACCATTCCCATATTCCTTTTCATTTTATCATAAAAATCACCGGCTATCAATTTTCAAGTTTTCCATGTACAGAGATATGGCAAATAAACAGCGCTTGGCCCTCTCCGCTTCAAGGCTTAAGGTTTATCCACGGTGATTCCGCGACGGAAAGCTGTCCGGCCCATACGATGCCGGTGAAATATACTCAAGAAGGCTCCTCGGACACACCATACGGAATGCTTATGAACGCTGTATCCATAAGTTAATTCATAATCTGCGGGAAACTGTTTGTACAATTTCATTGTGTCACTAGGGGATCATACTCCTATCACTGGTTGTAAAAAATCCGTTATTTTTTTTAATATTTTATTTCGGGGGAATTCTTTTATTTTCGCTGTTCCAGTCACATCCGGTTTTTCGGCGAAACGAATGAATTAAGAAAATCTTCATAATCTATTCAAACAATATACAAACTTTTCTAGAGCCGGTGTGCTATACTAATGACATAAGAAATGCACAATGTATCAATTATCCTTTCACCCTTTTTGAAATCCGAAAATCCTAAGAAAAATCCCCCCTGTGTCATGTGGCACAGGGATTTTTCTATTCTGCCAGGAAAAGCAAGAGAGGCATTTCCGGAATTTCCGAAAATCCTCTCTCCTGTCTTCACACATTTTTTCTGTAAAAATTAATATTCCATATCTTTTAATATGTCACAGAAATCAAAGGTAGCAAAATAATCCTTAGGAGTCTCGGCCCTGCGGATCATCTGGACAGACCCGTCTTCCTTCAGAAGAAGTTCCGCTGACTTTAATTTTCCGTTATAATTATAGCCCATAGCATAACCGTGAGCGCCTGTATCGTGAATGAAAAGCAGATCGCCTTTGGATATCTCCGGCAGCATTCTGTCTATGGCAAACTTGTCATTATTTTCACAAAGAGATCCCACCACATCGTATTTGCGGCCGCACACATCTCCCTCTTTTCCCATGACAGTGATATGATGGTAAGCCCCATACATGGCCGGCCTCATTAAGTTCACCGCACAGGCATCCACGCCGATGTATTCCTTGTGGGTATGTTTTTCATGGATAGCCTTTGTGACCAGTCCGCCGTAAGGTCCCAGCATGAAGCGTCCAAGCTCCGTATAAATGGCCACATCTCCCATGCCCTCCGGAACCAGGATTTCTTCATAGACTTCCCTGACTCCCTCTCCGATGGCCTTAATGTCGTTTGCATCCTGCCCCGGACGATAAGGAATTCCGATCCCTCCTGACAGATTGATAAAGGAGATATGGGCTCCTGTATCCTTTTGAAGCTTTACGGCAAGTTCAAAAAGCACCTTTGCAAGAAGAGGATAATATTCATTGGTCACCGTGTTGCTGGCTAAAAATGCATGGATTCCAAAATGCTTGGCCCCATTGCTTTTTAATATGCGGAATGCCTCAAACATCTGCTCTGTTGTCATCCCATATTTGGAATCTCCCGGATTATCCATGATATCGTTGCTGATCTTAAATATGCCGCCTGGATTATAACGGCAGCTAATGGTCTCCGGAATATGTCCGATGGCTTTTTTAAGGAACTCAATATGAGTGATATCATCTAAGTTGATGATCCCTCCGATTTTATCCGCATACTGGAATTCCTCAACAGGGGTGTTGTTGGAAGAAAACATAATATCAGAGCCGGAAAAGCCCAGGCAATCGGACATCATAAGCTCTGTCATGGATGAGCAATCCGCTCCGCACCCATAATCCTTTAAAATATTTAAGATAAACGGATTTGGTGTGGCCTTTACTGCAAAATACTCCCGGTACCCTTTATTCCAGGAAAACGCGTCCTTTAGCTTCTGGGCATTCTCCCTGATCCCTTTTTCATCGTATAAATGAAAAGGCGTAGGATATTCTTTCACAATTTCCTCTAACTTCTCTTTCGTAACAAATGGTCTCTTCTCCATAGCTTTCTCTCCTCTCGTAGCTTACTATATAGAATCATGAGTCTGCAGCTCAGACCCTTACGCCGGAGCAAGGCTGCTGAAACAGCCTCACTGCATTGGCATATCGTGCACATCCTGGCGGAACATTGTTTGATC
Source organism: Lacrimispora indolis DSM 755 (assembly GCF_000526995.1). NCBI lineage: Bacteria > Bacillati > Bacillota > Clostridia > Lachnospirales > Lachnospiraceae > Lacrimispora > Lacrimispora indolis. Next base: position 2,899,891 of record NZ_AZUI01000001.1, on the reverse strand, counting down.
CTCAGAACATAATTTCCTGTAAACCAAAAAGAATCTGTCTCCGGCACATCTGCTGGTAAGCTTCATTGTACCGGGGATAGACTCCTTTGTCTACACTTTTTTTGTATAAATATTCATAGCAGGGCAGATCTGTTAATCTACGGTAACGACCCGCATGATATTTGTATGAGCTGCCGGTTCGTTCTTTCTCACCGGACTCACCACGCCTGCAGTGACAACTACCGTATCATTTTCTTTAACGATCCCCTTTGCTTTTAACAGCTCCAGGGAGGAATAAATTAAAACGTCAGTGGATTCCGCGCGTTTTGCATGAAATGGCTTTACGCCCCAGTATAGCTGCATCTGGCGAAGGGCGGAAGAGCTTGGGGATAAACCGATGATCTGGCTTTCCGGTCTCCATTTGGACAGCAGCCTTGCAGTAAATCCGGTGATACTTGGTGCCACGATCACATTCGCTCCCAGGTCATGGGCTGTGGAAACGGAAGAATAACATACTGCATTGGATACATTGTGGATATTGACGGCAGAAACCTTACGCTCTCTGTATGCATTGTAATCCAGATGCTTTTCTGTTTCCTCCACAATGGAAGCCATCATGGAAAGAGCCTCAATCGGATATTTGCCCATGGCGGTCTCACCGGAAAGCATCACTGCATCCGTCCCGTCATAAACAGCATTTGCCACGTCCGTCACCTCGGCTCTGGTTGGGCGGGGATTGCGGATCATGGAATCCAGCATCTGGGTGGCTGTAATAACAGGCTTGCAGGCTTCGTTGCACTTCTGTATGATCCGTTTCTGGATAAACGGAACCTCCTGTGCCGGGATCTCAACTCCCATATCGCCGCGGGCAACCATGATTCCGTCGCTGGCTTCGATGATATCATCAAGGTTTTCAATGCCTTCTGCATTTTCGATCTTGGCGATAACGGAAATATTGGAACCATGATCCTCCAGGATTTTCTTTATTTCATAAATAGCGTCTGCCGTGCGGACAAAGGAAGCTGCAATGAAATCAAAGCCCTGCTCAATGCCGAACTTTATATCCATTTTATCCTTATCCGTAAGTGCAGGAAGCTTTACCTTTACATTGGGCACATTGACGCCCTTTCTCTCTCCCAGCTCGCCTCCGTTGATGATCTTACAGATAATTTCCTTTCCCTTTACCTTAAGGACTTCCAGTTCGATCAGGCCATCGTCAATGAGGATACGGTTTCCGGAGGACACGTCTTCATTCAGGCCGTCATAATTGATATGTCCTTTTGTTTCATCACCAATGATTTCTTCTGTTGTCAGGACATAGGTATCTCCCTCTTTTAAATTTACCTTTCTGCCATCCTTTAAAAGTCCGGTACGGATCTCAGGCCCTTTTGTATCAAGAAGTGCAGCAATCGGAATGTCCAGTTCCTCGCGGATGCTCTTCAGTGCATCCAGGCGCATCTTCTGCTCTTCATAATCGCCGTGTGAGAAGTTGAATCTGGCAACATCCATGCCATGCTCGGCAAGTGCCTTCATCAGTGCGCGATCATTGGTATTGGGTCCCATAGTGCATATAATCTTGGTTCTCTTCATCATTATCCTCCGTGCTAGTTGGTCGTATCACCGGTTGTGGGGTTGGACTGTGTTACATGTTTATGTGTATATAAATGCTCGGAACAGTATTCATAACTGCCTTCACATTTTGAACAATAACGGAATTCCAGGTTCGGGGAGTCCTTTTCGGTCCGCCCGCACACGGCGCACCGATGGTGCGTCCAGCCCTGGGGCTTTATCTTCATCTGCTTATGAAAATTCTGCTTTCTTTTGATCTCCTTTGGATTGAACCTGCTTAAATTCCGGGTCAAAAGGAAAAAGAGGATAAAGTTCAATAACGACATAAATATAGTGACTCTGGTGGCAATGTTGCCGGTAATAAAGCCATACAGGAAGTAAATTCCGTTAAAGATGGCCAGCCATTTGGCTTTTATGGGAATCACGAAAAACAAAAGGAATTCCAGATCCGGAAACGTGGCGGCAAAAGCAAAAAACAGGGAATAATTAAGAAATTCCGTTGTTAAGTACACCGTCTTTCCCATGAAAATATACACGATCAGCGCCGCCGCCACATGACCGATGACTCCCATGAAGAAGTAAACGTTAAAACGGAATGCTCCCCAGATCCTCTCTAAGTTCACTCCCAGCATGTAGTATAAATACATGCTGATCAGGCTCATGAAAATGCCGCCTCCCGGCGGGTAAATCATGAAAGTAGCAATCCTCCACACCTGACCGCCCAGTATCTTTCCTGCGTCAAGTGATAAGTAATTCCAGTAAAATCCCGGTGCGAGCATCTCCATCAACAATCCCACACCGTACATGCCAATGATATAGTACATCAGATTCGGAATTGCATACTTTCTGAATCTGCGTTCAAGATTATAAAAAAACTTCATTCTTTCATCCTTTTCCTATCTTCTGCCCATGCTCTCCGGGCACAAAGGAACACCCTAAGGGTGTTTCCTGTTTCCTGTTTTTACATGCAACTAGAACAGATCCTTTTTGGAAAAAATCCACGCAACGATCAGCGTCAGGGCCAGGGTCAGGCCTAAAACAATGGCAAAGCCGTAAGGACTGTTCGCAAAGGGGATTCCCCTGGAATTGACGTTCATTCCATAAAAGCTTGCCACCATGGTTGGTATGGACATGACAATGGTAATGGTTGCCAGAAACTTCATTACAATATTTAAGTTGTTTGATATAACGGAAGCAAAAGCGTCCATTGTTCCGCTTAAAATTCCGCTGTAGATATTTGCCATCTCAATGGCCTGCTTGTTCTCAATGATGACGTCTTCCAAAAGCTCCGTATCCTCCGGATACTTTTTGATTTTTTCATTTCTCATGAGCTTTTCAAGCACCATCTCATTGGAACGCAGGGATGTGGTAAAGTACACAAGGCTCTTTTCCAGCTCCAAAAGCTCAATAAGCTCCCGGTTCTTGGTGGATTTGTGAAGCTTCTCTTCGACCACTCCGCTTTTCTTATCAATGATTCTTAGATATTGCAGGTACAAGGATGCATTCTTATACAGGATCTGCAGAATAAACCTGGTTTTCATATACGTATGAAAATCCCTCACCCTGCCGTCCATAAATGCATTGAGAACAGTAGTGTCTTCCAGACAGACCGTAACAATGGCTTCTTCCGTGGTTATGATCCCCATTGGTATGGTTACATACCAGTCCTTGCCGCCACGCTCCTCTATGGAAGGAACGTCAACCAGGATGAGCGTGTAATGGTCCTCTGTCTGGATACGGGAACGCTCTTCCTCATCAAGGGGCGCTCTTAAGTCATCAGGATCGATTTTACAGGTGTTGGCGATTTCCAGGATCTCCGTGGCAGTAGGGTCTGTAAGGGCAATCCAGGAACCCGGAGAAAGCTCATCCTTTTGCTGAATCAGGCCGTCTTCTGTTTTATAAATCTGAATCATAGCTTTTCTCTCTTTCACTGAAAAATCTTATTGGAAACGTTGGCAGACTTTGACTTATACATTATAATTTCCCAGGCCATTTTTGTCAAACGAAATGAAACCCCTTTTCGTTAACTTAAACAAATTTTACTAGTTTTAACATATTTTTAGCACGTTATTGCAATTGTATTATTTCTTATTTTATGTTAAACTGATGTTCGGTGAGCCAGAAACTTACTTCTACACAAAAGGAGGCAGGGGTTACCCCCGCGCATATGACTACATACCAAACATTAGGAATCGATATTGGTTCCACTACCGTTAAGATAGCAATATTAAATGAAAAACATGAAATCTTGTTCGCTGATTATGAGCGGCATTATGCAAACATACAGGAAACGCTGGCAGGCCTTTTAAAAAAGGCTTATGATAAGCTTGGTCCCCTGGACTTATGTCCTGCCATTACAGGGTCCGGCGGCTTAACGCTGTCCAGGCATTTAAAGGTTCCCTTTGTCCAGGAGGTGGTATCTGTTGCTACCTCTCTTAAGGATTATGCCCCGCAGACCGACGTGGCAATCGAACTTGGGGGAGAAGATGCAAAAATTATTTACTTCACCGGCGGCATTGACCAGCGAATGAACGGAATCTGCGCCGGCGGCACCGGATCCTTTATCGATCAGATGGCGGCGCTTCTGCAGACCGACGCCTCCGGCTTAAATGAATATGCGGCCAATTACAAGGCCATCTATCCCATTGCAGCCCGCTGCGGAGTATTTGCAAAGACAGACATACAGCCACTTATTAATGAAGGGGCCACCAGGGAAGATCTTGCGGCATCCATTTTTCAGGCAGTGGTAAATCAGACCATCAGCGGCCTGGCATGCGGAAAGCCCATCAGAGGCCATGTGGCCTTCCTGGGAGGCCCCCTTCATTTTCTTCCTGAACTTCAGAAGGCCTTTGTCCGCACCCTCCATTTATCCGGAGATGAGATCATCGCTCCGGAGCATTCCCACTTATTTGCTGCCACCGGCGCAGCCATGAATGCAGCGGAGGCCCAGGGAGGGAATGTATCCCTGGAGGATTTAATCAACCGCTTATCCTCCGGCATTCGGATGGAATTTGAAGTAAAGCGCATGGACCCCTTATTTGCGGATCAGGCGGATTTTGACGAATTCATTAACCGTCACAACAGCCACTGCGTAAAAACAAGCGATCTCTCTTCCTACCATGGAAAATGCTTTTTAGGAATCGATGCCGGCTCCACCACCACAAAGGCGGCCCTTGTAGGGGAAGACGGCACCCTGTTATATAAATTTTACAGCAGCAACAACGGAAGCCCACTTGCAACGGCAATCCGGGCAATAGGCGAAATTAAAGAGCAGATGCCAAAGGACAGCCAGATCGTATGGTCCTGTTCCACCGGCTACGGAGAAGCTCTCTTAAAATCAGCCTTCCTCCTTGACGAGGGGGAGGTGGAGACCATCTCCCACTATTATGCTGCAGCCTTTTTTGAACCAGAGGTAGATTGCATCCTGGATATCGGCGGCCAGGACATGAAATGCATCCGCATTAAAAACGGCACCGTAGACAGCGTTCAGCTGAATGAGGCCTGTTCCTCAGGCTGCGGCTCCTTTATTGAGACCTTTGCCAACTCCTTAAACTACCAGGTAGAGGATTTTGCACAGGAAGCTTTATTTGCCAAAAACCCCACCGACTTAGGAACCAGATGCACAGTGTTCATGAATTCCAACGTGAAGCAGGCCCAGAAGGAAGGGGCCCAGGTATCCGATATTTCCGCAGGGCTTGCTTATTCAGTTATTAAAAATGCCCTGTTTAAAGTAATTAAAATCACAAATGCTTCTGATCTTGGCCGGCATGTGGTAGTCCAGGGCGGTACTTTCTATAACAATGCCGTCTTAAGAAGCTTTGAAAAGATCTCAGGCTGCGAAGCCATCCGCCCGGACATTGCAGGCATTATGGGCGCTTTCGGCGCTGCTCTTATCGCAAGGGAACGCTACGAGGAATCCAAAACAACCTCCATGCTGAGCCTCGATAAGATTTTAGGACTTCACTATGAAACCTCCATGGCCCGCTGCAAGGGCTGCACCAACAACTGTGTGCTCACTGTTAACCGTTTTGACGGAGGCCGTCAATTCATTACAGGTAACCGCTGTGAACGAGGCCTTGGCAAGGAAAAGGCAAAGAGGGAAATACCAAACCTCTTTGATTATAAAAACCGCCGCATGTTTGATTACGAGCCCTTAAGCCCTGATCTTGCGGAGCGGGGAACCATCGGCATTCCCAGAGTCTTAAACATGTATGAAAACTACCCCTTCTGGGCCGTTTTCTTTAAGGAACTGAAATTCCGGACCGTGCTCTCACCTCAGTCTACCAGAAAGATCTATGAGCTGGGCATTGAATCCATACCAAGCGAATCAGAATGCTATCCGGCAAAGATTGCCCACGGCCACATTGAATGGCTGATGAAGCAGGGAATTAAAACCATATTTTATCCCTGTATTCCCTATGAACGGAATGAGACTCCTGAGGCAGGAAACCATTTTAACTGCCCCATTGTCACCTCTTACGCAGAGAACATCAAGAACAACGTGGAAGGTATTAAGACGGAAAATATCCGCTTTTTAAATCCGTTCATGGCTTTTACCAACGAAGAAGTGCTCACCGGACGCCTGACAGAAATATTTGCAAAGGAATTTCAGATCCCTGCATCTGAGGTTGCTGCTGCCGTTTCAAAGGGCTGGGCAGAGCTTATGGCTTCCAGGGCCGATATGGAGAAAAAGGGCGAGGAAACTTTAAAATGGCTGGAGGACAACGACCGCCATGGAATCGTGCTGGCAGGCCGCCCCTACCACGTGGATCCGGAAATCAACCACGGCATTCCGGAGCTTATTACCTCCTATGGATTTGCAGTACTCACAGAGGATTCCGTTTCCCATCTGGCTGAAATCGAACGCCCTCTGGTGGTTACTGACCAGTGGATGTACCACACAAGGCTTTACCGGGCTGCTGCTCTCGTAAAAAAGGAGAGCCGTCTGGACTTGATCCAGCTGAATTCCTTTGGCTGCGGTCTGGATGCGGTTACCACGGACCAGGTTAATGATATCCTAACCGGCTCCGGCAAGATCTATACGGTTTTAAAGATCGATGAAGTCAATAACCTGGGAGCCGCCAGGATCCGGATCCGCTCCTTAATTGCGGCACTGCGGGTGCGTGACAAACGCCATTACGAGCAGAAGGTAGTTTCCAGCGCTTATCACAGGATTATGTTTACCAAAGAGATGAAAAAAGATTACACCATCCTGTGCCCTCAGATGTCACCGATTCATTTTGACTTAATTGAACCTGCTATCCGTTCCTTCGGCTACCGGGTGGAGGTCCTTCAAAACGACAACCGCTCTGCCATTGATACCGGATTAAAATACGTAAATAACGATGCCTGCTACCCCTCCCTCATTGTGGTGGGCCAGATCATGGATGCCCTTTTATCCGGAAAATACGACTTGGACCGCACTGCTGTATTTATGAGCCAGACCGGAGGCGGCTGCCGGGCTTCCAATTACATCGGATTTATAAGGCGTGCCCTGGAAAAGTCCGGCATGGGCCATATCCCGGTCATCTCCGTCAATGCAAACAACATGGAGACTAACCCTGGATTCACCATCACCCTGCCCATGCTGACAAAGGCCATGCAGGCAGTGGTATACGGCGATGTCTTTATGAGAGTTTTATATGCCACCCGCCCCTATGAGAAGGTGCCCGGCTCAGCCAATTCCCTTCACGAGAAATGGAAAGAGCGGTGTATTCAGTCTCTGTCCAGGAAATCCCCGGACATGATGACCTTCTCCCGCAACATAAAGGGGATCATCAGGGATTTTGACAATCTGCCGAGAAATCCCGGCCAGAAGCCTAAGGTAGGAATCGTAGGAGAAATCCTTGTTAAGTTTTCTCCTCTGGCCAACAATCACATTGTAGAGCTTCTGGAATCAGAAGGTGCGGAAGCCGTTATGCCGGACCTGATGGACTTCCTTTTATACTGCTTCTACAACAGTAACTTTAAGGCCCAGAATTTAGGCGGCAAGAAATCCACCGCAGCCTTATCCAATATGGGAATTTCCCTGTTGGAATTTTTCCGCAGGACGGCAAAGAAGGAGCTGCTAAAGAGCAAACACTTCACTGCCCCGGCCCATATCGGAAATCTGGCAGACATGGCAAAGGAATTTGTATCCATTGGAAATCAGACCGGCGAAGGATGGTTTTTGACCGGAGAGATGCTGGAGCTGATTCACAGCGGCACCAACAATATCGTGTGCACCCAGCCCTTTGGCTGCCTCCCCAACCACATCGTTGGAAAGGGCGTTATCAAGGAGCTGCGGAAAGCTTATCCTGACTCCAATATTATTGCCGTGGATTACGATCCCGGCGCAAGCGAGGTAAACCAGTTAAACCGCATCAAGCTGATGCTCTCCACTGCTCAGAAAAATATGCTCAGAGGAGAAAAACCGGCGGAAACGGTATAAAAAAGATACCGGGAAGAGATAAAAGATCTTCCCGGTATCTTTTTTATTGCGTGTATTTTATGAGTTTCTCATTTCCTATGAGCCATCTTCCTGTATTCCCCCGGCAGCATACCCGTACTCTTACAGAACAGTTCCGCAAGCCTGCTGGCATTGGAATAGCCTACTACCTGGGCAATCTGACCGATAGGCAGATCCGTGTTTGCCAGAAGATTTTCTGCCTGGCTCATGCGGCGCTGCTGAATATATTGGGTGATGGTGCAGCCGTGATATTCCTTAAATATGGTTTGAAGTCTCCTTGCCCCGATATAAGAGATTTTCACGATCTGATCCAGGGAAATGTCCTGCAGGCAATGGTCGTTTAAATATAGCGTGATATTGTCCAAATCCTTAATATCCTGGGAGGACAGCCTCTTTTTAACTTCCTGTTTTTGAGCCTGTTTTTTACTCCATTCCACAATGAGGGAAACAGCTCCCGCAACCTTCCCCTGATAATAGAGCTTTGCTGCCAGTCCGCAACCGCGATAATCCCGGACCGTCTTCAACAGCCGGTCCATCTCCGGAAAATCTACTGTCTGCCCCACTGCCGCAAATGCGTTTAATGGATTGGTATATTCTCCCGGGTACCGGTCTTTTAAAAACCCCTCATAATACCTTGGCATAATTTCAATTCCAATGGATTTTACCGGGATTTTCTTATGTATCAGAACCTTATATATGCCATAACCGCCGATAAAACTCTTAACAGTTCCGGCTTCCAGCCTCCGGTAAGGAGAGAGCTCTTCACCGGAGATGGAGTCATACTGCATAATACCCAAACATTCAGGCCAGCAAAAATCCATTACAGTATCCTCATGGAAATAAAAATCATGAATTTTGACGGAAAACAAATCCTGCTCTCCATATAGCCAGAAGGTTCCCCTGCCAATGGTATCTGACAGCTTCCATGTTGAGCCGACTTCGCAATAAGTATGATTGTCCGGATCCGGCAAAAAACCATGTTCCGCAAATTGTTTTTTATAATATTCCTGAATCGTATTCATCATCGTTCCCCCATATTCCCAATACCTCAAAAGCGCAAACCTTTACCTTGAAAGTGAAAATCTGCCCAAAACCTATTGTAAGAAATTTGCCATACGTGTATTGTTATAAAGCAGTTAGCTTCGCCTAACCATCATGATAGCATAACGGAATGGCTGCGTCAAGAATGTGGCGCTCCGGCCTGTTTGCGAAGTTGCTGAGGACCAGATAAAAAGCTGTACTTCATAGAATAAAACGGCTTAAAAAGGAGGAAGGATTTCTATGCAAAATAAGAAAAGTCCCATTAAGCTATTGCTTCAATGGGCCGGACGGGAAAAGTATTGGATGTATTTGGCCATTGCACTGTCATTTATCAGCGGCCTTTTCACCATGATTCCCTACTATGGTATTTATCAATTAATGGAGGCCGTGTACAGCCGCACCTGTACCGCTGAATTTGTGCGGCATAACGTAGTGCTCATTGCGGTTGCAGTACTGATTCGATTCCTGTTGTTCGGATCTTCCGGCGTGGCTTCCCATAAAGGAGCTTACCGGGCACTGTTCAAGGTTCGGTGCATGGTTGCAGGCCACATGGCAAAGGTGCCGCTGGGATCGCTGAATGAGCGCAGTACCGGAGAAATTAAGACCGTGTTAAATGAGGATATTGAAAAGCTGGAGCTGTTTCTTGCCCATAACGTGCCTGAACTGACCTGCTATTTGACCGGTCCTGTTGTTATTTTCCTCTATTTAATGACAGTAAATGTACCTCTGGCTTTGATTTCCTTGATTCCGCTGGTCCTGGCCGCTGTTGTGATGGGCTTCATGTTTGTGAAAGCCTCCGGAATGATGGACAGGGCAAACCGTTCTGTGGCAAACTTAAACTCAGTCATGGTGGAATACATCAGCGGCATGAAGCTCATTAAAGCTTACAACATGGGAAGCAAGTCTTTCCGGAAATTTTCTTCGGCTGTCAAAGAGGAAAATGACGTCTGGAATTTAATGTCAAGGAAAATGGGGCCATTTTACGCTTCATTTATCGTTGTGATCGAGTGCGGAATGGTTCTGATGGTGCCCTTGGGCGGCTTATTCTATATGAAAGGCTCCATTACCGCCAGCGTGTTCCTGTTATTTGCATTTGTCGGCTCCATGTACTTAACGGAGATCCGCCCCTTACAGGAAATTTCCAGCAGCTTTGCCCAGGTGCTTACCGGTGTTATGAAAACAGAGGAAATTTTAAGCTGCCCTACCTTTGAGGGTGGCGGCCCCTTCCCGGACTGCCATGATATTGAGCTTCGTAATATCCGGTTTTCTTATGACGGAAAAACCAATGTGCTGGAAAATTGCAATTTAAAAATAAAGGAAGGCGAGGCAATGGCTCTGATGGGACGTTCCGGCGCCGGCAAAAGCACCGTTGCTGAGCTGATTCCCCGGTTTTATGATGTGCAGGAAGGCGAGGTGTTAATCGGCGGAAAGAATGTCAGGGAAATTGACTATGAAACACTCCTGCAAAATGTTTCCATTGTCTTTCAGAAAACATTTCTCACCCGTGACAGCGTTCTTGAAAATATCCGCATGGGCGGCCATGGGAGTCTGGAACAGGTGCGGGCCGCTGCAGAGAAAGCTCAGATTGACGACTTCATTATGTCTCTGCCGGATGGTTACGATACAAAGGTAGGCAGCTTCGGATCACGCTTCTCCGGCGGCGAAAAACAGCGCATCGCCATTGCAAGAGCTATCCTAAAAAACGCTCCCATCCTGATTCTGGACGAAGCCACAAGTGCGGCCGATCCGGAAAACCAGGTGGAGATTGACAAGGCAATCAAAAACCTGTGCAAAGGGAAAACCGTCATTATGGTGGCGCACCGGCTGAGCGCACTGAACATGTGTAACCGGGTGGCTGTGGTGGAAAATCAAACCATTACATCAGTGGGCACCCATGAACAGGTCAGGAAAGAAAATAAGTATTACAATCAGGCCTGGGCAGACTATGAGACAGCCCGCAGCCTGACCTATCAACTGGAAGGAGGCGGTAAGGCATGAAGGAAAATCCAATGAAAAAGGGAAGGAAGTTTTATATGGGCATGGTCTTGACCGTTGTTGAGGGCATGCTGTCCGGATGCAATTTCTTTGTCCTTTATGAAGTTATGAAAATGCTTTGGAAAGGAAATGCCGGGCTTCCCGCTGTTATGAAACTGGCGCTATTTCTTGGAATCATTTTTGTACTGCGGATAGTCATTTACAGCATGGGTTATACCAACAATCAGATCGGCGGGGCCGCCGTCAGCAAAAAGGTTCGTCTCTTCCTTGGCGACAAGATCAAGAAAATTCCCTTATCACGGTTCACTCAGGGACAGATGGGTCAATACATCAATATTGCCACCAGCGATGTCAATAGCTATGAAAAGATTTTGACCCATACCATGGGGAACCTTGTGAAAAATATAACGTTCTCTGTTATGCTGATTCTTTTTGTGTGGCATATCTGGCTTCCGGGCGGTATCATTCTGGTGTGTATTGAATTACTGCTGGTTCCATTCCTTTGGAAAGCTTTCCGTATTGTCAAAAAGTATGGTACGGAGAAAAATGCCGTATGCGCGGAAAATGTAAGCTGCATTGTTGAGTATGTTACCGGCATCCAAACCTTCAGGGCTTATGGAATGGGAGGTTCAAAAAATAAGACCCTTACCTCTTCCATGAGAGAATTTTGTGATATCAGCTATGCCTATGAAAAACATGGAATTCCCGTCAATGCAGTCCAGTGCATTTGCATTTGGGCAGGTCTGCCGATTATGATCCTGGCTGCCTCTGTGCCAATGCTGAACGGAACTCTTGACCCCACATCTTATTTGTTGATCAGTATTCTCCCCATGCTTCTTGCAAAGCTGGCGGATACCATTTCAAGAGATTTGATGAGCTATAAAAACCTGATGATTTCTAAAAATAAAGTGACGTGCATCATGAAAGAAAAAGAGGAAACCGGCAGTATGGAGGCGTTTACATCAAAAGCCTTTGACATTGCATTCCGGAATGTTGAATTTTCTTATGTGCCGGGAGAGCCGGTACTAAAAGGAATCAGCTTTACTGTGCCTGATCAGAAGCTGACTGCAATCGTAGGGGATTCCGGCTCCGGCAAATCTACTATTTTAAATCTGATTTCAAAATACTATGAGGCACAGGCCGGAACAATTTCCATTGGAGACCTGCCGATCCGGAATGCTGCCCCAGAGAGGATTTTAGAACAGATATCCATGGTCGACCAGGATGTGTTTCTGTTTGACGATACCATTCGCGACAACATCCGCCATGCACGGCCAGATGCCGTTGATTCAGAAATCGAAGCAGCCTGTAAACAGGCCAACTGCGACGGTTTTATCCGAAAGATGGAAAAAGGCTATGATACTCCTGCCGGAGAAAACGGCAATCTGCTTTCAGGCGGTGAGCGGCAGCGTTTGTCCATTGCCCGGGCCATTTTAAAAAACAGCCCCATCCTGCTTTTGGATGAGGCAACGGCCTCCCTTGATATTGAAAATGAGCTGGCGGTAAAACAGGCCATTTCCAATCTGCTGAAAGCAAAAAAGACCGTTGTGATGATTGCCCACACGCTTTCCATTGTGAAACACGCGGATCAGATTTTGGTAGTGGCTGATGGCAGGATTGCTGAAGCAGGCACTCATGAAGAGTTGCTGAAGAAAAACGGAAAGTATGCTGCCATGTGGAATGCGGAGCAGCAGCTTTCCGCATAGGCAAATATCTTTCAGATGAAAACCTATTTAAAACAGAAGCCGGGGAGATAACCATTCCCTCCCCGGCTTCTGTTTCTGTTTCTATATGGCAAGAATGGAATCCAGACATTGGTTTTCCACTGCATTCTTCAGCTCATAGCTGTAATTACGCAGATCAGCCTTCAGATAATCTCCCAATTCTTCCAGCCCGCCATATCCGGACTGTACCAGTTCATCAACCAATCCCTCCATATCCTGTTCCAATGAGGCTGTGGTATCCCGGTTTACATAACCGATGAGCCGTTCCAGCTCCCCATGGGTATATCCCTGGGCCCGGACCCTTTTTCCTGCTATGCGGCAGCCCAGAATGTTCCGCAGCACAATGCCCGCAAGATTAATGACCAGATCCCCGTGATCCGGGGAATAGGCCCTCAGCACATGGAGAACATATTCATCCGGTAATTTTCCAAGGAAAACCTGTTCCAGACTGACATATTTCACAAAAGCGCTTATGGCATCAATTCCCATCAAAGTATACACTGGATACAAAACCGGATAATCCAGCGTAAGAATATGATTCTGAGGCTGAAAACGCGGATCATAATACATAAAAAAAGAGGGGATTCCTTTGACAAATGTATCGTGATAACACCGGTTTTCATAATACTTAAAATCCGGAATTATCTTGTTATACAGAATCTGGGTTTCCTTCACCTTCTTCAGCACCGTCTCATATCCCAGGCTATAGACCTTTTTTGCCACTGCCTTCTCATCCATAGAAAGAAGCTCCCGTCTTTTTTCTGCATCTGCTTCATATTCATGGATACAGTACAAAACCGCTTCCATGAGCTGCCTTGCTTTTTCATAAGTAATGGAGGTACTCTCTTTTCCCGTATATTTATCTGCTAATTCCGCCACGATTGGAATTAGCTCTTCCGTCTCAAAACTCATCGTCGTCTTCATACAGATCTAATCCAGAACGGACGCGTCTGGCAAAAGCCTCCAATCCAGTGTCCTCCAGATGATCAAGAGAGCCCTGGCACGGTCCGTCAAACTGGTCTTTCATAAATTTGATCAGTTCATCATCGGTAATTTCATCCAATGATTCATTTTTATACAGGTAAAACATATCCTGAAGCCTTCCCAGGGAATCCACGTAATTATCCTGATAAATATACGGGGAATCACAAAACGCAAAAATCAGTTTCGGAAGGATACTCTCCCCGAATTCCACCCGCTCCTGCTCCTTTAAAGCATTTTTCCTCTCCCCGATAAGCAGAGATGCCTCCTCATCCGTTAAAACAAGGCCAAACCTTTTTGTATAATCATTGGCCGCTTTTACCCTGGCAATCTGAAAACCGTCGTTTGCAGTCTGTAGCCACTTCCCATCTTCCATAAAAAACCCTCCTATCTTCTGATAAATACAAAGTCTACTCCAGGCGGAGCGGAATTACAAGACTTGAAAAAAATTCATTTTTGTGGTATGATTATTGCACAAGAGATAAGGGTTTCCTTTCTCTTTTTCATTTTTTTCTGCCTTCTTTTTCAACATACCTTATGTTCCTGTTTCTGATTTCCAATCCAAAAACGGAAGCCTTCCATAATATGAATACAAGAGAAAAGAATCTTTATTAAATGCTGGCAGAAAAAGAAAACGACTATATCATCCTTTTATCAGATGAAACAGTCGTTCAGTTAAATAATATTCATATAAAATTGAATTACAGGCTTAATCGGAACCTACCTTATGCCCTGATGATAACAAATGCTCCGGCAGGTCAAGCCTGCATCTGACAGATTTTATTCTTCCAATACAATTAAACGCTTTTCTTCACCTGACTGATATGCTGCGTACATTACTTGAGCGGTATAATATGCCACAGAAAAATCCGATAAAGGTTTTCTTCCATATAGCACACACTCCATAAAATCCTGCAGTTCACCCAAGTACCCTCTTGTCAGCTCTTCATTCAATCCAACATTCTGCCAGCCCTGTTTATTTCCTAACTTTTCCGAAAAATACACATCTTCCAAACCACTATCATCTTCATGATATACTTCTAAATCATTGCACTGACTGATATTACAGCGATGCACAGAACTGTTAGTATAAATTTCCAGGGAGTTTTTCATTCCGCCCACCAAAATATCCGTAGATACTACATGGGCCTTTGTTCCATCTGTAAAAGTAATAGTCAAGTTTGCAATATCCTCTACATCCACCGGATCCGCATCAATATATCTACGTTCTTCCTTCTTTAGCGCCTTAGTGCATACACCTACATCAGCCAGCACGGACCGGATGCCAAACTGCTCGCCTCTGGCTTTTGCTTCCTCCTGTTTTAAAAACAGAACACCCGAAATCGGATGGCATCCCTGCCTGATCAAAGCACCGCCTCCGGTATACTTCCAGTTGGCAGCATGAAAGGCATGAGAGCCATTGTGGCTCTCCTCAGCCTGCATGAATAAGATTTTATCTTTGCGGGAACGTATGATCTCCAGACTCTTTTGCACCGCAGAAGCATATACCCAGTTCTCCGCATACATAAAATAGCGGTCACTGTTTTCCACAACCTCCCGTATCCGTTCAATCCGTTCCCTTACCTTTTCGTACATCTTGGCTTTTGGAACAGAAAGACCTACATAATCTACCTGGTCCCCTTCGTCAAAATAGCCGGTTAACGGCTTTTCACAGATAACATGCTTTCCTGCCTTTAAAGAATTAATAACCATTTCTTCATGTAAAAATGGAGGTGTGCAGATATCAATAACATCAATCTCTTCATCTTTTAACATGTCTTTATAATCTTCATACACAGCCGCAATGTTATATCGCTTAACAAACTGCTCCGTCTGGCTGGCCGGACCATTGCTGGCAACCGCCTTAATCACCACCTGCATTCCATAGATCTTTTCATAACCGTTCATATGCAATCCTGAAGCAAATCCGCAACCAATCATTCCCACTACTACTTTTTTCAAACTCATTCCGTCCTCTCATGATTATATTTGCGTTTTTTTAATTTATTAAACACCCCAAACTGCGACAATATTAAGCAGGTAATCACGATAACAAAAAATAAGCAAATAGGTCTGGTTACATAAGGGAGCAAACCTCCATTACTTAACTTAAGCCCTCGTCTTAAATTGGAATCAGCCATATTTCCAAGCACCAGCCCCAGTAAGAACGGAGCTGCCGGGAACTTGGCATAACTAAGTAAAAAGCCAATAATTCCAAATATAAACATAACCTTAATATCAAAGAAATTTCCACGGATTACATAGGAGCCGAGGACACAGAATACAAAAATGGCCGGCATCAGTGTCTCTTTTTTCAATGACAAAATCTTAACAGTTATCTTTGATACCAGCAATGCCAAAAAGAACATCGCGATTGAGGAAACAAGCAAATAAATGGCGATCTGATATAAAAACTCCGGTGTTTCAGACATTAGAAGCGGACCCGGACGGTACCCGTGCAGCCAGAATGCTGCAAGCAGAACCGCAGCCGAAGTACTTCCAGGTACTGCCAGAGAAAGTACCGGTATAACCGCACCTCCTACGCAGGCATTGTTACCTGACTCCGCTGATATAACGCCTTCATAGGCACCCTTTCCAAACTTTTCAGGTTCCTTGCTCAAAGTCCTGGTTGCCCAATAAGAAAGCCATCCGCCGATATCTTCCCCAACTCCCGGAACAATTCCTACAAATACTCCAATTAAAGAAGACCTTACGATAGCTGCAATATTCTTTTTAATCAACAATAGACCTTCCTTGATGTCCAGTTTCGTCATCTCCAGAATACTTCCCTCATCCTTTTGGAAGGAACGGAGAATTTCCGGAAAACCAAACAATGCTATCATCATAGGAATCAGCTGTAGTCCAGCCTTCAGATTCAGTATCCCAAAAGAAAAACGCGGATAAGCTCCTACCGTATCCAGACCGACTTGAGCCACCAGCAGTCCCATAAAACCAGCCATCCAGCCTTTCAGCGGATCCCCGTTGGAAGCCAGATTGCCACAGATCACAATACCAAAAAGTGCCAGAAGAAAAAACTCGTAGGTCTGGAACTTCAATCCGACGCCGCTAAGAAATGGGGTCAAGGTCAAAACACAGATAACACTTAAAATCGTTCCCAATGCAGATGCTGCTGTCGCTGTAAAAATAGCCAGACCTGCTTTTCCCTGCTTACTTAACGGATGTCCGTCCATTGCAGTTGCCGCAGAGGCCGGAGTTCCCGGAATATTAAGTAATATTGCGGATTGACAGCCGCCTGAGATAGATCCTACATAAACTCCTATTAAGGAAACAATCGCCGTCTCCTTTGATAAGCTAAACGTCAGACCAGTAAGCAGCGCTACTGCCATGGTAGAGGTCAGTCCTGGAAGCATACCAACGATTAAGCCAAAAAAAACAGATACAATTAATGTAAGAAAATTAACTGGACTCATAACAATCTGCAATGCCTGTAATAAATAATTTACTGCCATCCTCTTCTCCCTCCTCTATGGTAAAAGTACGCCAAATGCCATCTGAAATGTAACATAAACTGCCCCAACAATTATAACAGCAATCAATACAATCTTTATAAGACTGCCTACTTTCATATACATCATCATAGCTACAATAAAGATCAGTGTGGATATGACAAAACCCAGCATGGGAAGTAATGCAAAAACATAAATTCCCATAATACAAAGCCCGATCAAAGCCTTTTTAACGGTTTCAGAACGGACAACTCTTACAGCACTTTTTTTCACTTGAGCCATGGTAACAGAAATACCAATACCTTTCAGGCTTCTGCTCATAAGAATCCCAGCACAGATGAATAGTCCCGCACCCAGAATTAAGGGGAAAAATGCTGGCGAATAATACATTTTCTCGCCTGCATCCAGATACATACGAATACTGTCTATGATGACATAAATCGATAATAGTCCTGTCACCACCGCACTAAAAAAATCAATATATTTTTTATCTCCCATCTATTTACCCTATCCTTCCGTAAAAAGGGCCGGTGAATCATGATTACTTTCACCGGCTCAGTCCAGCCGTCTGATGCTTATGGTCTTGGAATACCTACCGTATCTGGAGAAATTTTAGCACTGCCGATGTCATATAAAGTCCAGCATACAATGGACGCCAGTTTATCAAGATATTCAGAAGTATCAACCACATCATATCCAAATACGATCATCCCCTTATCATCTGCCAGCTTCTTAAATGATTCAGACTCAACAGCATTCTTATAAGCACTATCCAGTGCTTCGATCACATCTTCTGGTGTTTCCTCTGGTACCATGATGCCAAAAGACTCTCCAAGCGGAAGAATTTCCTCCATTTCCGGTGCCACAGACTTAATGGACGGAATGGTGATTTTTCCGGAAGGACCATCAATCACCAGATCCTCATCGCTCAAACAAGCCAGGCCAATCAGGTCTCCGGAACGGATCATATCAATCATTTCCATAGAAAGCTGTGCCGTAAAATCTACTTCTCCAGACAATGCAGCGATAATTGCCGGGTTACCGCCTTCATAAGGTATGTGAGTGAACTCAGCACCGACTCCCTGTGCAAATACGGATGCTCCGATATGTCCGCCAGTTCCCACGCCAGCGCTGCTGGCAGTGATTTTACCTGGGTTTTCCTTCATAGCCGCAATGAGATCTTCAATGGTCTTATAAGGAGAATCTTTTTTAACGGCAATTACGTTGGGAGAAAATGCAGCATCCCATACTACCCATTTCTTATAGCTTGTGTCCACCAGTCCCATAACCTGAGAATTGGTAAATGCCATCATACCATGACCCAAGACCTTATATCCATCCTTAGGCGAATCATAGACATCCTGCATTCCAACCGAGCCGCTGGCGCCAGGCATGTTGGTTACTGTCATACGTTTACCAAGGTCGCCGCTCATTTCCTCCACCAGAGCACGAACAGTCAGATCGGTACCGCCACCTGGATTCCACGGGACAATAACCGTGATATCTTTTGTCGGATAGTCACTTTTGGATTTGGCTTGTTCGGTTTCACCGGTCTCCTGGTCAGCCGCTGTTGACTGGTTCTCGGCCAGTGCCGCAGTTGTTGCTTTTCCCCCGCCGCTGCAACCGGTAAGACCAGCTGCAAAAGTCAGTGCCACTCCCAGTAAAATCAAAGTTCTTTTGTTCTTTCTCATCATACTTCCTCCTGATTTATATAATATGGTTTTATTTGTTAAGTAAACGTTTACATGTTAGGTAAACGTTTACTTAATGCCGATACTATACGGGAGTTTTTCTCCCGTTAATACTAATTCAGCTGACTTACAGTTCCTCCTTCATACAAATCCGATTCCACAATTTGTCTGATATATTCTCCTGGCATAGTCTTTCCCTCCAGTTGATCAAGTAGGATTCTTGCAGCCACCTCACCCATCCTGGTTCCAGCCTGGGCAATCCTTGTAATCTCTTCCATCCGCGCCCATGCCGGATTTCCTACCATGGCAACAGAAATTTCTTCCGGTATCTTCACCTTCTGCTTTCGAAGATAAGTAATTCCATCTTCCGCAAGTAAATACTGACCATATATAACAGCAGTGACCTGGCTGTTTTCCAATAGCTCTTTGGTCAGTCTCATTCCGGTTCCTTCTTTCAGATCGCCCTTCTTTACCAATGTCTGGTCAAAGGAAACTCCAGCCTGTCTCAGCGCTTCTTTATATCCGCTCACCCGTTCGTAAACGTTTGTAATGGCCGTATCCCAATAAATCATGCCAATATGTCGGTGTCCCTTTTGTATCAAATGCTCCGTAATCCGGAAACCGACTTCAAAGTTATCGCTGCTTACATAATGATATTGCTCCGTTTTTGCCAACGGACGCTCTATTGCTACAAAAGGAAGGTTATTATCCATCAAGATGGACATATTTTTTCCCCCTTCCACAGTAGGAATCACCAGATATCCATCTGCCCGGATTGTCAGCATACGTTCTAAAACTTCTTTTTCATGCTTTGGATCATCAAAGGTATTGCAGGTTGACAATACATAACCATACTGATTCGCAATTTTCTCTATTGCAATAAACATACTCATAAAAAATGGATTCTCATACTGGGGTGTCAGTACCGCCAGGATTCCCCTTTGCTTTCCTTTCAAGCTGCTGGCCAGCCCGCTCTTAACATAATTCAAATCCGCCGCCGCGTTTAAGACCCGTTCTCTCAGTTCATCACTGATGTACCGGTCTTTCGAATCATTGAGCACATATGAAACGGTGGCAATGGAGGTTCCCGCCATTTCTGCAACATCCCGTATAGTAACATAACGGGAATTAGTCTTTTTTCTATTCATGCTTCTCTTCTTTCACTATGTAGATATCTGCTTATTATTATAAGTAAACGTTTACTTATCGAATAAAATCCAAAGCAATTAGATTGTAAATTAAATTGTATTATTTGTCAATATATTATTTGTATTTTTTTATTATCTATATGGTTTTAACAAATTTCCTTTTTTTATTTTGTATAAAATTCTATACTTGTATTTATTTTATATTTTCATCTATAACTTTTGTTTATATTTCCCTATATTTCCCTTGTTTCCCCCTCAATCTAAACTTATAATAGAAATCAAAGTAAAAAACAGGAGGAATTTTCTAATGCAAAAAAGTGATGGCATGAACTATGCCCCTCAAGGAAAAACAAAACCCGTTGTTAAACCAGGTGAATTTATGTTTGCGGTTACCGCCTTAAAACATGGACATATCTATGGAATGACCAACGGTCTTGTAGAGGCTGGAGCGACTCTGAAATATGTGTATGACGACGACCCCAAGCTCTTAGAAGATTATTGCCGTACATATCCCCAGGCTATTCGGGCAGAGAGCCTGGATCAGATCCTTACGGACCCGGACATCCAGTTGGTAGCCGCTGCTGCAATTCCCTGCGACCGGGCTTCTTTAGGTTTTAAGGTAATGGAGGCCGGCAAGGATTATTTTACCGACAAATCTCCTTTTACCACACTGGAGCAGATTGATTTAGCCAGAAGCAAGGTAAAATCCACGGGTCAGAAATACATGGTATATTTCAGCGAACGCCTTCATGTGGAAAGCGCCGTATATGCCGGCCAATTAATCAAAGACGGGGTCATAGGCGATATCCTGCAGGTTATGGGTATGGGCCCTCACCGCTTAAATGCACCGTCCCGTCCACAATGGTTTTTCCAGAAGGAGAAATACGGCGGAATTCTCTGCGACATCGGCAGTCATCAGATTGAACAATATCTGTATTTCAGCGGTTCCACCGATGCACAAGTAGTACGCAGCCAGGTGGCTAACCATAACCATCCGGAATATCCGGAATTTGAGGATTTTGGCGAAGTCATGTTAGTAGGCAGCAACGGTTCCAGCAACTACTTCCGGGTAGACTGGTTTACCCCTGACGGACTGGGCTCCTGGGGCGACGGAAGACTTTTTATACTGGGAACCAAAGGGTACATTGAACTTCGTAAATATATCAATGTGGGAGTTGACAACCGTTCCGATCATGTATTCTACGTTACCGGAGAAAAAGAACATTATGTAAATGTCAGCGGGAAAGTAGGCTACCCCTTCTTTGGCGAACTGATCCTGGACTGTATAAACCGGACAGAAATTGCCATGACACAGGAACATGCTTTTAAAGCCGCAGAATTGTGTATTAAGGCTCAGATGGCCGCAGAAAAAATAAGATAAGAAGTGGTGGGTGGGGACCCTCTCCTGCTCCTTCAGTTTTTTTCACTTTCTGGAAATTAGTAGTATCCAGTATTCTTTAATATCCCTCTTCTCTTCCGTCCTCTGCTGTTATCGCAGCAAATGTGGAAACCGGAATAGAAAGTACAATTTAAGCATACAAAAATAAATTAGCATATATGTAATTTCAAACCTAAAATGGTGGCAGCAGCTGGAACCTCTTCCAAAATACGGCAAGATTACGGTTTTCTTAACTTGTCCCTGGTTTCTTACGCATTCTTACGCCTTCTTTACATCCCTTGACCTTGGACTTACTCCATGGTTTAAAGTCATTCCATCAGCAGAAAAGCTGAGAAAGCAACAAAAAGGGGTTCTTATGAAAGGAGAACAAACATGAGAAAACAGAAACTTAAATGGCTGATTCCCTGCGCTGCAGCGCTTTTTACAATAGGTGCATCCATGACCTCCTTTGCAGCTCAGGGCTGGGCTCAGGAAAACGACACCTGGGTATACTTGGACTCCAACGGAGATATAACAACCGAATCCTGGCGCAAGTCCGGTGACAGCTGGTTCTATTTAAATGAAGACGGCGAAATGGCTACCAGCAGCTTAATCGAATCCGATGACAATTACTATTTTGTAAATTCATCAGGAGCCATGGTTACAAATGAATGGCGTGAAGTTCCTTCCGACCAGGATGAAGAGGATGAACCAGATACTTACTGGTACTACTTTGGCAGCAACGGAAAGGCCTATAAGGCTCCTACCTCCGGCAAAACCACCTTTAAATCCATAAAGACCGCCAACGGAGAATCTCATAACTATTCCTTTGATTCAGAAGGAAGAATGTTGTTTGGCTGGGTTAATGATGAATCCACACGCCAGACCGGTGACGATGCATGGAAGGACGGTATCTATTACTTAGGAGATTCCTCTGACGGCGCTCAGGCAAACGGCTGGAAATCCATCGAAGTAGAAGATTCAGAAAATGAGAAAGACAATTTCAACGGAGCCTACTGGTTCTATTTCGGCACCAACGGCAAGAAGATAAAGGATACAACAAAAACCATCAACGGTCAGAAATACCGCTTCAATGAAAACGGAGCCGCTGAATCAGAATGGTATGAAATTGCCTCTGCTTCCACTTCAAGTTCCGCTAACCAGTATTATAATCTCCCAGAACAGTGCTGGCTTGCAAAAGGCTGGTTCAAGACCGTTCCCGGAGAAGATATTGATGCAGAAGCTTATGATGACGGCACAGAATACTGGTTCTACGCTTCCAGCAACGGACAGCTTACAACCAGCCAGATCAAGAGCATCAATGGCTTAAGCTACGCCTTCAACGAAAAGGGCGAAATGCTTCAGGGGCTTTATAAACTGACCTTTGAATCAGGCAAAACCATCGAGTCTTACAGCGAGATCGAAACAGAAAGCGATTTCCCTGCTGCAGACGACGCAGCAGAGGTTTACTATTTCGGCACATCTCCAAAGGAAGGCGCCATGGCAACCGGCAAGACTACCATTGATATTGACGGCGAGAAATACACCTATAACTTCCGCAAGGCCGGAAGCAATAAGGGAGCCGGCTACAATTCCATCACCGATGACAGCATCTACGTACAGGGCAGACTGATCAAGGCTGACAAAGATGAAAAATATAAAGTAGTGGAATACAATGACAAAGAGTACTTAGTCGGTACAAGCGGAAAGCTTGCTAAGGGCAAGACAAACATTCAGGATGGCGACGGCAAATACTACAAGACCAACAGCGACGGAACCATCAAAGAATCAGGATACGAAAAGATAAAATAAAGTAAAAAACATAAGAAAAGGGAGGCAGCAGCGGATATTCCGCGCTGCCTCCTTTTTATCCTTTATGAACCTGCATACACCTTTGCCCCTTCATAGATTTCTTCTGAATCTACATGGTCAATGACCTTCTCTCCCTCTGTCAGCCCTTCTTTTATAACAGCCTGGGATGCAGTCCTGTATTCGATCTCAACGGGATGCTTCTCCGCCCTTCCATTTTTGATCACAAATACATACTTCTGATCATCCAGTTCAAAGACAGCACTTGAAGGGATCACCAGCTTATCGTCCCCCTGATACAGGGTAAAGCGGATGTTGGCGCCATAGCCTTCCTTTCCTTCCAGGTCCGGATTCTCATCCATGTCGACCTTCACATGCACCCTGTATTCATCCATTCCCAGGGCAGAGGTCCCTTTAGCAGCATAGTCATAGACCTGGCTTATGGTCCCTCCGTACATTTGATCCTGATTTCTAAGCTGCAGAATCACCGTCACTTTATCTCCCGGAGTAAGATAAGGTGCAATGCTGGTAAGCACGTCAGACTCTGCCTGGACCTTTCCCCTCCCGCTTATGGTAGCGGCAGTTTCCCCTGCCTGTATGTAGGACATATCCTTGACAGGAAGGGAGGTGACTATTCCATCCCTGTCCGCAGCTACCACACATTTTTTCAACCGGTCTTCCAGCTGTTCCATGGTAGTTTCCTGGGATTTGATCTGGGCCTTTAACTGCTCTTCCACACTTTCATAAAACCTTCCGTTAATGGTGGTTTCGTCAATTCCCCCTGCCTTTAAGCTCTCTAAAAACCGGCGGCTTTCCTCATAGCGGCTCTTCGCCTGCTCCCATGCCAGAGAAGCGTACTCATAGGAAGCCCGGTCCTTTTCCCACTCGATTTTAGAAATACTCCCTGCAGAATACAGGGACTGGGATGCGTCAAAAACGGTTTTTGCCGCCTGGTAATCCGCTTCTTTTGCCGATACCTCCGCTCTTATGGAATCCAAATATTCCTGAGGCGATGACGTCATCACCTGCCCGATCCGGCTCTGCTCCAGCTTGGCCTTATAGCCTGCCAGAGCGCTTTCACAAAGAGACTTTTCATGCAATAAATCCTTATCATCAACGGTAAACAGGATATCTCCTGCCTTCACCCCGTCATTTTCCCTGACCATAACCTCTTTTACAGGTCCTGCCACCTCTGAAACCAGGCGGTATTCCCCTCCTGCCGTAATGGTTCCTTCCTCAGTATACCGGTCCTCTACGGTTTCATAGGAGGCCGCTGCGGTTTCCACCGGGGCTCCTTTTAAGCTTTTCACTGCAGCCCTTCCTATGATCAGCACAAGGACAACTCCTGCAGCCAGAAAGCATATTTTCTTTTTCCTGCCATCCAATCGGATCTTCATAAGCCTACTCCCTTTCCTTTAATATATCCGTGAGCTTTATCCTTCTTACAAACCGCGTCTGGGCCAGCAAAGAAGCCCCTGCCATTGCAAGGCAGGTGAGAAACGCTATCCCATAACAGGATGGCCGTATAGCCAGATCAATGGTATAGGAATCGGATATGACCAGATGCTCCAAAAGGTATTTTACTCCAATGCTTCCAAATATTCCTAAAACAATTCCAAGAATGAAGTAAACCACCTGTTCAAACAGGAGGATCCTTCCGATCTCCCTATCCGTTCCTCCCATGATAATAAACGTTCCAAGCTCTGAGATCCGTTCCCTGATATTGATCATGGAAATATTATAAATGAGGATTCCTCCTGCCGCCACTGCCATAAGGGAAAACATCTGAACCATTGCCATCATGCTGCCCATAATGTCCCGGTAGCTGTCAATGATGCGGCTGGTATCCACCATCCAGGTCACCCGGCTGGTTTTTAAAAGCTCTTCCCGGACCTCGTTAAGCCTTCCCTTTTCCACCTTTAAAAGAACGGTTCCCGCCATTGGAACAGAACCAAAAAAGCGGTAAAAGCCTTTTGAAGACATATAGCAGCCGCCTCCCAGACTCTCCTGTATGACAGCCTTTACGGGAACCTTCACCCCTTCCGCAGTCAGGCCGGGAACAGTCACTTCCATTAGGTCCCCTTCCTCCAGGTGAAGCTTTTTTGCGATCCTGCTGTTTATGAGGATCCCATCCTCCGGCGGCTCATAAAACCGGCCGTAGAGATCCATGATCCTCCACATGTCAGACTCAGGGTTCAAGCCATAGACCATGGCAAACTCCGACAGATTTTCATGCTTTAATTCCACTGCCTTCTGGAGAACTGCCTCGCTTTTTCTCACTCCCCTTATCCCCTCCCCTGCCAATTCTCCCCTGATAGGAGATACAAAACGGTCCAGGGAAATCTGTATATCATAGGTCTGCACTTTGCTGAACTGATCGAAATACATCTGATCCGCTACCCCTTTAAAGGAGAAAAGCACAGAAGACATGGAAAAAGGGAATGCAATGGCCAAAATAATCAGAAAGCCTCGAAAAGGGTTCCTCACCACAGAGCGAAGTCCCATTTTCTCCATGGCTCCAAGCCTGGAGGATAAAAAGCCGGGAAGTTTCAAATTCCCTGCAGCAGCAGGAGCCTTTGCCCTCATGGCCTGGGCCGGAGTGATCTTTAAGATTCCCATGACCCCTAAATAAACCGCCAGGAGCCCGGTCCCCACGGCAATTCCCATGCCGCTGATCCTTGTATTCATGTAGCTGTGATAAACCGTGTCCGGCAAGTTAAAAAAGTCCACATACATAAGAAACATAAACCGGCCAAAGGGAACCGCCAGAATGCTTCCAACCAAAGCGCCTAAAACGCCGACCTCGGCCCCCTGGTAAAGGTAGGCCAAAATCAATTCACCGTCTCTCATCCCAAAGGATTTCATGGTGCCTATGAGGCTTTGATCCTTGTCTATCATCTTTTTTAACACCACATAAAGCATGAACACGGAAATGGACATAAACAGAAAGGGAAGCGCCGTTCCCATGGAATACAGCTCATTGATTTCGCCCTTTACCATATTATAGCTGGCCTGGTTTTCCCGGGAGGAAAGGGATATCAGGCCATACCCGGAAAGGCGGTCCATGAGCTGATAGCGCACATCTTCATAGGTATATCCTTTTGCCAGACGGAATCCCAGCTCATTCATGGAATCCTTTTTCCCGGTCAATTCCTCCATCCTGCTTTTTTCCACGCAGGCAATGTCATAGATCTCCCCATCGGGTACCATGGCACCTCCCGGAGGAATGGCATATATGTATTCCGGGCCGTAACAGGTTCCTGCCAATTCAAACTTTACGCTCTTTCCATTGATCATGAGGGTGAGAGGCGTCCCGTTTTCGTAACCATATATTCCGGCCATCCGGTTTCCCAGATAAATACTGTCCTTTCCTGTCCCCATCCCTTTTACCATCAGCTTATTTAAAGGATCAATAGGATCGTAAGACAGCAGATGCACGGTCACGATCTCTGTCTGGGAAGGGGCAAACAGCCTTGCATCAACAGCCATTTTTCCAGAAGCCTCTTCGATCCCTGGAATCTCCTTTAACCGTTCTAAGTCCACCTCCGATATTCCTGAAACTTCGGCGAACACGTCCGCTATGGCGCTGCTGTCATAATAACGCTGTACCTGGTCCCCTAAGTTTCTTAAGGTGTCCATCATGGCAACATAGACAAATATGCCGATGGCAATGATGAAAACGGCCCCCAGAAAGGAACCTGGATTCTGTCTGGCACACCGGACCACATTCTTGCGGAAGCTTTTCACTACCAGACCACCTCCTCAGGCTTTAAGGGCGTTTCATTGACACGGATCCTTTCCAGGCACCCATCCTTAAAATAAAACACCCGGTCTGCGATCCCTGCAATGTTCTCATTATGGGTGATCAGAACCACCGTCTTTTCATACTGTCTGTTAAAATCCGACAGCAGCTTTAAAATCTGGCTTCCAGTGCCGCTGTCCAAGGCACCCGTAGGTTCATCGCAAAGAAGGATATCAGGATTCTTGCACAAGGCCCTGGCAATGGCCACCCTTTGCTGCTGTCCTCCCGACAGCCTGCTTGGAAAATGACCTGCTCTGTCCAAAAGCCCCACCTGTTCAAGCAGTATCTCCGGGTCCAGAGGATCTTTGGAAAGCTCCGCTGCCAGCTGTACATTCTCTAAAGCAGTCAGTCCTGGCATCAGATTATAAAACTGAAAGATAAATCCGGCATGAGCCCGGCGATAAGCGGTAAGGCTCTTTAAATCTCCCCAGGAGAGTGGTGTGCCGTCATAATAGACGGTCCCGTTGGTAACTGTTTCAATTCCTCCCAATATATTTAAAAGGGTACTTTTCCCGGACCC
The DNA here is from genome assembly GCF_000526995.1 of Lacrimispora indolis DSM 755. Classification (NCBI taxonomy): domain Bacteria; kingdom Bacillati; phylum Bacillota; class Clostridia; order Lachnospirales; family Lachnospiraceae; genus Lacrimispora; species Lacrimispora indolis. The sequence continues at coordinate 2,872,339 of NZ_AZUI01000001.1, read as the reverse complement.
GCTTGGCCCCAGGATCACAATAAATTCCCCCCGGAGAATCTCAAAAGATACATTCCTTAAGGCCTGCACCTTGACTTCACCCGCATCATAATCCTTGCAGACTTCTTCTGCCCGTATCAAAACTTCCATAAGTCCTTCCCTCCCTTCTTTTCCCCCATCATACACCCATGTTATTATCAATGCAATTCTCCGTCAATATCATCCGGCGATTATTTTTATCAACAATTATAATTATTTTAAAATATACAAAAATTTCATGAAAATCATACAAAAAAACAAAGAGGAAACGCCCGCCTCAAACCTGCGCAGCTTCCTCTTTGTCTCTTTTCCTCGTCCTCAGGCAGATATCCGAACCCTGTTCCGACGTTACTTAACCCTTCAGCCCCCAGTATACCTTTTCTGCCGTAACAGGCAGCTCCCTGATCCTCACCCCTACCGCATTAGCCACCGCATCCGCAATGGCGGGAGAAGGAGTATTGATCACGATCTCGCCGATGGATTTGGCACCAAAAGGCCCTGTAGGTTCATAGCTGCTTTCAAATTCCACCCGGATATTCCCCACATCCTGCCTTGTGGGAAGCTTGTACTGCATAAAGGAATTCTCCAGCATCTGTCCCTTGGAGGAATAAGTGACCTCCTCATACATGGCCATGCCAATTCCCTGGGCAATGCCGCCTTCGGTCTGGATCCTGGCCAGATTTGGATTAATGGTGGTCCCGCAGTCCACTACTGCCACATAATCCAGAAGCTCTACCTCTCCGGTCTCCTTATCAACTTCCACCTCAGCCATTCCCACCATAAAAGGAGGCGGCGACACAGGAGAACTGTGGCTGGCCCCGGCAGAGAGCATATCCTCATTAAAGCACATGACCTTATTTCCAATATCCTTTAAGGATATTTCCAGCTCTCCCTCCTGCTGGTACACCCTCTTTCCGTCAAAGTCCAGGGTATCCTCCGGGCAGCCAAGGTATTCTGCTCCCTTTTTTATAATTTTTCCCCGCATTTCGTGGCTGGCCTTTACCACGGCCATTCCGGTTAAATACATGGTGCTGGAAGCATAGGAACCGGAATCATAGGGGGAAACATCCGTATCTGTTCCATGGACCACGATCTCATCTAAATTACATTCCAGGCAATCCGCCGCTACCTGGGCGAGGGTGGTGTCACAGCCTGTTCCCATGTCGGAAGCACCGATCATAAGGGTATAAAAACCGTCATCATTGAGGCGCAGCTCCACAGAAGCCACATCAACGCCGGAAATGGCGGATCCCTGCATGGACATGGCAACGCCAACGCCCCGCACCTTTCCATTTCCCATGTCAACCCCTGGGTACTTTTCATCCCAGCGGATCATGTCCTTGGCTCTGGCCATACACCGGTCCAGGGCACAGCTTCTTAGAGTTTCACCATAATAGGCTGGCATGATATCCCCTTCCCTTACCATGTTCTGTTCCCTTAATTTTACGGAATCCATGCCCATTTTCTTTGCCAGCTCATTGACCGCCGATTCCACAGCAAAGATTCCCTGGGTTGCGCCATATCCCCGGTAAGCCCCGGAAGACATGCGGTTGGTGTAAACCACATCATATGCAAACCGGAATGCTTTGGCAGTCCCGTAAAGAGGTATGGTCTTATGGCCGGACAAGCCTACCGTAGTTGGGCCGTGTTCCCCAAAAGCTCCTGTATTTGACAGGGTATGCACATCAATGGCCTGAATGATCCCCGTCTTATCCGCTCCCACCCTCACATGGACTTCCATCTCATGTCGGGGAGACGCGGCGATCTGGGACTCATACCGGCTATAGATCATCTTGGCCGGCCTGCCGGTCTTCATGGTCACAATTGCCGGATACACCTCTGCCACCACTGTCTGCTTTGCTCCGAAGCCGCCGCCGATCCGGGGCTTGATCACACGGATCCGGGATTTTGGAACATCCAGGGCATGGGCAAGGATCCTTCTCACATGAAAGGTGATTTGCGTGGAAGACACCATATTTAAACGCCCGTAGGCATCCAGATAGCAGTAAGCCCGGAAGGTTTCCATCATGGCCTGCTGGTTTGCCTTCGTATGATAAACCTGCTCCACCACATAATCACACTGCTTTAAAACCTCATCCACATCTCCGTGCTCTTCCATTCCAGAGGCACACAAATTTCTCCTATTGTCCGCACCTACCGGACAAAGGCTCTTCCAGTCTTCCTCAGGATGAACCAGCACCCGGCTGTCCTTTGCCTGTTTAAAATCCAGCACAGGCTCCAGGATTTCATACTCCACCTTAAGAAGACGCAGGGCATGGTCCACCGCATCTTCCGTTTCACCGGCAACGATGGCCGCTGCGTCTCCCACAAAACGCATCCTCTGATCCAGGATCAGCCTGTCATAGGGGCTCGGCTCCGGGTAGGACTGGCCTGCCATGGTAAAACGCTTCTGAGGTACATCCTGATAGGTGAGAATGCAGGCGATTCCGGCCACCTTTTCCGCCCTTTCCTTGTGGATCTCCTTAATGAGCGCATGGGCATGAGGGCTTCTGAGCACCTTTACAAAAAGACAGTCCCCGGGAGCCAGGTCATCGGTATACACAGGCTTTCCTGTCACCAGGGCCATAGCATCCTTTTTTTGTACAGAAGTATTGACCGTACGCATTTTATAATTCATCCCTTTTCTCCCCTCTGCTCAAATAGTTCTTTACGGCCCGAAGCTGCCCCATATAACCGCTGCACCGGCATAAGTTTCCGGCCAGGTACTCTTTTATTCCCTCATCGTCAAGGGCTTTTTCTTCCTTTTCCATTGCAAGCACATTCATAATAAGTCCTGGGCTGCAAAATCCGCACTGCTCCGCTCCTTCCGCAGCCAGATAGGTCCCAAACTCCTTTGCTTCCTGTTCCGCACCTTCCAAAGTCACCACTTCACAGCCATTTGCCCTGGCAGCTAAAAAGGAACAGGAAAGTCTTGACTTTCCATTGACCATCACCGTACAAAGACCGCAATTTTCCGTTTCGCAGCCGCACTTTACGCTGTAGCAGCCCTTCCTTCTAAGAAGCTGGAATAAGGTGGTGTCATCTGTGATTTCCTCATAGGTCAGTTTTCCGTTCAGTGTGAATTCTATCTCCATTTATTCTTCCTCCTGGTCCAGCCCTTGGAAAAGCCTTCTGATATATATTTCAGCCAAATGCTTCCGGTACTCCCCGCTCCCTCTCATGTTTGTACCATAGGAAAAGCCCTCTGATGCCCGTTTTGCAAGCTCCTCCTTAGGACATTCCTGGCTTCCGTCAAGCACTACCAGCTCAGCTTTTCCAGGCCTGGCACCTACGGAAACATAAAGCTTCCCATCTTTTCTGGACGCGCAGCAGGCGATTACAGGAAAATCCGTCTTTGCCATACGCTGGGAAGCATAAGCCGCCTTTCTTCCATCCTTTTTAATATGGATACGGACCAGAATATCCCGGTCGCTTTTTTTCCTGCAGAACTCCTCTAAGGGGAGAATTCCTCCCTTGTACAGTTCCACATAAGTGTCAAGGGCCAGCAGGCAGGTGGTAATATCGGAAAATCCAAACCGGCCGAACACGCTTCCTCCCACAGTAGCCCCGTTGCGGAACTGAACACCCACAATAGAACGGGTGCATTCCTTGAAAACGCCGGAAAAGCACGTGTCCAGCCCTTCATGGGTCTCCAGCTGGCGCAGGGTGCACATGGCACCTATGGAAAACTCATCTTCCGTCTCCTCAATCCCATCAAGCCCAAGGCCCGATAAATCCACCAGCGTCATCTTCACCCGGCTCTGCACTTTCAGCCACATCATGCCTCCGCCTATGACACTGCTCTTCTTCTGATTCAGGGCAAAAGCCTCTTCCAGGCTTTCCGCTTTTACATAATTTTTAAATCGAATCATTGGAACTGTCCTCCTGACTCCCAAGCTTTCCTTCTTTATCTGCTAACCGGTTTCCCCTTATCTATCAGTAAGATGCCATTTTATTTATTAGCAATAATAATAAATATAACATCATATATTAGAAAACCGGAAAGAGTATATCATACTCCTTCCGGTTTTGACAATGGTTTTATAGGTTTTTTATTAAATTCGTCATAATCCGACAATGGATTCTCCGATCAAAGCCTGGACATATTCAGGGCTGGAGCAAAGACATCTTGAAAACCCTTCCGCGGTTTCAGAAAAGTCAATTCCAAGGGCCTTAAGCTTTCCTAAGTCCATGGTCAAATTCCTGGGATTATCCGGATCCCCTGCTTTCTCCGGGATCACAAGCTCTCCTCTGTTTTCGCTTTTGTCTAGCATCTGAAAGACCTTGCGTCCTATTTCATAGGTGGAAAGGGAGCTTTCACTGCCAAAATTATAGATTCCGCCGGGCAGGTCCATGGCCGGCTCCATGTTTTTTACTACCTCCTGTACCCAGGTAATGCCGCGGTAGTCGTAAACCGAAAGCCTTATTGGATGGTTTTGCACCATGGACCGCAGCAAGTTGGTCAAAAGATTGGAGCTGCTTTTAAGGCCCCTGACCGGAAAATCATACATCCAGGAAAGGCGGAGGCAGATTGCCTCAGGCAGAATCTCCAGGATCTCATCCTCTGCCTGTTTTTTCTGGGCCCCATAAACATTGATGAGAGGGACCTCATCACTTTCCTTATTCGGCCCCTTTTTCCTGCTTCCCCCGTAAATCTGGTCCGAACTCATAAAAAGCAGCCTGCTGCCATTGTCACGGCTCCCCATGGCCATGTTCACCGCTCCCTTCCGGTTTACCGCCTCAGAAAGCGCCGGCTGCTCCTCGCATACCCTGGTGTTGGATATAGCAGCGCAATGGATCACAACATCAGGATTTTTTTCTTTTATGTATTCCCTCACAGCCTTTTGGTCCGTAATGTCTAAGCTTCCGTGGCCGACCCGGATCACATCATAATTCCTTTCATAATATGCGGCCAGCCTCCCGCCTAGAAAACCTTCCACTCCTGTAACCATTACTTTTTTCTTCATCCGTTTCCCTCCCTTTTTAAACAGTATATCACATCCTTTCCCCAACTCCAATAATCTGTATAACCTCTTACAGGCAGTAAATCCCCATGCATAGTACAAGATTCCATATATATAGAAAGAATCCGGCTTTAAGAAAATATCCATGATCAGCTCGATCAGGCTCTCTGCAATTACGCCGCCCAATGCATTGCCAATGGCTTCAACAAATGCAACCTGTTCCGCCAAAAGCTTTGCCCAAGGGGAACAGCCACTTTTAACGGATATCTGCCGTCTAGTTGGTAAATAAGATTATACTGCTCTGAATTGTCCATATACCGTACCCCCGCAGTTGGTTAACAGCAGAATTTTGTGCTGTTTTGACAAAAGAAAAATATTACAAAATACTTTTTGGTCAACAAAAACTTTTAGCTTAACGAAAATGTAACGCCCTATTTTTTAAGAAAATATTGCCATAATAATTAAGCTGATTCCGTCCACAATAATAGATGTAATAAACAATCAAGGAGGGTTAACCATGTTAGTAGACGGAAAAAATGAATGTATCCAATGCTCCATCGATAACTGCGCTTACCATGCAAAAAGCGTAGATTATTGCACCCTGGAGAGAATCAAAGTAGGAACACATGAGAAGAATCCTACCAAGAAAGAGTGCACTGACTGCGAATCCTTTAAGAACGAGGCATAAGCCGCCAAACTCTAATTTCCTCCTAAAAAATACTGCGCAGCATAAAAGCCGCGCAGTATTTTTTATTATATTTAACATTGAAACACAGCCATTATTTCACAAGCTGTTCTTCCAGGTTATTGTATTTCGCACTTAAGACAATAATATCAATCCGTCTGTTTTGGGCTCTCCCTTCCGCTGTTGAATTGTCGGCCACAGGTTTAAATTCGCCATAACCCACAGCAATAAGCTTATCCGGTGAAAAATTGCATTTATTAATAAAAAGCTTTACAACACTGACAGCTCTTGCCGTGGATAATTCCCAGTTGGAGGGATAGGTACTGCGTCTGATGGGAACGTTGTCGGTATGGCCCTCAATACGTATGTAATTATCAATGGTATTTAAAAGTCCTGCCACCTCAACCAAAGTATCCTCACTTTGTTTTTTAATTTCCGCACTTCCTGAGTCAAAGAATATGGCATTATTCAGTCTGATGACAAGTCCCCGCATATCGATCATGGTTGATACCGATTGATCCATGCCATTGCCGTGGAGTTTTGTATCAAGTTCTGTCTTTAGGTTTTCCAGCTTTTTAAGTTCATACTCTCCCATAAAGCTCTCCAGCTCACTTTGGGTCTCAATATTTAACGGACCGCCTGACTGGGCGCCATCGCCGCTGGAGGCATCTTGCGCGGCTGATTTGGAAACATAATCTTTATTCATCATGGTTCCGGCAAATTGCTGGGAAATCTCCTGTGCTTTTGCAGCATCTATCTTACTGACAGCAAAAAGTACGATAAAAACTGCCAGCAGCAGGGTCATCAAATCTGAATATGGCAGCAGCCATGCCTCCCCGGCTTCTTCTTCCTGATGTACATGCTCTCTCTTTTTTGCCATATGTATCACCCTATTCCTTTTTATCCTGTTCCGTTATTTTTTTCTGCTTAGATTTCGGAAGAGCGGCAAGTAACTTTTCCCTTAGAATAAAGGGAGAATCGCCGTGCTGCATGGATAATACACCTTTTATGATAATTTCTTTCGCCATTATTTCCTGCTGGCTTTTCACTTTCAGCTTTTTGGCGAATGGATTCCATAGAACGTAGCCGGTAAAGATACCAAGAATCGTTGCGATAAACGCCGCAGCAATTGCCTCAGCCATCCGTTCCGTATCATTGATGGAGGACATGGCAGCGATCAAACCAAATACCGCGCCCAAAACACCCAGGGTAGGAGCGTATGTACCGGCTGATGAGAAAATACTTGCATTGATCTCATGCCGCTTTTCCATTGCAGCAATTTCAGTTTCTAAAATATCCTCGATCAGGTCTTCACCGGAACCATCCACAAGCAGACGGATGCCTTTTTTTAAAAAGGGGTCCTGAAGTTCTTCTGCTCTGGCTTCCAGGGATAAAAGCCCTTCTGAACGGGCTTGCTTTGACAATTCATACATTAATTCAATCATTTCGGCTTCAGAGGTTCCTTTTTGTTTTGTAAAAAGGATTTTAAACAGCGATCCGATGGATTTAATATTTTCTCCGGGAAATGAGTTTAAAATTGTAGCAATAGTCCCGACAATAATAACAAAAAATGCTGCCGGGTTTATGAGAACAGTAAACTCAATGTGTTTAAAAATCATAGCGCCGACAACGGCAGCAACACCAACTATAACGCCTAGGATGGTCGTTAATTCCATAGTTTCTCCTTTGTATATCTAAGTTATTAGTGATCCATGAGGCTGAACTCAGCAACTCCCATACACCCAGCCCGTTATAGTATAATATATTTGTTACCGCTCCAGTATTAAATAATTGTTAAAAATATGAAAAAGCTGCCAGGAAAGAATTTATATGGGATATGGCACATGATAACTCATTTCATGCACAGTATCTGATATAAATTCTCTCACGACAGCTTCTTTTTTATCTTTTCCTATTCATACAGGGGATATTTTTCACAGATCTTTGTAACTTCACTTCTAATGTAATCGGCTTTGCTTTCAAAATCCGTGGCAGCCAGCCAGATACACTCTGCGATCTTTTCCATGTCCTCTTCCTTTAACCCTCTGGATGTAACAGCCGGAGTTCCCACGCGGACACCGGAAGTCACAAACGGGCTTCTGGGATCATTTGGCACCGCATTTTTGTTTAAGGTGATATATACTTCATCACAGCGGTTCTGCAGTTCCTTTCCGGTTACCTCCAGCCCTCTTAAATCAATCAGCATCAGATGATTATCCGTACCGCCTGTCAGGATGTTGAATCCCTGTCTGATCAGGGCGGCAGCCAGAGCCTTTGCATTTTTCACCACCTGCTCCTGATAGGTCTTAAACTCAGGCTTTAATGCCTCGCCAAAGCAAACGGCCTTGCCGGCGATCACATGCTCCAAAGGACCTCCCTGTGTACCTGGGAAAATGGCCTTATTAAAGTTAAATTTGTCCGCTGCTTCCTGATTTGCCAGAATCATTCCGCCTCTGGGTCCGCGAAGAGTCTTGTGAGTGGTGGTTGTCACTACATCTGCATAAGGGATGGGGCTTGGATGGATTCCTGCCGCAACCAGGCCTGCAATGTGAGCCATATCCACCATAAGATAAGCCCCTGCCTTGTCGGCAGCCTCCCGGAATCTCTTGAAATCAATGGTCCTGCCATATGCACTGGCTCCTGCCACGATCAGTTTCGGCTTATGCAAAAGCGCAAGCCTTTCCATCTCATCATAATCAAGAATACCCTCATCATTGACGCCGTAAGGAACTATGTTAAAATACAAACCGGAAAAGTTAACGGGACTTCCATGGGTCAGATGACCGCCATGGTTTAAATTCATGCCCATAACCGTATCTCCTGGCTTAAGCATGGCAAGAAAGACCGCCATATTGGCCTGAGCCCCGGAATGAGGCTGAACGTTGGCATAATCACAGCCAAATATCTGCTTCGCACGCTCGATGGCAATGGTCTCAACGATGTCCACATCCTCGCAGCCGCCGTAATAACGCTTTCCCGGATATCCTTCCGCATACTTGTTGGTGAGCACAGTTCCCATTGCCATCATGACCGGCTCTGAAACTATGTTTTCCGATGCAATCAATTCCAGATTCCTTCTCTGCCGTGCGCATTCCTTTTCAATGGCTTCACCCACTTCTTTGTCATAGCCGGTGATAAACTTCATTACCTGATTTACCATGTGCATACCCTCACTTTTCCTTTTGAATATTACCAACTTCCATTTTGGTAGATTATAAGCCATTCTTCCTAACAATGTCAAGGCTTTCTCTTCTTCCTCTTTGGTCTTCAGCATTTGTCTATAACCGGTAAACTGGGGCCGATTCCATTTATCCTGCCCCTTTCCCTGTCATACACACCTTGAAATCTTATAATTTTTTATCACAATCTGCAGCGACTTATTTCCATTGTATTCATTTACGGAAGGATAATATATCACATCCAGGATCCGGCTGTTTCCCAGCTCTTCCATAAAGGAATCTCCGTCGCCAAACAGCAGGGCATCCACTGGCGTGCCCTGGTCCGTTGCAAGAGAAAACTTCACTGCATTCCTGTTTTTTCCCAAAACACGTACGCTTCGGATATGAAGTCCCTTCTGTGCGAACAAAGGCTTTTCATTGCCCTGGCCGAATGGCTCCAAAAGCTCCAGTTCCTGGATCAATGGCTCATTTATGTATTCCAGGGGCATAGGAACATCGATCCACACCTTTCGTATGAAATCCTCGGACGTAAGCCTTGCCTGTTCGTTTAAGCGTCTCCGGAATTCATCCACATGTTCCTTAAGAAGGGATAAGCCTGCTGCCATGGGATGGCCTCCGAACTTTAACAGCAGCTCCTTCACATTTACCAGAGCTTCAAACATGTGGTAGGTTTCAATGGAGCGGCCGGAGCCTTTGACGCTTTCCTCCCCATCTGTTAATACAAAGGCAGGCTTTTGAAAATGTTCCCGCAGCCGCCCGGCAATGATCCCTGCCAGCGATTCATGGCAGTCCGGCAAGTATACCACCAAAACCTTATCTTCGCTGTAAAGGGATTCCACCTGCTCCACCGCCTGGCTGGTCCCCTGCTTTGTCATGTCCTTTCGCCTGTCATTCAGTTCCTTTAATTCCAGTGCCATCTGATCTGCTTCCTCTTCATTTTGACAAAGAAGCAGGGATAAGGCCAGTTTTGCAGTCTGAAGGCGGCCTCCGGCATTTAAGCAGGGACCGATCACAAATCCGATCTGGTAGGCGGTTATATCATCCTTATCCAGATCATTCCTTTCAATGAGCTTTAACAGTCCCAGGCTCTTTGTCTGCCCCATCCGTTTCAGCCCTTCCTTTACAATGATCCGGTTCTCATCCTGAAGCTTCATCACATCACCTACGGTTGCAATGGCTGCAAATTCCACCATCTCAAGCCATTTCTCCATTGGCACGTGAAATTCCTCATAAAGAGCCTGAACCAGCTTATAAGCCACCATTCCTCCGCAGATATCAGGATATGGATAGGAGCAGTCCTCCTGCTTTGGGTTCACCACCGCATCTGCCGGAGGCAGGACTTCCCTGCCATCCTCCTTCATGATATCATGGTGGTCCGTAATGAGAACCGTAAGGCCCAGCTCCTTTGCAAGCCTGATCTGCGCCACTGCGGCGATCCCGTTGTCACAGGTGAGGATGGTATCTATGCCATCCTCTGCCGCAGCCCGGATAATGGATTCATTGATCCCATATCCATCCTTTAACCGGTCCGGGATCTCATAGTCCACCACAGCCCCTACCTGGCACAGGGCCTTGTATAAAAGGTAGGTGGAGCAGACGCCGTCAATGTCATAATCCCCTACGATCCTGACCGGCTTTTGCTGCCTTGTCTTTTCTCTTAGGATTGCCACGGTTTTATCCATATCCTTTAAAAGATGAGGACTGTATAAATCCTTTATTCCTCCGTTTAAATACTTTTCCACCGCCTCCCGGCCAATCACATCCCGGTTTCTTATCACTCTCGCAGTTACCGGCGAAATGTGGTGGCATTTTGCCATTTCATCAAAATCAGCCCTTTTTGTCTGTAGCATCCATTTCTCTTCTGCCATGTTTCGTTATCTCCCTGCAAACGGCTCTTCCGGACAGTTCATTCTTATCATTTTCTTCTGTGCCGGCCGATCCGCCTCTTTCCTTTCGTTTTTTCGCCGCATCCAGCCGGCTCATCAAGCTGGTAATAGAATAGAGAATAGGGGCAAAATCCCCGCGGTACGCATGCTCGCATGTGGATTTCACCTCAAAATTCTCGCTTCCGATCTCCCTGAATAAATATTTCTCATCATCAATGATGTATTTAAGCCGCTTAATCAACTGGTTGACGGAATCGGTCAGAATTCCGATCTCATCTTCGGAACGGTAGGAAAGGTACACCTCCAAGTCTCCATTGGCAACTCTCCTGGTACCTTCCACAAGGGCCTTGACAGGCTTGTCAATGGCAATAATTATATAGATCACCAAAAGGGAAATAACCCCGCCGATCAGGCAGATGGTTATGATCTTTATTTTTGCAAGCTGGTCATAGAGCCTGTCACCTTGAATGCTGGCCGCCTCAGCCCCCTCCCGGTTAAATTCCGCCACCTTTAAAAGTCCGTTGCTGGCATCGTCAAATAACTGTCCGGACTCTCCCATGATCATATCAAAGGCTTCCTGGGTGTGATTTTCACGGCTTTTCACAAGCAGATTATCACTGTACTCCAAATACTTCTTCCATTCTCCTTCCGCCTCTTCCATCAGCTTCCGGTCCGATTCATTGGCAATATAATTCTCATAATCTTGAAACCCCTGGGCAATCTCTTCCCGGATCTGGTCCATTTCCCCTTCCAGGCGGTCCATATCCTTGTTATCCACGGTGATGACATGGTTATATTCTTTAATACGGTAGTCTGATGTCCTGGTGTTAAGCTCCTCGGCAATGATGATGGCAGGGACCCAGGACTGTGAGATTTCCGTGCTGGCCTCATTGATCCTTCTTGCCGTTATCACGGATTCCGTTCCCATGAAAATCAATCCCATAATGCTGATCCCTCCTAAAAACAGGAGCTTTGTTTTAATATTAATATTTCTGATAGATTTCAGCTTCATAGCGCTTTAATTCTCTCCTCCTCAACCGGTAATCCGGTAATTCTCTCTCCACAACCTGCCAAAATGCAGGGGAATGATTCATATGAACACGGTGAGCAAGCTCATGGACCACCACATAATCTGCCAGCTCTTCCGGAAGAAGCACAAGCCTCCAGTTAAAGTTTAAATTTCCTTTGGCACTGCAGCTTCCCCACCGGGTCGCCTGATCCCGGATGGCGATCCTTCCATAGTCCACCTTCATAATTGCAGACCATCTGGCTGTCCTTTCCCCCAGATACTCTCTGGCTTCCTGCCTGTACCAAAGCTTCACAGCCTCTTTAACGGCTGTTTCCTGGTCCTCCCCTGAATATGGTCCCATGGGCCCGGAGACCACCAGGCTTTCCTTTGTATCCTGTATATAAAACGTCTTTCTTTTATAATCAGGCCGCACATGAAGAATCCTGCTGCTTCCGTGAAAAAGCACGAAGGCACCTTCCGCCCAATGAAAGGCCTCCCTTCGCTCCGACGCTTTCCGAACCTTTGCCACCTGCGCAAAAACCCATTCCCTGTTCTTCTGTACCAGCTCATGACCTGCCTTAAAGGGCAGGCGCCCTGGAAGCCTTACGAAAACCTCTCCTGTTTTCGTGACCTGCAGGGCCAGGGTACGCCTGTCCGATTTTATGATCCCGTAAGAGCACGTGGTTCCATCGTCAAAGGAGAGCATGCCCGTTTCCTTTCTGCTTTCATGATTGCCCGCTTCCATCGATCTGATTCCCAACCTTTTCTCTTCATCTTCTCTCTGTCATATACTTAAACCCGTAACCCCAATTATAGCGAATAAATACAAAAGAAACAATACATATCTTAACGGCCGGAAACATAAAATAAGAGAACCCGGCAGGTTCCCTTATGACTGTCTCTCTTACTAACCCTCTTCTTCCTCATGGGGAACCGTGGGATATCTCTTTCAATCTTTCATAATCCATGATCCGGTACCCCTTATCTTTTTTAAGGATCCCGTCATCACAAAGCTTCTTTATGACAAACAGTATATGGCGGTAGCTGATGTTCATATACTCGGAAACATCCGTGTGGGGTATGGTGTATTTCCCATTTTGCTGATACTCGAGAATAAAGGAAGCCAGCCTTTTTTCCAGGGAATAATTTAAGTATTCACTCATCCGGCAGCTCCTGATCATCAGCTTATTGGAAATATAGGAGGCAAAATAAAATGATATTTCCGCCTCTTTTTTGCAGACTTTCTTTAACTGATCCAGCTCAAATTCCAGGCAGACCACATCGTCCATCACCTTATTTTCCTTGATATAATCCTCGCTGCAGAATAAGGAAAGCTCTCCCAGCCAGTCGCCCTTCCCTGCAAAATCGAGAATCGACCGGCGTCCGTTCTCATGGTCAATATAGATTTTCACCATTCCGGAAAGGATCAGGTAGCAGCGAGTGATCTTGTCATCCACATGAAAAATATTCTTTCCCGCCGGATAATGCCGTTCCTCTCCGGCCGCGGCCAGACTGTCCGGTATTTCATACATATTGTATTTTTTCATTTTTTTTATTCTCCATATGATAATTCTCATAGTCGGCTGCCTGCTTTTTATGGTATCATATTCCCGAGGTGAAAACAATGAGCAGAAAAAAACGAAACGATTTAATCGGAACCATCCTATCCTTTGTATTCTTTGGCTTTGGAATATCCCTGCAGCTGAAGGCAGCCATCGGGCAAAGCGTCTTAAACGCACTGGCAGTGACATTATCCTATACCATCCAGATGAAGGTGGGCACCATACTCAATGGGATCAATTCCTTGTTCTTCATTTCCTATTTACTTTTAAGGCGTTCACGTTTAAACTATAAAGACACTATACAGATTATTGCCACCATTGCAAACGGCTATATCATCAACCTGTTTTTATATCACTTGCTTTCCATTTTTACCGTGGAAAGCTATATTTACCGGGTCATCCTTTATTTGACCGGACTTGTAATCGCTTCCATCAGCCTGGGAGCCATCCTGGCAATCGGAATCGTGAAATTCCCGCTGGAAAGCCTGTGTCTTGTGATCAGCGAATCATATAAAAAGAATTTTGCCGCTGTCCGCATGAGCTTTGATGTGATATTTTTGATCGTCACCCTATGCCTGACCCTGTTATCACGCGCCCCGCTGCAAATAAGGGAAGGAACTGTTATCAGCGTTTTTCTCTTATCCACCCTGCTTGGGATCTGCTATGAATTTTTCAAGAAACATTTAACTGTGGAGGACTAAACATATGTATCAGATTTTTTTACTGGATATTGACAATACCCTGCTGGATTTTGATGCCGCTGAAGAACAGAGCTTTAAAAAGGTGATCAAATCCTATGATTTGGAATATAAAGACGAAATGCTTCCCCAATATAAAAAGATGAACAGGCATTTATGGGATTTGCTGGAACAGGAAAAGATAGGCAGAGAAGAACTTCTCAATACCCGTTTTTCCCAATTCTTCCGCTTTTACGACTTAGAAATCAGCGGAGAGGAAGCAGAAGGGCGCTACCGAAGGCATCTTGGAAACAGCTCTGATTTAATTCCAGGCGCCACGGAAACCCTGACACGGTTAAAGCAGATGGGGAAACAACTGTATTCCGCATCAAACGGAGTTTACTCCACTCAGATACAAAGGCTTGAGCAGGCAGGCCTTCTCCATCTTTTCGACGGAATGTTCATATCGGAAAAAGCTGGGTATGAAAAGCCATCCCTTCATTTTTTCGAATATTGTTTTGAGAATATCCCACAGCTGGAGAAAGACAAGACCATTATGGTTGGAGACAGCATATCCTCTGATATTCAGGGTGCTGTAAACGCCGGCATTGATTCCTGTCTCTTCTGCCGTTCCGGCCGGCCCCTGCAGTCCGAAGCAACCCATACCATTCAAGATCTTTCAGAATTGATAAGCATTTAACTTACCTTTATTCAAAAAGCCCGGCAGCAAAAACTGCCGGACTTTCTGTCATTTTCTCAAATCCCCTTCATGAACTTTGTGGGGGATTTCAAAGTGTATTTTTTAAATACCGCACAAAAATGCTTGTAATCTGTAAACCCTGTTGCATCGGATACCTCACCGATCCGGTATTGCCCGGTATTTAACAGGTTAATGGCCTGGGAAATCCGGTATTTATTTAAAAAGTCCAGAAATGTCTGTCCGGTCACCTCTTTGAATTTCCGGCTTAAATAGCTGGCACTGACTCCAAGCTTATCTGATATGGATTCCACGCTCAGCTTGTCCCAATATCCTGATTTGATCTCTTCAATGGCCCTGGAAACATACTTGTTTTCTGAAGGGTCCAGCTGCATATAGTATTCCAGGTTCATGATCCCTGCCTCTGATTCCGCCTGCTCCATCACATATTCCACCTGACGGCTGTTTGCTATTTCCTCTCCCAGCCTTTTCATAAGGGCCGCAAGCTTCTCCTCATCCACGGGCTTTAGCAAATATTCGCTGACCCTGGCTGCAATGGCCCTTCTTGCATAGTCAAACTCCGCATAGCTGGTAAGAAGAACGCTTTTAAATTTCACGCTCTTGGAAGCCTCCTTTATCATCTCGATCCCGTCCATATAAGGCATGCAGATATCTGCAATGACCACATCCGGTTTCTGCTCCAGTATCTTTAAAAGCCCCTCCTGGCCATTGGCCGCCTCAGCCACCACAACACAGTCCATCCCCATCCAATCTGTGGTGTAAATCAGCCCTTTGCGGATAATATCCTCATCTTCCGCTATCATCACCCGTAACATTATGATTCCTCCCTTTGTGCGGGAAGGGTCACCACCAGCGTTGTGCCCAGCCCTTCCGCACTGCGTATCTCCACTCCGTATGGTCTTCCGTAAAGGATCCTGCACCGTCTGTGTATATTATAAAGCCCGGAATGCCTTCTGTTGTTTTCCTCCTGCTCCAAAAGAGCCTGGATCTCACTTAAAACCCCCGGAGTCATCCCGATCCCGTCATCCCGGCAGATCATGATCAGCCGGTCTTCATGAATATAGGCCTTAAGCTCCACCTTTAAATTTTCCTGGTTGCCGAACCCGTATTTTGCGGAATTTTCGATCATGGGCTGCAGCACCAGCCTGGGGATCCGGCAGGTCAGCGCCTCCGCTTCCACGTCAACCACATAGGAAAACCTCCGGTTAAACCGGTATTTTAAAATCATGAGATAATTCTCCAGGTGTTCTAAATCTTCTTCCAGAGTCACCTCCGTCCTGCTGCCGTCTAAGCTGTAGCGCAGAAGATTTGATAGGCTGAACACCATTTTCCCGGCTGTCTCCGGCTGGATCAGGCACATATACCGGATATTTTCCAGGGTATTAAACAGAAAATGAGGGTTAAACTGGGATTCCAGCTGCTTGTTCTGGGCCGCAGCCACCAGCTCCGTCATCCTCCGGTTATTTTCCATCTGCAGCTTTAAGCTGGCAATGGTTTCCCGGTAAGCATCGGCTATGATCTTGAATTCATTTTCACTTTCTATTTCAAGAGAGGTGTCTAAATTTCCCTCTCTTGCCATCTCCATGACATGAAGAAGGCGGTAAAAATCCCTGGTTTCCCGTTCTGTCACCTTTTTCGTGCTGATCAGCACCCATATGGTCATCAGCACAAGAGCCGTTATAATGAGGGCACTGCTAAGTCCCAGGGAGAACACGATATTCTGGATATCTGTCACCGAATAGACTAAAAACATGCTGTTATAAGACGGGTGGACGGATACGAGAAACATCTTCTTTTCATAGGTCAGATACTTTTCCGCCGTTTTAAGGACCTTTAAAACCTGGTTGCTGCTGCTCACCAGATTATAATTGCTGCTTAAATAAACCCAGCCAAACCGGTCCGCAATGATGGTCTGGCTGTCCGACCGGTCCAGCACCGGCTTAAACTGGCTGCTGTTAATGGTAAAAACCAGATATCCCGTCTTTTTATCCCCCTGCATCATTGCCATACCCATGGCAATATCCCGGTCAGAGCCCTTCCAGGCCTCCATCAAACGCACCCTGGTTTCCCCTGGTTCCTCATCCATTGCCCCGAACATTCCCCAGTGCACGCCTTCCCTGCCTGATAAATATTCCGGGACATCCGTTCTGGTGGATAAAAGCACTCTCTTTTCTCCGTCAAAAACATACAGCTCCGCCTTATATCCCAGCTGGTCAAACAGCCGGTAAAACTCCTCAAATACCAGCCTTTGCCCGGCGGCCCCTGAGCTGACATTAAAAAGCAAGTCAGAATCCGACAGAGCCTTAAGCTTCTCTTCGTATCCGGCAAGGACTTTCTCAAGTTCCTCCGCCACCAAAGCATTGTGTGACTCATTCCCGCTTTTTTTCCCGTAGAGAAGGACCGCAAGAAAAACCAGCGTACAGATCAGGGTAAAGCCCACCGCCGGAATGATGGCATATCCCAGGATCAGGCGGCGCAGCTCCTCTTTGAAATATCGTCCCTTTTTCATGCTCCCTCCCTATTCTAATCCAGGGTTCCTAAAAAGATTTCCGAAAAACGGTTCAGCCATTCCTTTTTGCTCTCCTTTACCACAGCTTCCTCGTCATAAATGATATGGATCGCCTGCTTATCCAGAAGATACTCCGGTTCATTCACATCCGTTCTTACAGAACGCCTTCCAAGGCTTTCAGAGATGACCGTCTGGGCATCCTTTCCCGTCACAAAATCCACAAACTGCTTTGCCTCGGTCAAGTGGCCGGACCCCTTGATGATGCATACCACATCAGGCTTTGATATAACACCTTCCTTCATATACACCACCTTGACCGGATATCCGGAGCCAATGTAATGGGCAGCCCCCTCTTCAAAAGAAAGACCCACCGTATACCGTCCCTCGGCCACCCCCTGATATACCTCTGAAGAGCTTTGAAGAAGCTTTCCGCCAAGGTTTCTGCAAAAGGCCTCCACATAATCCCAGCCTGCCTCCGGATCTCCGTCTCCCATAGCATAAAGCATGTTGATCAGATGCTCAAAGGCAGAGGATGAGGTGGAAGGGCCGCACATGGCGATCTTTCCGAAAAGCTCCGGCTTAAGAAGGTCCTCATATCCCTCAATGGAAATATCCCCGGCCAGATTGGTATTGACCATGAGAATGCTGGGAACATCCGTAAACCGTGTTAAGTTCCCTTCCTTGTTTCTGTAGTCTTCCTGGATCATGGGTTCATTTTTGCTGATATAAGGCTCAAACAACTCACTTTTTGCCATGGTAGTAGACAGGGAGCCTCCCCAGAAAATATCGCACTTAGGTTCCTTCCTGTCCTCCACCATCTTTAACAGTTCTCCTGTCCCTCCCGTGCATACCTCCACCTTAATCCCGGTCTGTTCTTCAAATTCCGATACAATGGGATTAATGAATTCCAGGGGATGAGGGCAGTATACTACCATTTCCCCATCCCCCTGAAACTCTGTGGGCACTGTCCCGGAGCCGCGGTCGCAGCCTGCCAGAAAACCAATGCACAGAAGGGCTGCGGCACATTTGATCCAGCTTTTCATAATCCCGGCTTCCTGCCCTTCAAACTTATTATTATCATTCTAACACAGTACTACAGGATGTAAACACCCTTTGGATCAAAATCCAGACAAGCCTTTTCTCCCACCTCATAAATCCTTCTGTTGACCGGATTATAGTCCGTGATCTGGATCTCCATATCACCTACCATCACCTGATAATACTGATAGGAACCCATAAAGGTAGACAAGGTGACCAGACCCTCTAAAAGCCCCTGCTCCGCCAGAATCGCCCCCTCCGGCCGGATCACCAAGGTTGCCTCATCCCCTGGATGGGCCTTGGCAAAGTTGTTTACCTGGAACTCCCTGCCCGCCACGGATATCATGGCCTTTTCGCCTTCTTCCGACAGGACCTTTGCCTTCAGGAAATTAGCTTCTCCAATAAAATCAGCCACAAATCTGGAGGCCGGATGATAATAGATCTCCCTGGGGCTTCCGATCTGCTCCACCTTGCCCTTGCTCATGATGATGATTTTATCGGATATACTCATGGCCTCAGACTGGTCGTGGGTCACATAAATGGCCGTAATGCCGACCTTTTGCTGGATCTTGCGGATCTCAGTCCTCATGGTCACCCTCAGCTTGGCATCTAAGTTGCTCAAAGGCTCGTCAAAGAGCAGGACTCCCGGCTCAATGACCAGGGCTCTGGCTAAGGCCACCCTCTGCTGCTGGCCGCCGGAGAGCTGATTCGTCATACGGGATTCCATCCCTTCCATTTCCACCAGCTTTAATATGTTCATGACCCGTTCCCTGATCTCTTCCTTTGGAACCTTCCGGATCTTCAGCCCATAGGCCACGTTGTCAAATACATTGTAATGAGGCAGAAGAGCATAGCTTTGGAACACCATGGCAGTATCTCTTTTATTGGGGGTCAAGTGGTTGATCGCCTCTTCTCCCAGATATATTTCTCCTTCATCAGGGCTTTCAAAACCTGCGATCATGCGGAGAGTGGTTGTTTTTCCGCAGCCGGATGGCCCCAAAAGGGTGACAAAGCTTCCCGGCTCAATGTCCAGGGTAGTATCCTTTACCGCATAAAACTCCTTGCCTGTCTTTGGATCCATATATATCTTTGATATGCGCTCCAGCCGAACGCCTTTTTTCTGTTTATCCATTTTATCTTCCTCCTGTTTCCTTTCTTCCGCCCACGTTCTATGGGCAGAGTCCGCCCCGCTCTATCGGGCGTAAAGGTATACCCGCAAGGTCTTCAGCTTATTCCTGGACTTCCTTCACAGCTCTGCTGACGCCAAAGAGCTTCATCAGAGCGTTCATGATGAGAACCGCGCCATAGGTAATGAGGATCAATACGGTGGCATAAGCACAGGCTACGCCGTAATTCCCCTTTTCCGCCTGCTCATTGATCTGGCAGGTGATCAGCAAGAATTCAGGCGTTACCAGCAGAATGATCGCAGAAATTGCGGTGATGCTGCGCACAAACGCCGTTACCAGACCGCTGAAAAAAGAATCCTTTATAAGAGGAAGGGTCACGGACATGAATACCTTGGCAGAATTGGCCCCCATGTCATAAGCGGATTCCTCTATGGATTTGTCGATCTGCCGCAGGGCGGATATCCCGCTTCTGGTTCCCGTAGGAAGGCTTCGGACGATGAATACGATGATCAGAATAAGCCCTGTCCCGTAAAGACCGCTCATGATTCCAGATCGGAACAGCCCGTTTGCATATCCCCGGATATAACCGATACCAAGAACTGTTCCGGGAACAGCCATGGCCAGCATGGAAACAAACTCAATAAATCCCTTCGCCTTAAACCGCTTCTTGACAACAAGATAGGAAATGACCATGGAAAGAAACGCAGTAAGGGGGGCGGCGATCAGGGACAGCACAAAGGAGTCCTTAAACGCCTTTAGTCCGCTTGTCTTAAACATGTATTGAAACCACTTAGGGCTTAAGCTGTAATCCCTTCCCCACAGAGTAAACATGGCGCCAAAAGGAACCATGATGTACATCAGCAGCACAAAGGCCGCAACCAGGCCGCAGAATATGGTCAGTGGAACGGTCACGCTCTTATCCTCTATGAGCATCCTCATGCGGGAAGCCTTTCCTGTCAAAGTAGCTGCCGTCTTCTTTTCCAGATAATATTTCTGGATCAGGAACAGCACCACTGTCAGGGACAGCAAAACCACTGACATGGCCGCTGCACCTGTGGAGTCATAAGCTCCCGTCACCTGTAAATAAATGGTGGTGGCCAGGGTATCATAGGACCCGCCTATGAGCATGGGATTTGCAAAATCCGCCACAGACTCGATAAAGGTCACCAGAAAGGCATTTCCAAGTCCGGGAAGGAGAAGCGGAAACGTAACACTGGAAAACACCTTCCATCTGGTCGCCCCCATATCCCTGGTGGCCTCTTCCAAAGAAGGATCGATGTTTTTCAAAAGTCCCTTTAACATTAAATAGCATACGGGAAAAAAGGTCAGAGTCTGAACAATGGCAATTCCTTTAAGCCCATAGACATTGGAATCATATATTTGAAGCAGGGAACGGCTGATTAAGCCGCTTCTGCCAAAAAGCATGATCATGGACAGAGATAATACAAAAGGCGGGGACACCACCGGAAGCATGGAAACAAGCCCGAAAAGCTTTTCTAAAATCCTGGTTTTCAGCTTCACATACACCTCAACATAAGCAAACAGAAGTCCGATTGCCGTAGAAGTGATTCCGGTGATAAATCCCAGAACAAGGGTATTTTTAAAAGCATTCTTAAACCGGTCCAGGTTCAGAACTCTTTTAAACACGTCAAGAGTGACGGAGCCCTCCGCATAAAAGCTGTCTACCAACAGCATAAGCAGAGGATATAGTATAAACAGTGCTAAAAAAACAAGCAGAACTGCGATCATGCTCACCAAAACCGGGTCTGAAAAAAACTTTTTGCGCTCCAGACGGGCGCTCTGCAAGCTGGCCATATAAAATCCTCCTTTCGTCATTCCAGGCAGGAGTCCTGTTCCCATCATGTAAAAAATGCTGCGTAATGGTCTATTACGCATTACGCAGCATGTTAATCCATACAGCCGGACGTTTACTTCCTGCCCTCTGTCTCCTTACTGTGTCAGGAAACGGCCGGCATCCGCCTTGTCAGCAGAGCTTCCCAGGGCTTCAAAGAAATCTTCCACATATTTTGCACTGTTTTCCTTTGCATCTTCAAAATCATAATCAATGGTATTGTTCATATCCAGACCAAACTGTTCAGCCTCTTTAGGCTGTGTGGCATTTTTTAAAACCAGGAACTGATAAGCTCCGTTTTCCTTGGCAAGGTCCACACACTCCGGTGACAGGGCATATTCGATCCACAGCTTTGCTGCATTGGGATGGGTGGCGCCGTTAAAGATGGCGGTGGCTCCTACCTCAAAGGATGTTCCATCCTCAGGAACAATCAGCTGAATGTTGTCATATCCCTGAAGGATCTGATAAATTCCGTCATGAAGGAAACCGATTCCAATGACACATTCTCCAGGTCCAACCATCTTGGACGGGCCGGAGCCTGATTTTGTATACTGGGCAATGTTCTTGTCCAGCTTTTTAAAGTATTCCATTGCTTCGTCATGGCCCTTCATCTGGATCATGGTATTGATCACCAGCTTTGCCGTGCCTGCAGTGTTGGGGTTAGACAGCATGATCAGTCCCTTATACTCCTCTTTCGTCAGATCATCCCAGGTCTTCGGAGCTTCCAGGCCAAGCCTCTCTAACTCTTCCGTATTCACCATAAAGCCCAGGATTCCCTTATAAATACCATACCAGCAATTAGTAGGATCCTTATACTGGTCTCCGATGAGGTTCTTGGCATTCACCGCATCATAAGGCGTTAACAGCCCTGCTGCAACCGCCTCATTATAGGGGTCTGTAGTTCCGCCGAACCATACGTCTGCAGAAGGCTTTCCGGCTTCCTCAGATACCTTGGTATAAACCTCTGAGGTAGAAAGTCTCTGGAACTTTGTCTTAATGCCATAAGTCTTTTCAAAGTACTGGCAAACTGCAGCCAGATGTTCCTCTTCACAGGAGCCGTATACGGTCAACTCCCCTTCAGCCTTTGCCGCCTCAATCAAAGCAGATAAGTCCTCGTCTCCCCCTGACTCCTTCTTCTCTTCTCCTGCGGCCGCAGTTGTCTCTGCAGCTGTTGTCTGCGCCTCCTTTGCAGTCTCTGCCTTTGTCTCTGCCGCCTCCTGCTTGGAGCCGCATGCAGTCAGACTGAGCGCTGCTGTAAGCGCCAGCAAAAATACCGTTCTTTTTTTCATAATAGATATCCCTCCGTTCTTTTTCTGTGATCTAATCATAGCAGAAAAACACCAGAGCAAATACCGAAAAACCAGTAATAATGTCGTGATTTTTGAACTTATCCATGCCTTTTTTAGTAAAAATACACACGTCCGTTTATCTTAAAAATCTCCCCTCCAGGGCCAGAAACTGATCCAGGATCATCCGGCTAACCCTTGCACCGAACACAGTGGCCGGATGGGCCGGATAATACATGGCATCAGAAAATTCCTTATGGAACATAACGATGGCATAAGGCCCGTAAGGAGTAAACACAAGACCTCCGTCATTCCTGCAGGCGTCCATGCTTCCGCTTTTAGAGGCTACGGTGATTAGGATATCATCTGTGTTGTCGCTGTCCATGTAAAAGGGAGGAAAGTCTTTGGTGATCATACTGTTATAATGCTGCTTCTTAAAGATTTCCAGCATCTTCTCATCCGCTGTCCGGCTGATAAGCTCCCCCTTTGCCAGGCGGGTAAAAATGCCGGCGTAATCCCTTGGCGTGCTGGTCCCCAGCCTGTCGTACCTTTCAAAATGAATGGGGTTGTAGAGCACCGTGTCCCTGCATCCCAGGGCTTTGATGCAACGGTTAATGGTATCCAGCCCCAGATAGTCAATAATCATATTGGTTGCAATATTATCGCTTACAATGATCATAAAAGTGGCTGCATCCTTTACCCGAAGCCTTGCTCCCGGCTCCAGAGCGGTAAGCACGCCGCTTCCCTCCACCACATGCTCCTCCTTGTATTCGATCATATCCTCAAGGCTTTTATTTCCCTTTTCCACCTCATCAAACAAACATGCCAGGATATAAGTCTTTATGGCGCTTGCTGTTTCAAATGCTTCATCTGGGTGAACGGCAATCACGTTTCCGTGGAAATCATCTAAATAGATTCCCATTTTCCCGTCATAGCTCATGACCTCCGCTTCGATTCTTTTCTCTAATGTAA
This sequence comes from Lacrimispora indolis DSM 755, assembly GCF_000526995.1. Taxonomy (NCBI): domain Bacteria; kingdom Bacillati; phylum Bacillota; class Clostridia; order Lachnospirales; family Lachnospiraceae; genus Lacrimispora; species Lacrimispora indolis. The sequence continues at coordinate 2,848,857 of NZ_AZUI01000001.1, read as the reverse complement.
GTCTGGAATCCATGTTATCCGACCCTTTCTCTTAATTGATTAATGAGGAATCCGCAAGGCAGGCCCTCCCGCCGAAGATACTCCCCGACGCATACCAGCTTTCCGCCAGATCCGCCCGGTAGTCCTCTGCCTTTGGATTTAAGCTGTTGATCACCACGCCGCCGCTGCCGATTCTTCCAGTGGAATGGATGTAGGCTCCATTCCCCATGTACATGGCAATATGTCCAGGAAAATACATAAGATCTCCGGCAAGCATCTCATCCTTTGGAATCTCATGAACCGGAAATCCCGGCTCTATCCTGGCATCCCGGTAGGTCAGTATCCCGTTTAACAGATAGCTCTCCGAGGTCAGCCCGGAGCAGTCAATACCTGCGGTGGACCTCCCTCCCCAGCGGTACTGGGTCCCCAGATACTGCTTTGCCGTCTCCACCACCGCCTTGCGGAAGGCCGCCTCATCCACAATTTCCTTCTGTGGAAGCTCCCCCGTCCACAATCCTGACTGGGAAAATTCCTTTGGCCGTAAATACTGGTTCCTCATATAACCCACACGTCCGTCCAAAAGCTCTACCCTAGCCCAGCCCTCCACTTCCGAATCAAAAGAAAGCACCTTTAAAAGAGAGCCTTTAAAAAGGCTTAAAAGCCGTACCCCCTGGACCTTGGGAAGGAAAACGATATCCGCGTAAACCCCGTCTGTGACCATAAGGTTTCCCTCTTCCCAGCCCTTCAGTTCATCAAGGCTCACCGTTTCAATCTCCTCTTTCCTGATAAAACCGGAATAATTGTAAAAGGTCCGCACCGGATAAAATCCCTCCACCTCTTCCCCGGTGATCGTAACCCCCATCCCATACAGCCCTTCATCTGAAATAGCCGACACCGTTTCTCCAAGGCTGTTCTCCTTTATTTCTTCCGGCCCTTCCCAAATGGCGGCAACCGGTATTTTTACAATCCCGTAAGATTCCATCATCATCCTATCATCTCCTCCTGTCCTTCCTGTTACAGTTCTTCCGGCACTTCATGAACCGCTGCGTTGCACACCGGACAATTCCCCATTTCCATGGGAATGTAGGCCGCATTTCACTCATAAAACGGACCGTCCATCTGCCTATAGCAGAAATGTCCAACAATATAACATGTCACAGCCGTAAAGAAACCGGTCACACCCTTTACTATATTGATATGTACCGCATTTTTCATTATTATATGGTCAGAAATGCGGAATGTCAATGATACCAGAAAATATGGGAGATCGAAAACTTTGCATCCCATAGGAAAAATAGAATCCCGTTTTCACAGAACGTAATTTCTGTAAAACAAAAAATACACCCCTCCCCGCAGCGCACAGCCTTAATTCCTTAAGCTGCCGCCTCAGGGAGGGATGTATCACAATTATCTCAAAACTCCATCAATGATCAGGATTATTGATAGTATTTCCGAGAGCCTCCATCCTCTTCCTTTAACCGGAACCGGTTCACAAGGTCTTCCAGCAGGCTGGACTGGCTGGAAAGCTCTTCGCTGGCGGCCGCAGACTCTTCCGCTGTAGCAGCATTGGTCTGTACTACTGAGGAGATTTGATCGATCCCCAGTGCGATCTGCTGCATTGCCTCTGACTGCTGCACGGAAGCGTTTGAAATACTTTCCAAATGACCGGCCACCTCTTCCACATGGCCTGCAATATTAGACAAGGATTCTGCAGTCTGTCCAACAAGACCGGTCCCCCGCGTGACGGAACGTATGGAGCCTTCAATCAGCCCGGCAGTATTATGAGTCGCATCTGCCGTTTTTTGAGCCAGATTCCGCACTTCATCAGCGACAACGGCAAACCCCTTGCCGGCGCTCCCGGCTCTGGCCGCCTCCACTGCCGCATTCAGCGCAAGTATGTTTGTCTGGAACGCAATGTCATCAATGATCTTTAAGATGCTGTTGATCTCATTTGTCTTAGAATTGATCTCCTCCATTGCGCGGATCATTTCCTGCATCTGCCTGTTTCCATCCAAAACACTGGAAACCGCCGCCTTGGAAAGCTCATTGGCTCTGTGAGCCATTTCCGCATTGGATCCGATATGATTGGTTATATCGTTTATGGTGGAGGACAGCTCTTCAACCGATGCTGCCTGCTCCGTGGCCCCCTGGCTCAAAGCCTGGGCCCCTGAAGCCACCTGACCGGAACCAGACGCAATCTGATCCGATGACATCTTAATCTGGGCCAATGTCTCCGTAAGAGTCCGGGAAATATTTAAAAGAGCCGTTTTTATGGTGCTGAACTCTCCTATATAATCCGATTCCAGTTCAAATGCCATATTTCCCTGGGCGATCTGGTTTAAGACGGAAGAAATCTCCTCAATATATTTTTTGTATTCCTTAAGGGTCACGCCGATCTTCCGAAACGCCTCCACCAGCTGGCCCACTTCTCCGTCAGCCTTGATCTGAATATCCACATGAAAGTTTCCTTCAGAAATCTCCTGTGCGGATTTGGTTACGGCTTTAATGGGTTTGGCAATGCTGTTGCTGATCAGGACTCCTGCAGCCAGTACGATTATAAATACAACAGCTAAAGTAAAATACATGATCCTTTCCATCTGATACACGGTTTTAAACAGAGCTGCCTCAGATACTATGGAAATATAATTCCAGCTGGTCTTATCAGAGCGGACGCTTTTTATAAAATACGGCCTGCCCCCTATGTCGATCTTCTGAAAGTCAGCATTTTCGCTGACTGCTTTAAGAAATTCTTCCCCATACGTCTCAGAAAGTTTTTTAAAGTTATTCTCCGTATTGCTGGGATCAGCCAGAATAGTACCGTCGCCGGTGACCAGCATATAATAGCCATTTGAATCCTTTGTAGCCATCTCAAACAGCTTTGTAAGAGCATTTAAACTCATGTCCATAGCCATAACACCTATGACGTTTCCCTGAGAGTCGGTAATCGCCTGGGACGCACCTACGATCACAATATCGTCCGTTGCAAAATAATAGGGTTCCCCCAGAACAGGAGCGCCGGGAGCCGCCTTTGCATTGGGATACCATGGGCGGATGCGCGGATCAAAGGCAGAGTCTAAATCCGAGTCCGGATACTGTATGTAACCGCCGCTTTCCGTGCCCATATAAATATACTGATAATCCGGATGGCTTTTTCCGAATTCCGAAAAGCTTTTGAATATTTCCCTCTCCACCGGTCCGTTTTGCCCCGGTGTCATTTTTATAGAGGAGGTGATATCGGTGTAGCTGGTAATGGTTTGGTCCGCTGTCTGAAGCAGTTCCCCTTCGGCAAAATAGCGGACATTATTAAGCATATCATTAAACACGGCATCCACATTATCGTTTACCAAAGACAGCTGCTTGTTTACGGAGGTTTTCTGCTCTGACAGGGATGTGCTTTTTAAGCTTCTTAAAAGCAGTAAACTAAAGCCCAGGAGCGGGACAATTGCAAAAAAGACCAGAAGAAAACTCAGCTTAAACCACAGTGTCTTAAAAGGATTTACCTTCATATAACTCCCCCTTCTTTTGTATATCTTGAATTCTCCTAATCATAGCAAATATCAACCTGAAAATCAATTGATTACACCGTGGTTCCCGGATAATATAATTTTATTTTCTCATGACCCTATATTAAAATTCATTATATTCTCTCCTAAAACAAAGAATCTTCTTTGCAGACTCTCCCGCCGGAGCGCCGTTGCTTTTACGCAAAGAAATCCGGAAGAAACTCCCAAATGAGACGTTCTTCCGGATACTGCCTTATTTAATCTCTGTACAATTTTTTATATTCTTCCGCTTCCTTCCGGTTTGCCAGCACAAAATGCTCCGGCCTTATCTCCTTCCAGGAAGGCTTTTCCCATGAATAATCGTGAAGCATAGGATCATAAACCAGAAGCTTCTTCTCCTTCTCATGCTTCGGATCAGGCATGGGAATTGCAGAAAGCAAAGCTCTGGTGTAGGGATGGAGGGGATGAGTGATCAATTCCTCAGTTTCCGCCATCTCCACGATCTCTCCTTTCCGGATTACCGCAATCCGGTCCGTAATGAAACGCATAACAGACAAATCATGGGCAATGAACAAATAAGTAATCTGGCGCTTTTTCTGCATATCCGCAAGAAGGTTCAAAACCTGGGCCCGGACTGACACATCCAGGGCTGAAATAGGCTCATCAGCGATAACAAACTCCGGATTCATAATGAGGGACCTTGCGATTCCGATTCTCTGCCTTTGACCTCCCGAAAATTCGTGAGGAAAACGGCTTGAGAACTCCGGCAGCAGACCGACATCCAAAAGAGCCTGATCCACCCGTTTTTTCCTCTCGCTCTCATCCAATCCCTTTTCTAAGTTCATCAGCCCCTCGCTGATGATGTAATCCACCTTGGCCCTTTCATTTAAAGAAGCCTGAGGGTCCTGAAAGATCATCTGTATTTCCCTGATCACCTGACGGTCCAGTTCAGCCGGGATTTTCCCGTTTATTTTATGGCCTTTGTAAAGAATCTCCCCGCCTGAGCTGGGAACAATCCTCATAATGGCCCGGCCAATGGTGGTCTTTCCTGAGCCTGACTCTCCCACCAGCCCAAAGGTTTCTCCCTTGTATATCTTAAAATTGACCTTTTTTACCGCTTCATACTTTTTTCTGCGCTCTCCAAAGGTCACATCCAAATCCTTTACATCTAATAATACTTCCCGTTCCATCAGATCAGACCTCCATTCCTGATTTTAGCCACCACTTCAGGCGGGTCCAGCTTAGGCGCCCTCGGGTCCAGCAGCCAGGTCTTGGCCTTATGGGTAGGCGATACTTCAAAATAAGGGGGCTGCTTTACAAAATCAATCTTAAGGGCTTTGGGATTTCTGGGCGCAAATGCATCTCCCTTTACCTCTGTATAGAGATTGGGCGGAGTGCCCGGAATGGAAAAGAGATCTGTTCCCTTTACTCCCACCTGAGGCAAAGAAGAAAGCAGAGCCCAGGTATAGGGATGCCTTGGATCATAAAAAATATCCTCGCATGTACCGATCTCCACAATATCACCGGCATACATAACAGCCACCCGGTCCGCAATATTAGCCACCACTCCCAGATCATGGGTGATCAAAATAACAGACAATTTATACTTATGGCGCAGTTCCTTAAGCAAATCCAAAATCTGAGCCTGAATGGTAACATCCAGAGCCGTAGTAGGCTCATCGCAAATGAGAATCTGAGGATTGCAGGCAATGGCGATGGCGATTACCACCCTCTGCCTCATTCCCCCCGAAAATTCATGAGGATACTGGGAAAAACGCCTTTCCGGGTCCTGAATTCCTACGTCCGTCAGATATTTAAGGGTACGCTTCTTAGCCTCCGCCCGATTCACCTTCTGGTGAATGAGCACGGCCTCCATAATCTGTACCCCAATGGTCTTTAAAGGATTCAAACTGGTCATAGGATCCTGCATGATCATGGCAATCTCATGCCCCCGGATATTAAGCCAGTCCCTTTCCCTCTTCACATTAGTGAGGGTTATTTCCTTCCCGTCATCAGACCCGTAATAAACGGCATTTCCTCCATCCACACGCCCGTTTTTCTCCAAAAGCCCCATAAAGGACTTGGTAAACACAGACTTTCCGCTTCCCGATTCCCCCACAATAGCCAGAATTTCTCCCTTATATAAATCCAGGGATATTCCGCGAATAGCGTGAAGGGTTTTCCCCCTCAGCTCAAACTTAATATCCAGGTCCTTTACTTCTAAAATCTTCTCTTGATTCATTCTGGTCCTCCTTAAACGTGGTTCTTGGGATCAGCAGCATCGGAGAAAGCGTTGCCGATGATATAAAAGGAAATGGTGACAAATGAAAGGATGATGGTAGGATAAACCAGCTGATACCGCAGAGCCGGGCTGGTGATCAATGCCCTTCCCTCATTGATCAGATTTCCAAGGCTGGGGATATTGACCGGAAGTCCCAGACCGATATAGGTAATAAACACCTCATTTCCAATGGCAGCAGGAATGGTAAGAGCCATTCTCAGCATAATAACCGACACCAGATATGGCAGCAGGTTCTTAATAATAATCCGGCTCACCGGAGTTCCCAGGCAACGGCTGGCAACATTATAATCCCTGTCCCTGATAATGAGAATCTGGTTCCGGATAAACCGGGCCATCTGAATCCAGCCGGTAAGACACATGGCAAACACCAGAGTCTTAATGCTGGGCTTTAAAATATAAGAAATCAGAATCAGGACAATCGTATTTGGAATATTGTCAATGATGTTGTAAACTTCTGTTAAAATAAAGTCTGCTTTCCTCACATAACCCCAGATCACGCCTACGGTGATGCCGATAACAGCCTCTGCAAGAGCCACTGACAAGCCGATCATCAGAGAGGTTCTTGTCCCCGCCCAGATTCTGGCCCACAAGTCCTGTCCGATGGAGTTGGTTCCCAAAATGAATTCCTCTCCCGGAGGCACATTTCGAAACTGCATTCCCGACGCATCATTGATGATTTTATTAGGATCGTACTGCCCCGGTAAATAGGGCTGGATAAAAGTAAACGCCAGAAGAAGCGCTAAAAGTATCAAAAGGATAAAGGCTCCCCGGTTTTTCAGAAAGGCATGAAGAGTGCTGTTCCAGTAAGAATAATTGCTGTACCCCGTCTTCTCCACTTCCATCTCATTGAATTCCTGAAAAGAGAATAACTCTGCCTCCTCCACGGTCTCCATAAATTCTGCTTCCTTTGAGTGGCGGTATGAAAACTGCTTCATCATCTGTCACCTTCCTTCTTTCCCAGACTGATTCTGGGGTCCAACAGCACCATAAGTAAATCTCCAAACAAAAGTCCCAGAACGCCTACACAGGCATAGAGCAGAACAATTCCCTGAACCATGGTATTATCATGCTTTTTAATTACAGTAACCAGCAGACCTCCCATTCCCGGAATGCTGTAAAGAGACTCAATATAAATAGAACCGATCACCGTATTTAAAAATGCCGTGGGAATATACTGAGCCAAAGGCACAAAGGCATTACGGAAAATATGCTTAAACATCACACTTCCCTCAGACATTCCCTTTGCCTTAGCTAATTTCACATAATCCTTATTGCTTTCATCCACCATATACCGTCTCAGCCACATGCCGTAAAAAGCGATGTTTCCAAGAGACATGGAAATTACCGGAAGCACCCAGTATTTAGGGTCATTGATCTGAAACAGCAGTCCCACATTAAGCAGCTTAGTTCCATAAAGCTGGATATACAAAAAATAAACCGCCGCCGGCACCGCCTGGATGCAGACAATAAAAAGGGTTCCGATCCGGTCAAACCACCGGTATTTATACCTGGCCATCAAAGCGCCCATAGGAAGTCCCGCCAGAAGAGACACCACCATGGACCAGGACCCCAATTTAATGGAAACAGGAATCTTATCAGCCAAAACCTGTGACACAGGAACATTGGCCCTGTAAATTCTGGACATGCCTAAATCTCCCCGAAGAATATCCTTGAAAAAGCGAAGAACTTGAACCGGAAGAGGGTCAGTCAGCCCCATTTCCTTTAAGCCAACCTGTATTTGCTTTTCTGTCATTTTATCGAAATTCTGGAAATACCCTTCAATGGGCATCAGACGAAGCAGACAAAAGACCACAGTCAGAATAATGACCAGTGTAAGAAGTGAACGGGCGATTCTTTTTCCTAAGTACTTTATCATCAGTTTTTCGGCTCCTTTTATATAATTTTCTTAATCAAGTATTGTTCTTCCTCATAGTAAAAATACTCTCTGAAAAAGACGTACTGCGCACATCTCTTTCAGACGGCATTTTTCCGCCGGACCGGGAAATTTTACGCCTGGTCCGGCGGTCATTTTTACAGTTTATTTTTCATTTGCTTCCTGGTTGGCTTTAAACTCATCCATGGAAATGTAATGATCATTGATGGTCTGTCCCTTATAGCGAAGGTTAGATACACCAAATGGTGCATACTGACCGTCAAATACATTCAGGGTGTCTGCAACATATCTGCTGACAGTAATACTGAAAGGAATAACAAGAGCATGGTTAATAAGACTTGCCTCTGCCTTGGCAAAAGCCTCATAACGGGAATTAATATCTGTCTTAAGGCTCTTAGCTTCCTCTACCAGAGTAAAATATTCCGAAGCTGCCTCTGCGGAAGGAGTTCCCTCTTCAATGGCCTTTGCAATATTTCCATACTTATATCCCAGATCATATCCTTCTTCCCCTTTTTTCTGGTAGAATGGGTCTGTCCAGGTTTCCGGGTCTGCATAATCAGCACCCCAGTTGCACTTCATAAATGCAAACTTGCCGTTGCGGCGTACTTCTGTTAAGAATCCGTCTGCAGGACCTGCCTCAACAATAATGTCAATGTAATCTGATCCGAGAAGTGCTTCCATCTGCTGTTCTACGATCTGGCACTCTTTATCCCAGTTAAGCTCAGAAGGATTATAAGGCATCAGAACCTTTACAGGGAATGTTGTTCCTTCTGCCTCCAGCTCTGTCTTTGCCAAATCCCGGTATTCCTTTGCCTTTGTCTCGTCAAAGGTCTGTCCCAGAGATGCCATATCACCTACTGTCGTAAAATCTTCACCATCTGCATTAAAGGTAAAGTTAGCCGGTGTAATGGAATTGATAGCAAAATCTTCAGGCGCATTGGCGTCTGTAATTGCAATTGGGTTTACCTTATTCAACGCTGCAAATAAGGACTTACGGAAGTTTTCATTATTTACAGCCTTTTTCCAGTTATCCGGCTCATACTGAGCGTCAAACTGAGGATTAAAGTTAAAACTGTAGAAGTAAGAATAGCTGGTTCTCGGTCTTTCCCGGCTGATTAAGTTCTTGGTATCCTCACCATTTAACCAGTCATCCAGAATATCTGCAGGAATCTCTGCATAATCCACTTCTCCCCGCTTTACCATCTCAGGCCCAATGGTATTATACTCTGCATTGTAGACTCTGTGGATCTCGTCTATGTATACCATATCCGCATCATAATTCAGAGGATTCTTTTTCATGATCTGTCTTTCCTGCGGAGAAAACTCTGCCAGATAATATGCACCATTATAATACATCTTATCAGCACCGGTTCCGAACTCCTTGCCAAGCTCCTCAAGCTGCGGGCCATAAGCAGGCATATATACCACATAGGCAAGAGAAGAAAGGAAGTATGGAACCTCTTCTTCCAAAGTATAGACCAGTGTATGTTCATCAACTGCCTTCACACCTACTTCAGAGAAATCAATAGGCTCCCACACATTGCCGTCCTCGTCAGCACCGCCATTGTAAACAAGACCGTTATAATACTTTTCCGCATTAGCAATAACACCGAAAAGGTTCTGTACATTTGCACTTTCATACTCAGGAGTCAGCTCATATTTCATAGCATCCACAAAATCCTGGGCAGTCACGCCAGCTGCCTCAGCACCTGTATGATCAACCCATTTAGCTTCCCTCAGAGTAAAGGTCCAGGTCAGAGCAGCTTCATCATGCTCCCATTCGGTAGCAAGCCCCGGCTTAATCTGTCCCTTGTTGTCATATTCAATCAGGGTGTCGATGGTATTTGCAGGCAGCCAGTGATCATTCTGTGATGAGGTAACCAGGTAATTCACTGTGGTAGCCTCAGATCCATACAGTCTGGTATAAACTGTAGGAGCTGCGCTTCCTCCACCTGCCTCAGTTTCCTTTCCTGCGCCCTGGGAACTGCCTCCCGTCTTTCCTCCGCATCCGCTTAAAGCCACGGAAGCAGTAAGAACAGCACATAGCATAGAAGCGATTAATCTTCTCTTCTTCATAAATACTCCTCCATTTTCCTAATATTCTAAACCCATGGGGATTAGTATCGCTCTTAAAACCGGCAAAAATTAAAATCAGTCAATAAACACGGGAACTCTGGTAATACCCATTCCAGCCTCTTCCCCCATAAGAATCCTGGGACCCTCAAAAACCGGACCTCCTGTATAGGGATCTTCCTTACACAGAGATGGACCATCCAAATCTGCCCTGGTAATAATTCCCTTTCCTGCCGCCAAATGGGCCGCAGCACTGACTGCAATCTTGCTCTCCAACATACATCCAATCATGCACTCCACGCCAAAGCTCTCCGCAATGGCACAGATCTTTAAGGCTTCATAAATGCCCCCTGTCTTCATAAGCTTAATATTAATCAGATCCGCTGCTCTTTCCCGGATAATCTGTATGGCATCCTCAGGAGAAAAAACGCTCTCATCTGCCAGGATGGGAGTATATACCTGACTGGTCACAAATTTCATTCCCTCAAAGTCATGGGCATTTACCGGCTGCTCCACCAGATCCATGTCAATTCCCATATCCTCCAGCGTTCTGATGATCCTGACCGCTTCCTTTGGGGACCAGCCTTGGTTGGCATCAATGCGCAGCTTGATATCCGGTCCCACCGCCTGGCGAATGGCCTTGATCCGCTCCACATCCTTCCGGCTCTCTTTCCCTACCTTAATTTTCAGGATGCGAAAACCTTGGGAAGTTGCCCTTAAGCTGTCACTGACCATTTCCTCAACATCATTGACGCTGATGGTTAAATCTGTTTCAATCTCCCTCTGTCCGCCTCCTAAAACCTTGTACAAAGGTTTCTTACAGGACTTTGCAAAAAGGTCGTAAACAGCCATATCCACAGCTGCCTTTGCAGAACTGTTCTTTAATATGCAGCCATGAAGCTTTCTCATGATCCAGTCCAGATTCTCGATCTCCATGCCAATAAGGGCCGGAGCCATAAATTCCTCGATAGCAGTGATGATAGAACCCTGAGTATCCCCTGTGATCACCGCAGTAGGAGGCGCCTCACCAAACCCTGTCTGACCGTCATCCGTTGTGATCCTCACCACAATATCATTTACGCTGTCAACCGTCCTAAGGGCTGTCTTAAACGGTGTCACAAGAGGAATGCTGACCCTTGCTGTCTCTATCTTTACAATCTTCATTTACTTTCCCTCTGTTTCCTAAATTCCTTTATTGGTCTCCTTGTACAAATCCAGAGATACCTCAGCCATGACCCTCTCAAAAGCCGGAGTATCCGTCTCATTTCCGCAGAAGCAGACCAAAAAAGGTTCCTTTCCATAAACAATTCCTACATCATGAGTAATGCCCGTATCTTCTCCTGTCTTGTGAGCGATCTCCGGACTTTCCGAAAGAGCCTGCAGATAAAAGGGAATCTTGCTGCAAAGCTGCTGATTCTTCAAAATGGATATCATTGTTTTACTGGACTGCCGGTCTATCAGTACCCCGTTATACATCATTTTTAAAAGCCTGCCTGTTTCATGGGCAGTTATGTAATTCTGGATCCCCCGGCCTGACCTTTCCATATCATACATTTTTCTCTGAAGAAGAGTCTGCCGGAACCCAAGTCCTCTGATTATTTCATTGATCTCCTCCATTCCAAGGATATCAATCAGAACATTTGTCGCCGTATTGTCGCTGAAAATGATCATTAAAGTGACCAGATCCATTCCCGTCACCAGAATTCCATCATGAAGATAGGTAAGGGCACCACAGGAAGGAACCCGGTCCTCCTTTTTCACGGAAAACATTTCATCCATGGAAAAAGTTCCCCTTTTTTCCTTTTCAAATGCGGCCGCCATGACAAACAGCTTGATAACGCTGGCCGCCATCATCGGCTCCTGTTGGTGATAGGAAAATCCATCTCCTGTCTCCAAATTCTCATATAAAAAACTGATTTTCCCAGGAAGCCTTTCCAGCTTCTCTATTATTTCATCCTTCATAAATATGAATAAACTCCCTGCCGGCCAAAGTTAACAGCCTTATATAAAAAAAGAGGCACTGCACCTATTGTCTACAGCTACCTCATCGCACCTGATTCTAACGCCCTAAAAGCCCTAACTTTAGTATAATAAATTCTGAGAAAAAATCAAGCTATAATTTTTACAAATACAATCTTCCCGTGAATTTTCCGAAACAGATATAAAAAAAGAACAGTTTTTTCTATTATAATAAAACTGTTCTTCTCATGCGCCGGACAAGATTCGAACTCGCGGCCTTCTGGTCCGTAGCCAGACGCTCTATCCAGCTGAGCTACCGGCGCATTTTTTAGTACATGGTTAATATACACCCATTTATTCAATTTGTAAAGTAGTGAATTCATTCGAAAAGGGATATGAGAAATATAATGGAAGTCTTAAAGAAAACTGTTTTCTATGTAAAAACAGCAAAATTGAAATCACAGCTGAATTATAATAATGTTACCCTTGGGCATAATATGAATAATATATATCAGGGGCAAAACAAGGAGGGGAATTTATGAGGAGCTATTTGTCTATTGGAATTTTTTTTGCAGGAATAATTTTAGCTGTATACATCGGATATTGGACCTTATTCATCAAACCTATTATGGTCTGTGTTTCGGCAGCAGACGCAGGGGTGCTGACCGCCGCGATGACGACGATGACAATCATTAAATGTGCCTTATCATGGTTGGTCGCGGGAGTGATCTTCGGATTGGGGTATATTGCTGCCATGATTGTAAGTCACAGGTAATCCGGGACGCTGTATTGGAGGTAGAAAAAATGTTGAACCAAGAAGTACAAGCATGGATAGATTTGGGGTTTTCACATGAAGAAGCAATTACTATGACAAATGTGATAAATGCCGGAAATGATGATGTTGAAATAACAGATGATGACTCAATTACTTCTTTTACCGATTCATCTAAGAAGAATATGTCGCAAAATGATATATGATGCCAATACACGGGGCATTATAATGCAAATGCGACCCTGATACAATCCTCTGAATCAATGCACAACAAAAACAAAAAAGGCACCCTTCACAGGATGTCTTAAACTATGAAAACCCTTATAAAATAAGGGTTTTCTGTACGTGCGTGAGAAGATTCGAACTCCCGACACCTTGGTCCGTAGCCAAGTGCTCTATCCAGCTGAGCTACACACACATATTCACTTGTTTGCCTTATCAGGCAAATGCCGGCGACCGGAATCGAACCGGTACGGGAGGTAAGTCCCGCAGGATTTTAAGTCCTGTGCGTCTGCCAGTTCCGCCACGCCGGCATTCTCATGATTTGCGCGGGCAACGAGCCAAGCCAACATGCTTGCATGTTCAGTTGACGGCTGCCGCGATAACGAGGGAAATTCGCAAAACGTATTTCGTCTCGTTCTCATGGAAATGGGACCTATAGGGCTCGAACCTATGACCCTCTGCTTGTAAGGCAGATGCTCTCCCAGCTGAGCTAAGATCCCATATGCAATGTAGTAAGTATTATACAACTTACCTGCTGGTTTGTAAAGCCTGTACTTTTTTTGTACAGAACGACCCGGATGGGATTCGAACCCACGACCTCCGCCGTGACAGGGCGGCGCTCTAACCAGCTGAGCCACCGGGCCAGATTAATTTAGTTCAGTGTTAGTGGACCTTCGGGGACTCGAACCCAGGACCGACCGGTTATGAGCCGGTTGCTCTAACCAACTGAGCTAAAGGTCCTAAACATTATAATCTGCAAATATATTAAATTGTCTAAAAGCCGATGATCGGACTCGAACCGATAACCTGCTGATTACAAATCAGCTGCTCTGCCAATTGAGCCACATCGGCATTAAATGACCCCAACGAGATTCGAACTCGTGTTACCGCCGTGAAAGGGCGATGTCTTAACCGCTTGACCATGGGGCCAAAGCTCCCCGAGTAGGACTTGAACCTACGACCCAACGGTTAACAGCCGTTTGCTCTACCGACTGAGCTATCGAGGATTACTGAGGCATATACCCTCAAAACCACACATTGTTACATATCTATCTTCATCCGTTCTTCTTTTCCTCTTACCTAAACCAACCTGGTTAAGCCCTCGACCTATTAGTGACAGTCAGCTGCACATGTTGCCATGCTTCCACCTCTGCCCTATCTACCTCGTCGTCTTCAAGGGGTCTTACTCTTGCGATGGGATATCTCATCTTGAGGGGGGCTTCACGCTTAGATGCCTTCAGCGTTTATCCCTTCCCGACTTGGCTACTCTGCCATGGTGTTGATCACCAACAGATACACCAGAGGTCAGTCCATCCCGGTCCTCTCGTACTAAGGACAGCTCCTCTCAAATATCCTACGCCCACGCCGGATAGGGACCGAACTGTCTCACGACGTTCTGAACCCAGCTCGCGTACCGCTTTAATGGGCGAACAGCCCAACCCTTGGGACCTACTACAGCCCCAGGATGCGATGAGCCGACATCGAGGTGCCAAACCACTCCGTCGATGTGAACTCTTGGGAGTGATAAGCCTGTTATCCCCAGGGTAGCTTTTATCCGTTGAGCGATGGCAATCCCACTTTATACCACCGGATCACTAAGTCCTAGTTTCCTACCTGCTCCACCCGTCGGTGTCGCAGTCAAGCTCCCTTATGCCTTTGCACTCTTCGAATGGTTTCCGTCCATTCTGAGGGAACCTTTGAGCGCCTCCGATACCCTTTCGGAGGCGACCGCCCCAGTCAAACTCCCCGCCTGACATTGTCCCCCAGCCAGGTCATGGCTGCAGGTTAGAAACCCAATACCGCAAGGGTGGTATCCCAACATCGGCTCCGATAAGACTGGCGTCCTATCTTCACTGCCTCCCACCTATCCTGTACATGCAGTACCGAATCCCAGTATCAAGCTGGAGTAAAGCTCCATGGGGTCTTTCCGTCCTGGCGCAGGTAACCAGCATCTTCACTGGTACTTCAATTTCACCGGGTGCATTGTCGAGACAGCGCTCAAATCATTACGCCTTTCGTGCGGGTCGGAACTTACCCGACAAGGAATTTCGCTACCTTAGGACCGTTATAGTTACGGCCGCCGTTTACTGGGGCTTAAATTCAGAGCTTCGCGTTGCCGCTAACCCCTCCTCGTAACCTTCCAGCACCGGGCAGGCGTCAGCCCATATACCTCACCTTTCGGTTTTGCATAGACCTGTGTTTTTGCTAAACAGTTGCTTGAGCCTATTCTCTGCGGCCTGGTTTCCCAGGCACCCCTTATCCCGAAGTTACGGGGTCATTTTGCCGAGTTCCTTAACAATGCTTCTCCCGCCGGCCTTAGGATTCTCTCCTCATCCACCTGTGTCGGTTTACGGTACGGGCACATATCACACAATAGCGGCTTTTCTTGACAGCCCCTACGAAGACTTCCCTACTTGTGTTCGGTACGCGTCACACCTTCCTGTTGCTGAGCGGATTTTCCATCTCAGCCAGTAAAATGCTTGCCCCGGTCTTTTCATTCCCGGGTTCTTCCTCGGTTCTGTGTCCCCACAGTTCTGATGATATGCGGTACAGGAATTTCAACCTGTTGTCCATCGACTACGTCTTTCGACCTCGCCTTAGGCCCCGACTTACCCAGAGCAGATCAGCTTTACTCTGGAAACCTTAGATATTCGGCCTGGAGGATTCTCACCTCCATCTCGCTACTCATTCCGGCATTCTCTCTTCTTAACACTCCACATCTCCTTACGGTAATGCTTCTGTGCGTTAAGAATGCTCCTCTACCAATGTGTATGAATACACATTCCACAGCTTCGGTGTCGTGTTTTAGCCCCGGACATTTTCGGCGCAGGACCTCTCGACTAGTGAGCTATTACGCACTCTTTGAATGTGTGGCTGCTTCTAAGCCAACATCCTAGTTGTCTCTGAAATCCCACATCCTTTTCCACTTAACACGCACTTTGGGACCTTAGCTGGTGGTCTGGGCTCTTTCCCTTTTGACTGCCCAACTTATCTCGTGCAGTCTGACTCCCGTACATCATCTGGCCGGCATTCGGAGTTTGATATTCTTTGGTAAGCTTTGACGCCCCCTAGGAAATTCAGTGCTCTACCTCCGGCAGACTAATACGAGGCTAGCCCTAAAGCTATTTCGAGGAGAACCAGCTATCTCCGGGTTCGATTGGAATTTCTCCCCTACCCACACCTCATCGCCACCCTTTTCAACGGATGTGCGTTCGGTCCTCCATTTCCTTTTACGGAAACTTCAACCTGGACATGGGTAGATCACCCGGTTTCGGGTCTACCTTTACTGACTCATTCGCCCTATTAAGACTTGGTTTCCCTTCGGCTCCGCACCTTAAGTGCTTAACCTTGCCAGTAACGGTAACTCGCCGGACCGTTCTACAAAAAGTACGCGGTTCCACTTAAAATGTGGTTCCACAGCTTGTAAACACAGGGTTTCAGGTTCTCTTTCACTCCCCTCCCGGGGTCCTTTTCACCTTTCCTTCACAGTACTATGCGCTATCGGTCACTAAGTAGTATTTAGCCTTGGGGGGTGGTCCCCCCGAATTCCCACAAGGTTTCTCGTGTCTCGTGGTACTTTGGATCCTGCTCGCTGACTATTGCTTTCCCATACAAGGCTTTCACTTTCTATGGCCGATCTTTCCAGGACCGTTCTGGTAACAAATCGTCTCACTTATTGCAGTCCGTAACCCCGGTATGCACGCATACCGGTTTAGGCTCTTTCCATTTCGCTCGCCGCTACTTTGGAAATCGAGTTTTCTTTCTTTTCCTCCGGGTACTTAGATGTTTCAGTTCCCCGGGTTCCCGACGTATGGCTATGGATTCACCATACGACAACTGAGGTTTGCTCAGCTGGGTTTCCCCATTCAGATATCTCCGGATCAAAGGATATTTGCTCCTCCCCGAAGCTTTTCGCAGCTTATCACGTCTTTCATCGGCTCTTAGTGCCAAGGCATCCACCCTGCGCTCTTATTAGCTTAACCAATTCGATGTTCACCTGCGGGTGCGGGTGACTCATCTAAGATACATAGCGTTGTATCTCTGGTCTTAGGTTTGTTATTTCACCGTACGTTACGGTTACTTTAACGAGTTTTGTTTGGTTACATCTTACGATGTAACACCTCGGATGTCTTGATTTTGTTTTTATACTTTGACATATAAAAACTAATCTAGATATATTTCAATATGTGGTTTTCAAGGTACATGCGCGATGCAATCAGAAGCGTGCACAATCATATGGAAAACTGTGTTGAACACTTGTGTTCATAAGCAGTTTTTTATGTGATTGTATAGGCGTGGAACGCCGTGACTGAGAAAAGCGTCAGCTTTTCGAAGTGCACCTTCGTAACTACATCAAATGGAGATGGAGAGATTCGAACTCTTGACCCCCTGCTTGCAAGGCAGGTGCTCTCCCAACTGAGCTACACCCCCATAAATAATCTGGCACCCACCTGCTCTCCCATGCCGTCTCCAGCATAGTACCATCGGCCGCTTAAGTCTTAACCATCGTGTTCGGGATGGGAACGGGTGTCTCCCCTAAGCGCATCGGCACCAGAAATTTTACGTCTTTCTTAGTGTTTCCTTATTATTCTTTTTTACTTCTTTTGAAAACCAAAGACTCAACAGTATATAAAACCCTTACTTCTTCTTCCTTAGAAAGGAGGTGATCCAGCCGCACCTTCCGATACGGCTACCTTGTTACGACTTCACCCCAGTTATCAGTCCCGCCTTCGGCAGCTCCCTCCTTGCGGTTGGGTCACTGACTTCGGGCGTTACCAACTCCCATGGTGTGACGGGCGGTGTGTACAAGACCCGGGAACGTATTCACCGCGGCATTCTGATCCGCGATTACTAGCGATTCCAGCTTCATGTAGTCGAGTTGCAGACTACAATCCGAACTGAGACGTTATTTTTGGGGTTTGCTCCAGATCACTCCTTTGCTTCCCTTTGTTTACGCCATTGTAGCACGTGTGTAGCCCAAATCATAAGGGGCATGATGATTTGACGTCATCCCCACCTTCCTCCAGGTTATCCCTGGCAGTCTCCCCAGAGTGCCCAACTTGACTTGCTGGCTACTAAGGATAAGGGTTGCGCTCGTTGCGGGACTTAACCCAACATCTCACGACACGAGCTGACGACAACCATGCACCACCTGTCTGGAATGCCCCGAAGGGAAGGCCCCGTTACGGACCGGTCATTCCGATGTCAAGACTTGGTAAGGTTCTTCGCGTTGCTTCGAATTAAACCACATGCTCCACCGCTTGTGCGGGTCCCCGTCAATTCCTTTGAGTTTCATTCTTGCGAACGTACTCCCCAGGTGGAATACTTATTGCGTTAGCGGCGGCACCGAAGAGCTTTGCTCCCCAACACCTAGTATTCATCGTTTACGGCGTGGACTACCAGGGTATCTAATCCTGTTTGCTCCCCACGCTTTCGAGCCTCAACGTCAGTTACAGTCCAGTAAGCCGCCTTCGCCACTGGTGTTCCTCCTAATATCTACGCATTTCACCGCTACACTAGGAATTCCACTTACCTCTCCTGCACTCTAGCAACACAGTTTCCAAAGCAGTCCCGGGGTTGAGCCCCGGGCTTTCACTCCAGACTTGCATCGCCGTCTACGCTCCCTTTACACCCAGTAAATCCGGATAACGCTTGCCCCCTACGTATTACCGCGGCTGCTGGCACGTAGTTAGCCGGGGCTTCTTAGTCAGGTACCGTCATTTTCTTCCCTGCTGATAGAGCTTTACATGCCGAAACACTTCTTCACTCACGCGGCGTCGCTGGATCAGGGTTTCCCCCATTGTCCAATATTCCCCACTGCTGCCTCCCGTAGGAGTTTGGGCCGTGTCTCAGTCCCAATGTGGCCGGTCACCCTCTCAGGTCGGCTACTGATCGTCGGCTTGGTGGGCCGTTACCTCACCAACTACCTAATCAGACGCGGGTCCATCTCATACCACCGGAGTTTTTCACACCGTACCATGCGGCACTGTGTGCTTATGCGGTATTAGCAGTCGTTTCCAACTGTTATCCCCCTGTATGAGGCAGGTTACCCACGCGTTACTCACCCGTCCGCCGCTCAGTCAGTTTAAAATTCATCCGAAAACTTCATTTAAACCGCTTCGCTCGACTTGCATGTGTTAAGCACGCCGCCAGCGTTCATCCTGAGCCAGGATCGAACTCTCAAATTTAAGCAGATAGTCTTTGAAAGCGGTCGGTGATTTGCACAAAAGCCCGTTGGAAGTTTACTTCCATAAGGGATTTGGGGGAAATCAACGAACATTTGCGAAGCAAATGGTAGCGAATGAAGCAAAGCTTCATGAGCGTACCGCTTAGACCTGCCATTCGGTTCAATCCGGGGTCAAAATCAACTAACTAGCTAATTTTTTTCCCGTTTTACTTGTTGTTTGGTTCGTATACAATTACTTGTATTCGTTCTGAATTTTCTCATTCAAAGCCATCAAACAATGGCTTGTTTTATTAGAATTTTCAGGGTTTTACATACTGTTCAATCTTCTGTTTTCAAAGTGCTGTTTGCATCTGCCGGAAACTTTCATTCCCCAGATGCTGACGCAGAAGGAGGGATTTGAACCCTCGCGCCGCTACTAACGGCCTACTCCCTTTCCAGGGGAGCCCCTTCAGCCGCTTGGGTACTTCTGCAATTAGCTGATTTTTCTATGTTATTAGCGGCTAAAAACCTGCCAACGGAGAGGGTGGGATTCGAACCCACGCGCCCTTGCGGACAAACGGTTTTCAAGACCGCCTCGTTATGACCACTTCGATACCTCTCCAAATGTGCTTTTATATTCTAATAGAAGTCCATGCTTTTGTCAAGCACTTTTTTCTATTTTTCCAAATCTCTTGGAGGCCGATACTGCTTGTTTTGCTGCACTTATCAGCTGCAACTTGGATAGTTTATCATTGTTTGTATATTCTGTCAACACATTTTTACATTTTTTTCAAATTATATTTTAAAGCCCTATAAATGCTTTAAAAGCCATTGTTTTGCTTCCTCAGCTGTTTTAAAATCTTCTTCTGTCCCAGTCATATAACAGGCCGCATCTTCCCATACTTTTACCGGATAATCCGATGCCGGTATTGCAGAAACAACAAAGCGGCAGCATCTTTTTGAAATACAGTTTCTTAAATCTGACAGGTACATGCAGCCCGACTCTGCTGCTATCCGGTCCAAAAGCCCAGCCTTGGCGTTTTTGTCCTTCCCTATCCTGTTTGCTTCAGTTTTCATCTACTGTACCTTCTTTCATCTTTCCCGCCCATGCTTTTGGGCAGAGTCCGCCCCGCTTTACCGGGCGTAAAGGTATACCCGCAGGATGCTTCCTCTGATGCAGCCTCGACAAGATCTGACAGCCACCCAGCCCGCATGGCGGACTTTTCTGTATAATCATACATTAAATACTTTATATAACTAATAATATTGTAATGAATGCAACATGTCAAGTGATGGATTGCATTATTTACTACATATATTTCATTTAATGCAATACTATGGAATCAGGAGGAGCTACCTATGTATATAGATTTCAATTTTTCAAAACGTCTTTCCGAGCTTAGAGCCCAAAAAGGCGTATCTGCACGCGATATGAGTCTGTCTCTTGGGCAGAATCCCACATATATCAATAAAATAGAAAATGGACTAGCTCTTCCGTCCATGATGGGATTCTTTTATATATGCGAGTATCTGGACATTGAACCAGCCGAATTTTTCTCCCATGGCATCAGCAGCCCGGCAAAAGTAAGAGAGCTGATGGAGGATGCCCAGCATTTAAACAGAGAGCAGCTTGAGCACCTTCATTTAATCGTAAAGGATCTTTTGAAATCAGGAGGAAAAAAATAAAAAGGAAGCTGCGCTTACAGCATTCCTTTTATTTTTCCCAATGATTTCTTTTTATCAGCACCCCGGCAATTTCCATGTCTTCCGGTGTTGTAATCTTTATGTTGGCATAATCGCCCCGAATTAATTTCACCTTTTCCTGTGTCATGGTTTCCACCACCATGGCATCATCCGTTACTACCTCTTGATATTCTTCCGATGACATAAGCTTTTCATAAGCTTGAAGCACCAGCCCATATTCAAAGGCCTGAGGAGTTTGAATCAGCCATAAACGGTTTCTGTCCGGTGTCACGGAAGCAAATTCATTTTCATCGGAAACTTTAATGGTATCCTTAACGGGCATTCCGACCGCACAGGCTCTGTACATTCTGGCTCCATTGGAAGCTGCCTCTATGACCTCTTCGGTGACGCAGGGTCTGGCTCCGTCATGGATCAGCACATAGTCACAGTTTTTAACTGCTTTAAGGCCCTGGTATACGGAATGATACCGTTCCTTTCCCCCCTCTGTAACCGCAGTCACCTTTCTGAAACCGTATTTCTCTATGATCTCCTCCCGGCAATACCCGGCTTCTCCGGGTCCGGTCACCAGGATGATTTCATCTATCGAACTGCTTTCAAAAGCATGAAGTGCGTAATACAGCAGAGGTTTCCCAAAGAGTTCCAAGTACTGCTTATGCACCTGGCTTCCCATGCGTGTTCCTTTTCCTGCCGCCAATATGACTGCTGCTGTTCTTCCCCTGCTTTCTATCCGATTGCTTTCTCTTTCCTGTCCATGCTTTTTAGACATAAAGGCATCCTCCCGGCATATTACCTCTCCCCCAGTTTCAAGTTGGGGACCGCGTTTAAATCCCAACCGGCTCTCGCTCCATTGATATACTCATAATAAGCTGCAGTGCCGATCATGGCCGCATTATCGGTGCAGTAAACGGGTGACGGATAGTATAGGGAAATTCCGGCTTTTTTACAGGCAAGGTTCATCCCTTCCCGCAGGGCAGAGTTAGAAGCCACGCCTCCGGCTATGGCAACCTTTTTAAATCCATATTCTTTTGCCGCATCTGCCGTATGACTCACCAGTACGTCTACAACCGCATTCTGGAAGGAGGCAGCCAAATCAGCCACATTGATTTCTTCTCCCATCATGTTGGCGTGGTTGATGTAGTTTAATACAGCTGACTTCAAACCGCTGAAGCTGAAGTCATAAATGCTTCCCTCCACCTTTGCACGGGGGAATTTAATGGCATGGGGATTTCCTTCCCTGGCTGCCAGATCAATTTTCGGACCTCCCGGATATCCAAGGCCAACCGCTCTTGCCACCTTGTCAAAGGCCTCTCCTGCCGCATCATCCCTGGTACGGCCCAGAATTTCAAATTCTCCGTAATCCTTTACAACCACAAGATGGGTATGGCCGCCGGATACGATCAGGCATAAAAACGGCGGCTCCAGGTCCGGATGCTCAATAAAGTTGGCTGATACATGTCCTTCTATATGATGCACTCCCACCAGCGGTTTACCTGCAGCATAAGCAATGGCCTTTGCCTCAGCAACGCCTACAAGGAGAGCTCCCACCAGGCCCGGACCGTAAGTGACGCCTATGGCGTCCATATCCTCCAGGCGCAGCCCTGCTTCTAAAAGAGCTGCTTCTATGACCTGATTCATTTTTTCAATATGCTTTCTGGATGCGATTTCCGGCACAACGCCTCCGTATAAAGTATGAAGGGCGATTTGGGAAGAGATCACATTGGAAAGGACCTCTCTTCCGTTTTTTACTACAGCTGCCGCCGTCTCATCACAGGAACTTTCAATTGCAAGTATATAGACATCTTCCTCTGTATGGTTCTTTTTCATTGCCTCTCCCTCACTCCTCATCAAATTCCAGCTCTAAGGTCCAGGCATCCTTTGCCGCTTTGGCGCGGGGAAAGATTTCCCGGACTTTCTCCATATATTCCTCTGGCCTGGTAAGGGAGGGGCTGTAATGGGTCAGCCACATCTGCCTGGGCTGGGCTTCCTTTGCCAGCCTGGCAGCTTCATAAAAGGTCATATGCTTATATTCTCTTGCTTTCGTTTCCTTTCCGTCCTCACCGTACATGCCCTCGCAGATAAAAAGATCCGCCTCCTTTGCATATTCCGCAATCACAGGAACCGGTCTTGTATCCGTACAATAGGTGACCTTAAGCCCCCGTCTTTCCGGCCCTAAGACCATGTCAGGAGTTAAAGACCTGTCTCCGTCTACAATGGTTTCTCCTTTTTGCAGGCGGCTCCAGAATTTCTGGGGTATTCCGGCGGCATTGGCCCGGTCCACATCAAACCGGCCCTTCCTGGGGATGGAAATGGAGTAACCATAACAAACCACGTTATGGTTCACCCGGTAAGCATCGATCACATAAGGCCCGATTTTTACCTGCTCCCTGTTTTCGGAAAGCTCGATAAATTTCAAATCAAAGGGCAGCTCCGGCGCAAT
This sequence comes from Lacrimispora indolis DSM 755, assembly GCF_000526995.1. NCBI lineage: Bacteria > Bacillati > Bacillota > Clostridia > Lachnospirales > Lachnospiraceae > Lacrimispora > Lacrimispora indolis. The sequence continues at coordinate 2,825,846 of NZ_AZUI01000001.1, read as the reverse complement.
GGTCCGCAGGGCTCCCACCACACGCTCCAGGCCCTTTGGCCCGATAAGTGTCAGGGGTTCTGTCCTTTCCGCATTTCCCATGGTCAGGAGAAGCCCCGGAAGACCGCTGATATGATCGGCGTGATAATGGGTAAAGCAAATGATGTCAATGGGCTTCGGGCTCCAGCCCTTTTCCTTTAGCGCTATCTGGGTTCCTTCTCCGCAATCGATGAGAAGATCACTGCCTTCACATCTGGCCATCATGGCTGTCAGCCATCGGTACGGCAACGGCATCATTCCTCCGGTTCCCAGCAAACATATATCCAACATAAAATTTCCTCTCTTCTGCCCATGCTTTCCGGGCATCGAGGTATACCAAAAGGATGTTTCCTCTCTTCTGCCCATGCTTTCCTGGCAGGGCCCGTCCCGCTTTATGGGGCGTCGAGGTCTATCCGAAGGGTGTTTCCTCGCTTTGGTTTCGATCAATGAATGACGGTCAAAAAACCGCCTCATAAAATCATATCACAAAGCAGAGGCAATTAGCAACTATAAATATTCCAGCTGTTCTTCTACCTCCACTGGAATCTTGAATTCCTGGATGATGGCATCGTAACAGTCCTCACACAGATCAAAATGATGGATCTCCCCATCTTTCTCGGAGAAAAAGTCCCAGGTATGATTGATATTGATTACCCCCTCCCTGGAAACACCTTCTGACACGATAATTTTTTTGCCACAGCAGTTGCACACAACTGTTTCAAGCTGACCACCGTTTTTGTACTTTCTCATCTTCCTCTCACCTTTCCTTTTTCGCACTTACCAGTTAAGCCCTGTTTCCGCTTTGCATAATCTGAAAATAGGAAAAAGGGCATCCTTACTGGATACCCCTACATTATAAACGGAGTTTCCCCCTATTTTTAGTGGTAAATGTTTCATATCCGGCGGTTCCACATGATGACTGCATTTTCCTCAGGATCACGGTAATAATTTTTCCGGATGGTCTCCTCTTTAAAACCATAGGATCTATAAAGGTTTCTGGCTTTTTTATTGCTTTCACGGACCTCTAAAGACAAGGATTTTGCTTCCTTTTCTCTGGAATATTCCACCAGCTGGTCCATAAGTTTCTTAGATAATCCCCTCCCCCTGTATTCAGGAAGAACGGCGATCCGAAGCAGTTCCCCTTCCCCGGCAATGATCCGGAAGACGCAGTACCCAAGCAGGTCCCCCCCCTCTTCCTGTACCAGCCAGGTATCAAGGCTGCTTTCCAAACCTTCCTTGATGGATTCCAAGGACCATGGATCGGAAAAACAGATCCGTTCTATTTCATAGACTCCAAACACATCCTCCGGCCGCATTTCATGAACCATGGGCTTCTCCTCCTTTCATGGAAGTTCAATTCACCTTATGGCTTAGAACGGCTATGCCTCCCGCTCCCGTTCTGCCTGGGGCTTTCTTAAATAAACAGGGGCGTGTTCTTCCGCCGTAAGGGTCTTCCCCTCCTCGTAATACTTACAACCCAAGGCCGCCACTGCCGCTGCCCGCTGCCGGTTTAAATGAGCCGGAGCAAACAGGAAGGGAACTGTCATCTTTTCTTGTATTTGTTTTTTGTATACAGGGACGCCGTCTCCTAAGAACATCACTTTCTGTCCGGCTGCATTTAATTCTTCCACCAGTTCTTCAATGTCCATGGCGCATTGTTCCTTTATTATGGAAAAACCGTTCCGGTTATCATAAATGCCGGTATATACCTGATTCCTTCTGGCATCCATAATGGGGCAGACCCTGTAGGCACTGCCGTATAGGTTATAGGCCATGGCATCTACGGTGGGCACGGAAATCAGAGGCTTCTTTAAAGCAAGGCCAAGTCCCTTTCCCGTGGCAGAACCGATCCGCAGGCCGGTAAAGGAACCCGGCCCCCCGGAAACTGCGATTCCATCAATGGTCTCTAAATCCAGTTCCACCATTTTTACAATTTCATCCAGCATGGGAAGAAGGGTCTGGGAATGGGTCCTCTTAAAATTCACTGTATATTCCGCAGTTGTTACCTCGTCCTCCACAATGGCAACGGAAGCCACTAAAGACGAGCTTTCAATTCCAAGTATCCTCATTTACATTCCCTCCACGGTTATTTTCCTGTAATCAAAGCCTTTTTCCATGTCCTTTTCTATGGTTACGGTTATTACATGGTCAGGAAGAAGCTCCTTAATCAGGTTGGACCATTCAATAAGGCTCACTCCTTCTCCATAAAGGCAATCCTCATAACCGATCTCATCCATCTCGCTGACATCACCGATGCGGTATACGTCAAAATGGTAAAAAGGCAGACGTCCCTCCTCATACTGATTGACAATGGTAAACGTAGGGCTGTTTACCGGCTCCTCAATCCCAAGTCCTGATGCGAACCCCTGGGTAAATACGGTTTTTCCCACTCCCAAATCCCCATTTAAGCAGTACACAGAGGAAGGCCTGGCTTCCTCTCCCATTTTTTTTCCCAGTTCATAGGTTTCTTCTGGCTTCCAGCTTTCTATTACCATCATTTATATCCTCTTTCGCCTTTCAGGAGGCAGTTTTTCTTTAATAAGACTACGGATCTCCGTCTTTTTCTCTCCCAAAACGGAATCAGGCAGCAGATAGGCATGGACTCTGTCCATATACAGGATCATCATATCTCCTGCACGGTCCACCTTTCCTATGTTCTCCCAGGCAATGGGAAGGCTTTCCTCTCCCTGGGAAACCAGAATTCCTTCCTCATCAAAGGTAAGGAGCATGGAATTCTGGATCCTGGGGTTCTTTGCCTGCCTGGCTGCCTTTAGATAAAGAATGCCCGGCTGCCAGACCGTAAACATCAGGGCGCAGACGATCAGCAGCACCCGGTACGGGGTAGAATTGGAACTCCATGTGGTGATAAGTAGGAAAACAGCAGCAGCGCTGAAAATAATATTAAAAAGCCCCTGCAGCCCCTGATAGGAATGATACATAGAAAACTTCCACAGATCCTTTGCAGTCAATTTTACTTCTATCTCAATCGGATGTTTCTCTTCCACTCTTTTCTCCTTCCTGTGCTTTGGCACAGCAATTCCTGACATAATCTTTTTAATGAAGGCAGGGGAATTCAGTTTCCATTTATAGCTTCATGGTCAGTGCGATCCTCTTTTTCTGTGCGTCCACACTTATGACCTTGACCTCAACAATGTCCCCCACACTGACAGCTTCTAAGGGATGTTTGATAAATTTATCCGACATCTGGGAAATGTGGACAAGGCCATCCTGATGTACGCCGATATCCACGAAAGCGCCGAAATCAATGACATTTCTCACGGTTCCCTTTAAAACCATGCCTGGTTTTAAATCCTTCATCTCCATGACATCGGTGCGGAGAATGGGTGCCGGCATCTGGTCCCTGGGGTCTCTTGCCGGTTTTTCCAGTTCCTTTACAATATCCCGCAGGGTAATCTCACCGATTTCCAGCTGAGCTGCCAGAGACTTATAATCCAGGATTTTTTTGCCGATTCCGCTTAAGCCTCCCCGGGCCAGTTCTTTCAGATCATAGTCCAGCTTTTCCAACAGCTTTTTTGCTGCCTCATAAGTCTCAGGATGTACGCTGGTTCCGTCCAAAGGATTCTTTCCTCCCTGGATCCTCATAAAGCCGGCACACTGTTCGTAGGCCTTTGGCCCCAGCTTCGGAACTTTACGAAGCTGGCTCCTGCTGGCAAATGCTCCGTTTTCTTCCCGGTAAACCACGATGTTCTTTGCAATGGGTTTTGAAATGCCGGATATATATTCCAGCAGGGAAGCGGAAGCCGTATTTAGGTCCACGCCCACTTTGTTCACGCAGTCTTCCACAACGCCCTGAAGGGCCTCGCTTAAATGCTTTTGATTCATGTCATGCTGGTACTGGCCAACTCCAATGGATTTCGGATCGATTTTAACCAGCTCTGCTAAGGGATCCTGCAGTCTTCTTGCAATGGAGGCTGCACTCCTCTGGCCAACGTCAAAATTAGGAAATTCCTCTGTGGCAAGCTTGCTGGCGGAATATACAGAAGCCCCTGCCTCGTTTACGATGATATACTGAACCGGTTCCGGTGTTTCCTTTAGCAAATCCACGATCACTGCCTCCGATTCCCTGGATGCGGTTCCATTCCCAACGGAAATCAGGGAAACGTGGTATTTTTTGATCAGCTTCTTTAAAACGGCCTTTGCTTCCTCCACCTTGTTCTGAGGAGCCGTGGGATAGATGACCACGGTATCAAGGACTTTTCCGGTCTCATCCACAACAGCCAGCTTGCAGCCGGTCCGAAATGCCGGATCCCAGCCCAGGACTACCCGCCCGGCAATGGGGGGCTGCATCAAAAGCTGTTCTAAGTTCTTACCGAACACCCGGATCGCTCCATCCTCTGCCTGCTCCGTCAAAGAGCTTCTCACCTCCCGCTCAATGGCAGGGGCGATCAGACGGTCATAGCTGTCCACGATCACCTCTTTTAAGACAGGAGTGGTGTATGGGTTGTCTCTTACAATTACCTGCTTTTCCAGAAAACGAAGAATCTGTTCCACGGGAGCGAGTATTTTTACCGTGAGAATCTTCTCTTTTTCTCCACGGTTTAATGCCAGTATCCTGTGGCCTGCGGATTTTTTAATGGTTTCCTCGTAGTTATAATACATTTCATATACGGATTCCGCTTCTTCATCCTTTGCCGTTCCCTGAAGACTTCCCTGGTTCATGGTAGCATTCCTGATGTAGGTGCGGTATTCCGCATTGTCGGAAATCCGTTCTGCCAGGATGTCCTTTGCTCCGCTTATAGCCTCTTCCGGGGAAGAAACGCCTTTTTCTTCGGAAAGGTACTGGTCCGCGGCCTCTGTTAAGGGAGTCTTAATCATCTGAAGCATGATCAGATCCGCAAGAGGCTCCAGCCCCTTTTCCTTTGCAATGGTGGCCCTTGTCCTTCTTTTAGGTTTATAGGGACGGTATAAATCCTCTACAGCAACCAGGGTCTGGGCTTCCAATATCTTTTTTTCCAGCTCAGGAGTCAGCTTCTCCTGCTCCCTGATGGAGGAAAGGACCTGCTCCTTCCGCTCTTCTAAATTCCGCAGATAGCGGAGCCGCTCATCTAAGTTTCGCAGAACCTCATCATTTAAGGAGCCCGTAACCTCCTTCCGGTATCTTGCGATAAACGGGATGGTGTTCCCTTCATCAATGAGCTTAACTGCTGCTTCCACCTGTCCGCGGGTAATGGAAAGTTCTTCTTGTAATGCCTTTATTATATCCATGGCGATCCCCTTGTTTTTCAAAATTTATATACTGGTGACACAAAAAGATATGTCTGCATACCCTTCAACCTTTCCATTCTGATGAATCAAGGGATCCGAGTGCATATCCGGCTGATGCCCGGTGAAGCAGGGCACGCTGTTCAAACGGGAGCTGAAAGACATTTTCTTCCAGTCTTCATTCAACTTACTATTATAATTCATCAACCGGTCTAATGCAAGACCTGTCTGGACACGGGGGACTTTTCATGCTACAATCATACAATAGTATAACTTATCGAAAGTGCTTTTGCTTCCGATAATATGGTATATGAAAACGAGGTAAATCACGAATGGAAGAAAATCATAACAGCAACAACGGTATGCTGCCCCAGATCCGTCCCACAGGTTCTTTTCTGGCCTTCTGGTCCGTTCTTCTGGGCGGTATTGGACTGGCCAGCGACTGCATCCCCTTATTCAGCATCTGGAGTCTGCCGGCCGGTCTTTTTCTCGGCCTGATGGGCATCGCATGCGCAGTGCTTTCCAGACAGGGAAAACCCTTTACCCAGCAGGCCCAGCTCGGTCTGATCCTGTCTGTTATTTCCACAGTCTGCGGACTTATGATGGCATTGTTCATTATTTTTGTATATGATACCATGGACACCAACACACCTTTGGGCCACTACTTCAGACAGGTTTTTGAAACTGCCTCCCAGGCCCTTACAGCCACCTCTCCTTCTGGAGAATAGGGACTACCTCAAAAGAGGAAGCAGGTCCACACCTTTAAAGACCAGCATATAATTCTTGAAAATCCAATTGGCCGCCACGATCGCGGCCCCTGCCAGGATAAATATCCTGTCTGCTTTTCTTATATCCACGGAAGACTTTTGCCTTTTAACGGCAGCCCTTAGGATCATTTCCAAAAACAGTACAAAAACAGCATAAAGGACCAACGGATGATACTGAAAACTCATCCGTAAGTCCCCCTTTAACAATGACCGGATGGCCCGGGTCCCGCCGCAGCCCGGGCAATAAAGTCCGGTCAGGGTTTGAAACAGGCAGGGAAGCCCCAGGCCAAATAATTTTTTTAACCAGTTCATTTTTTGCAGCCTCTAATCCGCCAGATCAAAGGCATCATGGACCGTCCTCATAGCACGGTTTACATCTGCTTCATCGATCAAAACTGTTATCCTGATCTCAGAGGTGGCGATCATCTTAATGTTTACGTTAGCGCTTGATAGGGCCTCGAACATCTTTGCAGCCACTCCCGGATTGCCTGTCATACCTGCACCGATGATGGAAATCTTGGCTACGCCTTCCTCGCTTGTCACATCCTGAGCGGTAATGGATTCCTTATTTTCCCTTAAAAGATCCATGGTTTCCTTTAAATCGGTCTTTGCTACCGTAAAGGAAATGTCTTTTCGCTCTTCCCGCCCAATGGACTGAATGATGATGTCCACGTTAATATTGTTCTTTGCCAGGAGATTAAAGATCTTAAAAGCAATTCCAGGCGTATTTTTGACCCCGATTACTGAAATACGGGCTACATTCTTATCTGCGGCCACGCCGCTAACCAGCATTCTTTCCAATTTTGTTTCCTCCTTGACAACTGTACCTTCTGCTCTGGTCAGGCTTGACAGAACAACCAACTGAACTCCATAGCGCTTTGCCATCTCCACAGACCGGTTATGAAGCACCTTTGCTCCCAGGGAAGCAAATTCCAGCATTTCATCATAAGAAACCTCCGGAAGCTTTCTGGCATTTGGAACAATGTGGGGGTCTGCTGTGTATACACCATCCACATCAGTATAGATCTCACATGAGTCCGCATGGAGGGCAGCGGCCAGGGCTACTGCAGTCGTATCGGAGCCCCCTCTGCCAAGTGTTGTTAAGTCATCGTATTTATTGATTCCCTGAAAGCCTGTGATGATCACGATCTTTCTGGCCTCCAGCTCATGCCGTATGCGTTCCGTATCGATCCTCTTTAATTTTGCCATCCCATAAGCAGAGGTGGTGTGCATGGCCACCTGGGACGCATTTAAAGAAACGGCCGGAACCCCCAAAGAATTCATTGCCATAGCCATAAGTGCCACGCTGACCTGTTCTCCTGTGGCTAAGAGCATATCCATTTCCCTCTTTGGAGGGTTTGGATTCATCTCATAGGCTTTTGCAATGAGACCATCCGTAGTCTTTCCCATAGCGGACAGGACCACTACTACCTGATTGCCTTTTTCATATTCCTCAATGCAGCGCTTTGCCACATTAAAAATTCTTTCCTTGTCTGCGACGGAGCTACCGCCAAATTTTTTCACTACTAACATTGATGCCTCCTGGCGAAAAGTCAAGCGGATATTCCCATCCGCTTTGCTGTATGCTCATAAACTGTTACACCTTGTAAAGCGGAGATTCCAGCTCCGCTTCACGCCTTATCAGCGGGGCATTCAGCCCCCCGCTGATACAAGCAAGCCACCATGCCCGCTGTTTCGTTCTCCACAAACCGGAAGCAGGGGATTACTTGTTTGCATTCAATTCTGCGCGGATGCGCTGCCTGATCCCTGACAGCTTTTTCGCTTTTTCTTCATATTCTTCTTCAGTCATGACTTCAGTAAGGACCGCAAATTCATCCATATGGTCCAGTTCCACCACTTCCACCTTTCCGAATACTTCCTCCACTTCTTTCATGCGCTTTTCAGCGATCCCCTTGATTCTTACAAAATAGCGGAAGGAGAAGCTGTCTATGGCTGAAATGGCAAGGCTTTCCCTGTCCCAGCCCATTTCCACATGACGGCCATTGTCTTTCAGGGCTTCAATAATATCCGCGGCCACAGCGCTGGCTGTGGGAAGCTTTCCTGCTCCGCTTCCGTAGAACATGGAAGTGCCTAACATATTTCCTTTTACAAGAATGCCGTTATATACGTCATTTACCGAATATAAGGGGTGATCCTTTCCGATCATGACCGGGGCTACAAATGCATGGGCAATCCCTTCCCGGATTCTGCTTGAACCAAACAGCTTCACAGAGGTTCCCATTGCATCGGCATAGCGGAAATCCACATCCGTTATTTTTGTAATCCCTTCTGTATAAATATGCTCGTAATTGACCTCGTGTCCCGTTGCCACGGCTGTCAGAATGGCAATCTTTCGACAGGTGTCGTGTCCTTCCACATCGGCTTCCGGGTTTCTTTCCGCATAACCAAGCTCCTGAGCCTTTCTTAAGGCCGCTTCAAAGGTCTCTCCCGCTTTGTCCATTTTTGTCAATATATAGTTTGTGGTTCCATTTAAAATTCCGGTGATCTCTTCAATCTCCTCCCCGGCAAGGGAGGTGTAAAGAGGGCGTATGATGGGAATGCCTCCGCCTACGCTGGCCTCGAAAAAGAAGTTCACGTTATGTTCTCTGGCAATCTCTAAAAGCTCGGTGCCGTATGCAGCCACCAGGGCCTTGTTGGAGGTTGCCACATGTTTTCCTGCCTCTAAGCTTGCCTTTACAAAGGGATAAGCGGGATTTAATCCTCCCATAGTCTCGATCACCATGGACACTTCAGAATCCTTCTCAATGACGGAAAAGTCATGAACAATTCTTTTTTCCATTGGATCCCCCGGGAATTCCCTTAAATCCAGAACATACTTCACTTCTACCTTGTCGCCGACCCTTTTGGCAATCATCTCCCTGTTTCTTTCCAAAACCTCTGCCACGCCTGATCCAATGGTACCATAGCCCATAATTGCAATATTTTTCATATCTCTCTACTCCCTGGCTAAAATTTTAACGTAGTGGACCCCATTTTTTTCTTCCATATCCTCCACCATTTTTGAAACATTGCCGGTTGTCTCAAGGACTTCCACGCTTAATGTCAAGGTGGCCACCCCATTGACCGGAATGCTCTGGTGTATGGTAAGGATATTGGCTCGGTACACAGCTACCACATGAAGCAGGTCGGACAGTAAGCCCGGTTCATCATCCATCTGCATCACAAGAGTAATGGTTTTTCCCTTTGTATTATCATAAAAAGGAAAGATATCATCCTTATACTTATAAAAAGAGCTGCGGCTGATCCCCACCCGGTCAGTCGCCTCCTGAACAGTGATGACGCGCTCCGATTCCAACAGCTTTTTTGCCTCAACTACTTTCAGCAATACTTCAGGTACAGCCTTCTGCTTTACCACAAAATATTTACTTTTTTCTTCCATAATAAAAATATCTTCCCTTCTGTGTCCGCAACCGAAATACATCTGTGCTCATAGGGAAGATATTATCATATTTATGCAGGGTATGCAACTATTTTTCTATTTATTTTCTTTGGTTCTTAAAAAAATACAGGGAAAGACTTCTATTCCTCACTGCTGTCTCCGGCCTTTGCTCCTGTGCTCAGCCAGCGTAAATAGGCGTACATGAACTGATCCAGGGAACCGTCCAGAACGCTTCCAACATTGCCTGTTTCCGCATTGGTCCTGTGATCCTTGACCATGGTATAAGGCTGAAGGACATAGGAACGGATCTGGTTCCCCCAGCCGATCTCCGTCATATCCCCACGGATACCGGAGAGTTTCTCCGCATTTTCCTGCTGCTTTAACAGATAAAGCTTTGCCTTTAACATCTGCATGGCTTTATCCTTGTTCTGGAACTGGGAACGCTCATTCTGACACTGGACCACAATTCCAGTAGGAAGGTGGGTGATGCGGATTGCTGAGGAGGTCTTGTTGATATGCTGCCCGCCTGCACCGCTGGAACGGTAGGTATCAATGCGAAGGTCCTCGTCGTTGATCTCCACATCAAGGTCCTCTTCAATATCCGGCATAACATCACAGGATACAAAGGAGGTCTGGCGTTTGCCTGCAGCATTAAACGGAGAGATGCGCACCAGACGGTGAACGCCTTTTTCCGACTTTAAATACCCATAGGCATTGGTCCCGTTGATCTGCACTGTGACGGACTTGATGCCCGCTTCTTCCCCGTCAAGGTAATCCAGGACCTCCAAAGAAAAGCCTTTCTTCTCTGCCCAGCGGCAGAACATGCGGTACAGCATGCCGCACCAGTCACAGGACTCGGTTCCGCCTGCGCCTGCGTTAAGCCTTAATATGGCGTTGTCACTGTCATACTCTCCGGACAAAAGGGTGTTGATGCGCATGGATTCCAGTTTTTCCTTGAATTCCCTTAACATCTCTTCCACTTCCGGAATCACGGAAGGATCATTCTCCTCATTACCCATTTCGATCATCACGCCGATGTCTTCAAACTTCGTCTCTAAATCCTTATAACTCTGGACCGTATCCTTTAAATTCTTTGCAAATTGTACGATCTTGGCCGACTTTTCAGGATCCTCCCAAAAGCCCGGCTCTTCCATGGACTTATCCAGCTCATCGATCCTCTTTAACTTATTATCTAAGTCAAAGTGAATCCCTCACTTCCACTAATGGTTTTTCAAAGGTTGATAATTCGTATTTGTACTGGTCTAACTCTACCACTGTGTCACCTGCTTTCTGTTTTTAATTTATAAATACAAAATTGGAGTCCGGCCCTTAAAAGGGATGCGAACTCCAATTTTATAAAAATACTATACTAATTTACGTCCGCAGCACTGCTTATATTTCTTACCAGAACCGCATGGACACGGATCATTGGGGTAAACCTTGGCCTCCACCTTTTTCACCGGCGCTTTTGCAGCACTGTCGTCCTTATTGGTTCCTGTCACCTTGGCAGCCGGTTCTCTTTCCACCTTCTGCTCCACGCGGATGTGGAACAGGATCCTTACGGTATCCTCCCTGATTGCCGCCGTCATTTCATCAAACATCTGATATCCGCTCATCTTGTATTCCACCAGCGGATCTCTCTGTCCGTAAGCCTGCAGGCCGATGCCCTGACGCAGCTGGTCCATGTCATCAATATGGGACATCCATTTATTATCAATCACCTTTAAGAGAATCACCCGCTCGATTTCACGGATCTGTTCTCCCTCCGGGAACTCAGCTTCCTTTGATTCATAAAGCTTAATGGCTTCTTCCTTCAGCATGTGCTTCAGCTCATTCTTCCTGATCTTCTTATCCTCAGGAAGAGTGACCGGATTTAAAGGAATGATGGGAAGGAGAAGGGTGTTAAGCTCGTTTAAATCCCAATCTTCCGGTGCCTGGTCCTCACTGATGGAAAGGTCCACCGCATTTTCTACGATGTCGGTCACCATCTTTAAGACAACATCCCGCATATTGTCTCCGTCCAGAACCTTTCTTCTCTCCGCATAAATCACTTCACGCTGTTCGTTCATGACCTCGTCGTATTTGAGAAGGTTCTCACGGATGCCGTAGTTGTTTGTCTCGATCTTCATCTGAGCCTTTTCAATGGCGTTTGAAAGCATCTTGTGCTCGATCTGCTCTCCTTCCGGTACACCAAGGGCATTGAACATACCTACCAGTCGTTCGGAACCAAACAGACGCATTAAGTCATCTTCAAGGGAAATATAAAATCTGGATTCACCCGGATCTCCCTGACGTCCGGAACGGCCGCGCAGCTGGTTATCAATACGGCGTGACTCATGACGCTCAGTACCGATGATCTTTAAACCGCCTGCTGCCTTTGACTCATCGTCAAGCTTAATATCCGTACCACGGCCGGCCATGTTGGTTGCAATGGTCACGGCCTTGTGCACACCTGCATCAGCCACGATCTCAGCTTCCAGCTCATGATATTTTGCATTCAGCACCTTATGGGGAATGCCCCGGCGCCGTAACATGTTGCTTAACATTTCAGAGGTCTCAATGGTAATGGTACCTACCAGGACAGGCTGTCCCTTCTCATAAGCCATTTCCACCTCATTACAAACGGCTTCAAATTTTTCTTTCTTTGTTTTATAAACCGCATCCTCCTGATCCAAACGGGCTACAGGACGGTTGGTTGGAATGGAAATGGCATCCATTCCGTAGGTGTTGCGGAATTCTTTTTCCTCTGTAAGAGCGGTACCGGTCATACCGGCCTTTTTGTTGTACTTATTAAAGAAGTTCTGGAAGGTGATGGTTGCAAGAGTTTTGCTCTCTCTGCGAACATTCACGTGTTCCTTTGCTTCGATGGCCTGATGGAGTCCGTCGGAATAACGTCTTCCGGGCATAATACGTCCCGTAAATTCATCAACGATCAGGACCTCGTCATCCTTTACCACATAATCCTTATCCCGGAACATGAGATAATTGGCGCGAAGGGCCAGAATGATGTTATGCTGGATCTCTAGGTTCTGGGGATCGGATAAGTTCTCAATATGGAAGAACTGCTCTACCTTTTCCACACCCTGTTCGGTCAGGTTCACGACCTTGTCCTTTTCATCCACAACGAAGTCGCCGGTTTCCGTGATCTCTTCTCCCATGATGGCTGCCATCTTGGAAAACTCGCCGGAGGCTTCTCCCCTCTCAAGCTGACGGGCCAGAATGTCGCAGACCTCATACAGCTTTGTGGATTTTCCGCTCTGTCCGGAAATAATAAGAGGCGTTCTAGCCTCATCAATCAATACCGAGTCCACCTCATCAATAATACAAAAGTCTAAATTTCTTAAAACCATCTGTTCCTTATAGATGGCCATGTTATCTCTCAGATAATCGAAACCAAGTTCATTGTTGGTCACATAGGTAATGTCACATTCATATGCGGTACGTCTTTCATCAGAATTCATGGAGTTAAGCACCACACCAACGGTCAAGCCCAGAAATTCATGGACTCTTCCCATCCACTCCGCATCTCGTTTTGCCAGGTAATCGTTGACTGTTACGATCTGCACTCCGTCACCAGCTAAAGCATTTAAGTAAGCAGGGCAGGTGGATACCAGAGTCTTACCTTCACCAGTCTTCATTTCAGCAATACGTCCCTGGTGAAGAACGATTCCTCCGATCAGCTGTACACGGAAATGTTCCATATTAAGAACTCTTCGTGCGGCCTCCCTTACCGTTGCAAAAGCTTCCGGTAAAATGTCGTCAAGAGTTTCGCCCGCAGCAAGCCTTTCTTTAAAAAGCTTTGTATTGTTTCTCAGTTCTTCATCCGTAAGTGCTACCATGGTTGGACGAAGAGATTCTATTTTATCCACAATGGGCTCTATTATTTTTAATTCTCTTTCACTATGAGTTCCAAATATTTTTTGAACGAGGTTCATGATTCATTCTCCTAATCTTTTAACGATCTACACGATACAATCTCGTATATTGTAGCACTAACTCCTCTTTAATTCAACGAATTCATAAAAAATTAACATTCTGGTAATAATCCGGCTCTATTATTCCCAGGTCTTTCCTTTTTTCCCCAGCAAACAACGGCAAAACTGGAAAAAATTATGTCGATCTGACAGATTGCACAAAAAACTTGTTCGATTCTCCGGTTTTCCACATTATCCACATCCCATTGTGTATTTTTCCCCCAGTTTTATCCCCACGATGAAATCCCATAATTAGGGAGAAAAACAGTTATACACCAAGTTATCCACATTATCCACATTTTTTCTCCACATATTCCCATATTTCCCATCCTACCATCAGACGTTCCGCTTTTTGTATATATGTCATAAACTTTCCTTTTTCGACGAAAAGTTCCCTTTTTCCCTTGACTTTTTTACAAGTGCATCTATAGTTTTTCAATAAACTTGGAAAAATATAAGTAGATACATTTTACAATAAATTATCGATTATTATCTTATAATTTTACAATGTAATTGAACTGTTCTAAATAATGTGCTATACTATAACCATCTCAAGAAAAAGGAGCTGATGACTTATGCGTTTTACAATTACAGGGAGAAATATTGAGGTTACACCGGGATTACGCGAGGCAGTCGAGGACAAGCTTGGAAAGCTGGACCGTTTCTTCGCTCCTGCGACAGAAGCAACAGTAAGACTCAGCGTGCAGAAAGAAATGCAGAAAATCGAAGTGACTATTCCAGTGAAAGGACATATAATCAGAGCTGAAGAATCCAGTACAGACATGTACGTTTCCATTGATCTCGTGGAAGAGATCCTGGAACGCCAGTTGAAAAAATATAAGAATAAATTGATCGACAAAAAGCTGAATGCTCCTTCCTTTTCCAAAGCCTTTTTAGAAGAAGAGACCCTGACCGACGATCATGTGGAAATCGTTAAGTCAAAGAAGTTCGCAGTAAAGCCCATGGATCCGGAAGAGGCTTGTATCCAGATGGAACTTCTTGGCCACAACTTCTACGTATTCTTAAATGCGGATACAGAAGAAGTCAATGTGGTTTATAAGAGAAAAGGCGGCTCCTACGGCCTTATTGAACCAGAATTCTAAAACATGAAAAAAAGCAGCCAGGACATTTGTCCGGCTGCTTTTTTGTTTGCTTAAATCCTGGTTAAATACCGCTCCACGCTGGTGATTGCATTTGCGCCGTCGGATACTGCTGTGGAAACCTGGCGAAGCTGCTTGGTACGCACATCTCCGGCTGCGAAAATTCCTGGAACATTGGTTTCACAGTCTTCCTCTGCCTTGATATAACCATGGTCCATTTCCACCAGGTTATTAAAGGCTTCGCTTTGAGGATTGATTCCCACCGCAATGAACACTCCGTCAACCGCAAGCTTTTTCATTTCCTCGGTTTTGGCATTCTTTATGGTCAGGGATTCCACCTGGTCTCCGCCTTCGATCTCCTCTACCACGGTATCCCAGATGATTTCCACATTTTTCTGATTAAACAGCTGGGTCTGCAGGGTCTTTGCTCCCCTCAGCTTATTCCTCCTATGAATTAAGTATACCTTTTTGCACATTCTGGCCAGGAAAATCGCATCCTCAATGGCAACATCACCGCCGCCTACCACGGCTGCCACCTTATTGCGGAAAAATGCGCCGTCACAGGTAGCACAGTAGGAAACTCCCATACCGGTAAGCTCCTCTTCTCCGATCACACTCAGCTTCCGGTGCTGTGCTCCCGTAGCAATGATGACCGTTTTTGTTGCGTAGGTCTTCTCTTCTCCTACCACGGTAAATTCTCCGTCGCCTGCTTCGATCCGAAGCACTTCATCTGTAGAAAATTCCGCTCCCAGCTTTTCTGCATGTTCCCGGAATTTCATGCCAAGATCATAGCCGTTGATTCCCGGCAGCCCCGGGTAATTATCCACTTCATAGGTATTAAGGACCTGCCCGCCGCTGGCGATCTCCTTTTCGATCACTACCATTTTAAGTTCAGCCCTTTTACCATAAACCGCGGCCGAAAGCCCTGCGGGCCCGGACCCGATGATCACGACATCATAAATCTCATTCATATTTATCTACCTGCTTTCTATATTCTATCTGATATTAAGTTTTCTTCCTTCATTATATCTCACCAGCCCTTAAGTATGCAATGCCTGGTTCGTAACAAAATCACAAAATTATAAACCCCCTCTGTCCGGCCACGTTGCATTCTGTCTGATGATTTGATAAAATAAGGGTATCATAAACTGACAGAAAGGGTGATTTTATGGCTAGAAAAACAGTACTCATAACCGGAGCTTCCCGGGGGATCGGAAAAGCCGTTGCAGTTAAGTTTGCAAAAAAAGGATATAACGTGGTCATCAACTGCCTCCACAGCGAGGACCGCCTTTTGCAGGTAAAAAAGGAGCTGGAAGCCTATCAGGTATCTTGTCTTTCCTGCATAGGGGACATGGGGGACACGGACCAGTGCCAGGCACTCTTTGAACAGGTGCGCAGGCAGTTCGGAACACTGGATGTCCTAGTCAACAACGCAGGCATTTCCTACATCGGCCTTTTACAGGATATGAGCACGGATGCCTGGGACCGGATTATCCGCACCAACTTAACCTCAGTATTCAACTGCTGCAAGCTGGCCATTCCCGGAATGGTGGAAAAAAAGCAAGGAAAGATCATTAATATCTCTTCTGTATGGGGAATATCCGGCGCCTCCTGTGAAGTCGCTTACTCAGCCACAAAAGGCGGCATCAACGCCTTTACAAAGGCCTTGGCCAAGGAACTGGCTCCAAGCAATATCCAGGTCAACGCCGTTGCCTGCGGTGCCATTGATACGGAAATGAACCAGTTTCTCGAAGAGGATGAATTAATCGCTCTCATCGATGAGATCCCTGCCGGACGTCTGGGAAAAGCGGAGGAAGTAGCCGACCTGGTTTACCACCTGGGCTATAAAAACTCCTATCTGACCGGGCAGGTCATCGGCCTTGACGGAGGCTGGATTTAAAAAACAACACCCCTTAATAAATCATATGTTGAAAACCCCATGGTGTATACTGACTCCGGAAGACAGGCCGGAGGGGGGATTCGGAGCGAAGTATTTTTGATTTATAGAAGGTGATTCATCAAGAAGTCCTTATCAGTATTCAGGCACTGATAAGGACTTCTAATATATTCATGATTCTCTTATGGATCATTTCTTCTTGCACAATTGCCCTGCTTCCGGATATTCATTGCAAAGCAGCCGGTACGGCGGCTCATCTTCTTCTATTTCCGGAAACCTTCCTACTGCAGCATCCGCAAACCGGTTGTCGTTGTCATCATCATTGCACATGGAGACCTCTCCCAGCAGTACGCTTCCGCCTCTATCCGGTACCGCAAAATCGTGGTACATGCAGGGAGTAATGGTTATGCTTTCTCCCGGAGATAATTTTACCTTTGTTCCGGCAGATACGATGCTTAACTTCCCATCCATGCGGACAGTCACATCCGTATCCAGAATCCTTCCATCTTCTGAACCGTTATACACAGTGATATATACATCATTCCCGCCTCTGTTAATTATATCTTCCATCTTACTCCAGTGAAAATGCATGGCAACTGTTTGCCCTTCATAGAGCATCAGCAGTTTCTCTGCATAGGTTTTTTTATATTGATCCATGTTTAAATTGCCATTGCGGATGGTGAGCAGGGAAAAACCGACCTGGCTGAATTTTCCCAGACCAAAGTCCGTAATATCCCAGCCCAGCTTATTATCCCTGATTTCATCATATTCATATCCCTTATCTGACCATTCCCTTGCAGTCCATTTTGCAAAAGGGGGAATTTCAAATTTATGCTCCCTGATAAGCTGTTCCATATCTTTTATTACCGTATTAATTTCTGACCGTTTCATCAGACCGCTCCTTTCCTGTGCAGCGCCAGACTCTCCCGGGTCAAAGCGGGTCAATACTTATATTCAGATAAAATGACCTCAGGCTTATCTGCGTCCGTTTCCTCAATTTTTTTCCAGTTTGTCAGCAATTCCAGCAATGCGTCGATTAATGCCGTTTCTTTTAAGTGAGCGTAATTTTTATAATAATCAAAGGATTCCTTTCTTCCATTTGAGATCAATACGTAATCAGCTAACTCCGATACCGGTGACTGCCTGTATCCGGTAATGGCCATTATCTTAAGGCCTTTTTCCCTGGCTAATTCCATACCTTGTATAATCTGTCTGGAACTTCCCGATTGGGAAATTGCTATAATAATATCATCTTTATCAGCAAGATTTACATGATTCAAAAAATATTCCGGCGAGATGCCATAGGTGCATTTCACTCCCAGTCTTCCTAATCTGAAACCCATATAAAGTGCCAGAGGCATTGTATTTCCTACTGCTAAAACATGAGCCTGCTTGCATTCCTTTATCAAATTCACACAGGACCGCATATCTTCTTCATCAATGCATTCTGCTATGGCTGTTAATGAATTCACATACTTTTGGAAAATTTTCATGACAGGATTGGGTGTGTTCTGCAGCTCTTCAATTTCTTCTCCCTCATCTCTTCCCACATCCTTTGCCAGCATCAGCCGGAACTGATAATATCCTTTATATCCCAGATGATGGCACATGCGCACAACCGTTGCATCACTCACGCCGCTGGCCTTTGCCAATTCAGAAACATTTGCATCCACCGCTTCCTGTGGATGTTCCAAAACAAAATCCGCTACTTTCTTCTCCGCTGAGAATATCTTTCCATAATTATCCTTGATCACTTCCAATACGGGTTTATCTAACATCATGTCCCTCCCTTCATACCTTATTATATTGCCGTAAATCCCGCCCTTTTTCAAGCTTTTTATTCAAAACACATCTGTACGCCGGCAACAAAGGAATCCCCTAATCCAATGGTATACTTTGGTTTGTCAATGTATTTCGACGGTACCAAAACCACCTCCCAGGAAAAATGCTCTTTTGCTGCCAATTCCCTGTTTCTCATTCCTTTTTCACTTAGCGGCAGCTTTATGACTTCACTGATCTGTTCTTTTGTTCCATACCACCCATTGACCGCCTTTGCAGTGGCCAGCATATTGCCCAGCATCAATCCTTTTTCAATATCCCCTCTTAATGCTTCGCCAAGATACATGGAATAATCCTTGGTATGTACAATGATTCCTTTTTTTACAGAAAACCGTTCTTTGATATAGGCTGCTCCCTTAATACAGGAATGTATATCATGGATTTCTATGGGAAAATCATACATGGTGAGGGTGTACTCTAATTCTTCTTCATTTAAACTCAAAATATCAACATATGGATAAAGCATCTCCAGGCACAGCTTCCGGATTTCCCTATTATGATAATGTGCATCTTCAAAATATACGATGCCAGCCTCATTGTTTGCCTTATATTTTTTGATATGTTCCTTTACATAAGCCAGCCTTTGTTCTAAGATATCTTTATCCTGAATGGCGTTAAAGCTGGAAAGGACATTGCTCTTAATATTTGCGGCATGAGTTTCTATGTAGGTGAAGTAGGAAGCCGAGAAAGGAAGCGTTTCATTGACCGTGATTTTGGTTATGATCAGTCTGTTTGAGGTTGGAATTGTGATCTTCTGGCTGCCAAGGCAAATCACATCTCCTTTTTTAAACTGAATGATATAATGTATTTCCTGCTCTGCCGTTTGTGTGATCTGATCTGTATGGATTAATTCTCCTTCGTTGGAAACCGTATAAATATATGGTGAATTTAAAATATCACATACCTCTTTGGAATCATCCGTCAAATGAATGATGGAAGGACATGTGACTGCTGCCAAAGCCATGGCCCCCTGGGTCGCGGTTCCGCCCATGCCTTTTTTTACTTCAAACGTATCCCTGATCATGCCGAAATCCGAGATATCAACTTCTCCGCCGATTCCATTGGTGCAGAAATACACAATGGTTTCCAAAAACCCCTTCATATCAGCGATCTCTTCAGCCGCCTTCATTCCGGCTAAATCCCCATTGGGAAGATATTTATTTAAAAGCTGATTGAATACTTCTATCTGAAAATCACACAATACATCCAGATTACTGGTGTAACCAAGTGCTGTGAAAGCATTATTTTCAATTCTGCTTCTGATCAGCGGTTCCATTTGTTCATACGTTTCAATATATTTTTCCTCTGTCTTCATTCTATCCGCCCGCCCTCTCATGCTATATATACCATTTCCCATAAAAAAGATCTGCCCCATAAAATAAAAACAATCGCTTTCCATTTTACAGGGCCATGATATGATCTTTGATTAGTAAAGTGCAGCCTTTCCGTCCGCCTTAAAAAGCCGGATCTTGTGATATGCCACTTCCTTCATGGCTTCTATGCAAGGCGGTTCAATCATATTTGGTTCCCGGAGGCTGCCGTCTTTTAAAACCTCTCTCATTTTAATATAATATGCCGCTTTAATATCGCTGGAAATATTGATTTTATTCACACCTAACGTTACTGATTCCCCGATCTCTTTATCCGGATTATTGGATCCTCCATGGAGTACCAGGGGAATGGATACTTTGGATTTGATCTCTTTTAATAAATCCAGCTTTAATTCCGGCTTCATTCCGGCAGGGTATAATCCGTGGCAGGTTCCGATTGCGATTGCCAGTGTGTCAACCCCTGTTTCCTCTACAAATTTAGCAGCATCATCCGGCTTTGTATAAATGATAACCTGATTTTCTGTTTCTGAGGAATCGGTGGTTCCGATTGTGCCCAGTTCACCCTCTACCGATACATCTGCCCCATGTGCCGCTTCACAAACCTTTTGGCAAACAGCAATATTTTCTTCAAAAGGCAGGCTGGAGCCGTCTATCATAACAGAGGTATATCCTGCCTGAATGGCAACCATGATCTGCTCAAAGGAGGCGCCATGATCCAGATGGATGCATACCGGTATCTTTGTTTTATAAGCCCTCTGCCTGATTGCCTGAATGACATCTGTTCCAATATGACTCAATTCATCCGGATGGATCGAAATAATAACCGGCGCATGTTCCTCTTCTGAGGCCTCCATAATTCCATTGAACATCGCATAGGAGCTGATGTTAAATGCAGGAACAGCAAAATTGTTTTCATTTGCAGCCGCTAGCAGTTCTTTCATGTTTAATAGCATAGTTTTTTCCTCCAACTTTTTTTATTAGATTTCCGTTTCCGGATAATCATACGTATTAATTTTTTACAGCTCCTGCTGTCATGCCGGCAATAAAGTACCGCTGGAAAAACAAAAAAAGAATCAATACAGGCAAGGAGCCCAATACGCTCATGGACATCATTTGATTCCACTCATACGCATGCTGTCCCATGAGTAAGCTGATGCCCACCGGTACCGTCCGCATTTCATTTGTTTTGGTCAATGCCAATGCAAACAAATATTCATTCCATGCCTGCATGAAGGTATACATTCCCACGGAAACCAGGCCGGGAACTGATACCGGAACCAGCACTGTCCAAAGAGCCACAAACCTGGAACCGCCGTCAATCATTACCGCTTCATCTAAATCCTTTGGCAGAGTATTCATGTATCCCGTAATCATCAGAATGGCATAGGGCAATGTAAACAGCATATACGTAAGGATCAGTGCTCCATATGTGTTATATAATTTCAAGCTGACAATCAGGCTTAAATATGGGATCAGAAGGGTGATGGGAGGTACTGCCTGCACGCTGACGATAAGGGTATTGATAACGCTTTTTCCCGGAAAATTAAAACGGCTGAAACTGTAAGATGCAAGTATCCCAATGATCAGGGTCAAAATTACCACAAGCATTGCAATGCAATAGCTGTTGATAAAAAATCTCACCTTTTCAGGATTGTGAAAAATTGAACTATATGCTTTCAAACTGAAATTCGCTGATATCCATGTGGGCGGCCATGCAAATATTTCCCCATTTGGCTTAAAGGAGCTGAGGAGCATCCATAATATGGGAAACCCCGAAAACAGTGCTCCGGCTGCCAGAAGGAGCATAATCAATAGTTTTATGTACCACTTTTTCTTTCCTACCATAATCAGTCCCTCTCTCTCTGATGCCGCACATAAAAAACTGCTATGACGGAACAAACAACCAGTAAGATCACTGCTGATGCAGAGGCCTGGGAATATTGATATTTACTGAATCCCCTTTTATAAATAAAAGTACTTATCATTTCTGTGGCATTGATCGGTCCCCCGCCTGTGGTCATCCAGATCAGGGCAAACTGCTGTATCGTCCACACAAAATCCAGCATTAACAAGCTGATAATAATGGGCCTTAACTGGGGAATGGTAATGCGGAAAAACTGCTGTACTGCATTTGCCCCGTCAATGGCGGATGCCTCATAAAGATCCGTGGGTATTCCCTGAAGTCCTGCCAGGATGCTGACCATATAAAATGGATATCCGGCCCATATATTGATCAGCGTTACAGAAAACAATGCGAAATTCCGGGAACCCAGCCATTCTATATGGGAAGATGTGAGATTGGTGATTTGCAGTAAGTAGTTAATAATCCCATTGGGATTCATCATCATTTTCCATAAGATGGCGATAACCGATGCCGTAAACATCCAGGGCAATACATAAATCACCCGGAAAAATGCTTTCAAATTAATTCCTATATACCTTGTATTAAGAAGTATGGCAAACAGCATTCCTAAAAACATATGCACAATTACACTGACACCCACAAAAAACAAGGTATTTTTCACTGCAACAAAAAATGATTTGTCTGACAGGATCATGCCATAGTTCTTTAGCCCAACAAATACAGGATCTTTTTTGACAATAACATTATCAAAAAAAGAGTACCGGACCACCATGCAGATGGGGATAATCAGCAATAAAAGCATCAGCACAATTGTTGGAAGGAGATAAAGGTAAGGTTCACGCTTCTTTTTCATTGCCTGTGACATCTTACCGCTGCTTTCCTTTTTCGTTGTTTCTCTTTCCTTAGCCAACTCACTCATTCCCTCCTTTTTAACATCAGGCTGCACTATTTATAATGCAGCCTGACCGGTCGTTATTGGAATGCTCCCTGCCAAATCTCCTGTGTTGCGGACAGCATATCAGCAGTTGATGCCGTATCGCCGTCAATGTATAACTGTAATTGCTCATCAAACTGTCTCATTAATTCTTCTGATGTGGGAAGCCCGGTAAATTCATTGATTGCGTAGCACTGCTGGTATAATTCATATGCTTTTACAAATAACTCATCAGCTTTGGAATAGTCTGGTTTGGCATTTACATTTCCAGGGAAGGCATTTGCATACACTGCAAGCCTGGCATTTACTTCAGGGCTCATCAAGTATTCCACAAACTTCATGGCTTCTGCTTTCTGTTCGCAGTTTTCTGCAATGCCAATACCCCAGTTGGCCACATCCATGCCGCTCTTTCCTGTGTAACCTTCTTTTACCGGAACAGGCATGAATTCAAACTTTAAATCAGGCGCTTCTTTTTTGATCGTTGTCAAATGGGCAAGTGAATCCGTCATAAATGCAACGCGGCCATTTGTAAACTCTTCCACCATATCTGCTTCTTTCATGGAATAAGCCCCCGGTGCAACCACACCTGCATCAAATAATCCTTTTACAAAATCTACGGTATCTGACATAAGCGGGTTATCTGTCAAAGCCGGTTTCCCATCCTTTAGCATGGTTCCGCCTGAAGCCCATAACCAGCTCATGAAATTGTTCTGAATTCCGCTGGGGGATTCTGTTGACAAGGGGATGGCCCAGCCCGCAACTCCTTTATTTGCTGCTGAAACTTTTTTACAGGCTTCCGTAAATTCCCCCCATGTCTTGGGGACTTCTGAAATGCCCGCTGACTCCAACAGCGTTTTATTGACATACATGGGATATGCAAAGTTGACTACCGGGATCATATATGTATTTCCGTCTACTTTAATCTGATCAGATAATTGTCCGTCATCATAACCATCTGCTGACATCAGCTCAGTCATATTTGTAATGGAACCCTGTTTTGCAAAATCATAAACCCACGATCCGTCAAGACCTACTACATCTGCCATGGTTCCTGCCGCCGCGCCGGCTGCAATCTGTGTCTTGGTATCTGCATAAGGATTGCTTAATAATTCGATCTTTACCCCTGACTGTTCTGTGAATCCGTCGCAGATCTCCTTAAGGACACCATCCGGTAATTCTACCCCCCACCATTGCTGAAATTCCAGTGTGACCTCTCCTCCGCCTGTTTCGCTTCCTGCTGACGTCCCTTGTGCAGTTGTCGTTTGCTGCGCCTTTTCTGTCTGTACAGATTCTGTTGTCTGGCCGCCGCATCCGATCAGACTAACCGTCATACCTGCTGCCAGCATGGCAGCCAGACTTTTTTCCATAAACATGCTCATTTTCATCTATGTAGCCCTCCAATACATGATTCGTATTCATTGCTGAATACGGTTTGTGTTTACATCTCGAATTGTAAATGAATTTTTATTTCATGTCAATATATTAATGTAATAATATTTCTTTTCGGAATTATTGCTAATTATTACTGTAAAATATGGTTTTACACTTATATTTTTTGTAATAATTATACATAATTACTTGTTAAATTTTTGCCAAATATGTTTTCAAGAAATTTCCTTTCACCACAGTCAAAAAATGTACCCTGCTAACTGATAGGGAAAGCCGGAGAGCTTTCGTATGATGAGCAGAAAGTACGCTTTGCAGACTCTCCTGCCGGAGGGTTTTTATCGTATAGGACGAACTTTCCTCGATAAAAAAAGCCGCCACTTCTGTGACGGTTTAAAAACAACGTAATATATTCTTAAATGATTGACAGCGTTTTTTCCCAGCATTCAAGGTACTGCAGTATACCGGATTCAATATCAGGCACCGCCAATGATTACCGGGACCGGATATTTACCGGCTGGCATGTCCCTGCTTTGCCGGATGGCCCCATTAAAAAAGTACCCGGAAAAAGTAAGCCTCTTTCCGGGTACCCTGATTTTTTAAGCCTGTGGTTTTTCCACCTGAACGATAGCAGTCTTCTGCATGGGAATCCTGCAGTTCTTATTGTTGCCGAACTCTACAATAACCGTATCATCGGTCATATCAATGATGACACCATAAAAACCGCTTGAGGTCAACACGCTGTCTCCGATTGCAATGTTTGCAAACATCTCCTGCTGTTTCTTTTTCTCCCTTTTCTGTGGTCTGATTGCGATAAAGTACATGAAGCCAAAGATCACTGCGATGTAGATCACCCAGAAACCAATGCCCATAGTACCGCCTGTTGCTGATAACATAACCATTTCCTCCTTATATAACGATCCGCCGCCTGCTTGTCCACCATTTTTAAGAAGTCTGGCCTGCCATCATGCGGCCCAGCTTCTCTTCCTTGTATGCCCCATAACAGTGGTTTTCGATTGCGTCGCGGATCTCTTCCATCATTGTATTATAAAAATACAAATTATGCAAGACACATAATCTCATGCCAAGCATTTCTTTTGCCTTTAAAAGATGCCTGATATAGGCTCTGCTGTAGGAACGGCAGGCCGGACACCCGCAGCCTTCTTCAATGGGCTTATGATCCAGTTGGTATTTGATATTGTATAAATTCATTTTTCCATGATTGGTGTACACATGACCATGACGGCCGTTTCTTGACGGATATACACAATCAAAGAAATCAACTCCTCTGTCCACGGATTCCAAAATGTTGGCAGGGGTTCCTACCCCCATCAGATAGGTGGGTTTATTTTCCGGAAGATAAGGAACTGTTTCATCTAAGATCCGGTACATCTCGTCATGGCTTTCTCCCACGGCCAGGCCGCCTAATGCATAGCCGTCCAAATCCATGGCAGATATGGTCTTGGCATGGGCGATCCGGATGTCTTCAAAGGTTCCGCCCTGATTGATGCCAAACAATAACTGATCCCTGTTTAAGGTATCAGGCAGGGAATTGAGCCTTGCCATCTCGGTCCGGCACCGTTCCAGCCATCTGGTAGTACGGTCCACGCTGTTTTGCATATATTCCCTGGTGGCCGGATGAGGCGGACATTCGTCAAAGGCCATGGCTATGGTAGAGGCCAGATTGGACTGGATCTGCATGCTCTCTTCCGGTCCCATGAATATCTTGTGTCCGTCAATATGGGACTGGAAGTAAACGCCTTCTTCTTTGATTTTCCTTAGGCCGGTGAGGGAAAACACCTGAAAGCCGCCGGAGTCTGTGAGAATGGGACGGTCCCAATTCATGAACCGGTGAAGTCCGCCAAATTCCCTGATTAATTTATCGCCGGTACGAACATGAAGGTGGTAAGTGTTTGACAGCTCTACCTGGGTTTTGATCTCACGAAGGTCATCCGTGGAAACAGCACCCTTAATGGCTCCCACCGTGCCCACATTCATGAACACCGGGGTCTGGATCGTTCCGTGAACAGTGGTTACTGCCCCCCGCTTCGCACGTCCATCCCTTGCAATGATCTTATAATTCATTTAAGCTTCCTTTTCCTTGATTTCTTTGAACGATCAGCAGTTACTTTTGTATTCTCATTCTTCCGCTAAAGCAGCCTTGATCATAATGGCGCATTCGATCCGCTTTTTCTGCATTTCGCAGCCGATTTCATAAACATCCGTCAACTTTCCATGAAAGTTATTGGAATTGGCCGCACAGCCTCCGCTGCAGTAAAACCTTGCAAAACAGTCCCGGCATTTATCCTTTGCATAAACATTGCAAAGCTTAAATTCATCCCGGATCTCTAAATTTGTCACGCCTGTATCCACATTTCCCAGAAGGAATTCCTCCTCACCCACAAACTGATGGCATGGATAAAAATCTCCCCAGGGAGTTACTGCCAGATACTCAGTTCCTGAACCGCAGCCGGACAAACGCTTTGCCACACAGGGCCCCTGATTTAAATCAATATTAAAATGGAAGAAATTAAATCCTTTGCCTTCCTTCTCCCTGTTAATGTATTCCACGGCAAGTTTATCATACTCCTCAAGGATCCGTGGAAGATCTTCCTCCCTGATGGCATAGTCCTCTTCCGCCTGAGCTACCACCGGCTCAATGGACATGCTTGAAAAACCAAGATCAGCAAATTCCAGGACATCCTTTGCAAAATCCATATTATTGCGGGTAAAGGTGCCCCTGATGTAATAATCCCTGGTTCCTCTCAGCTGTGCGAACTTCTGGAATTTGGGAACGATTAAGTCATAGCTGCCTTTTCCGTTGCGGAAGGGGCGCATATTGTCATTGACCTCTTTACGCCCGTCAAGGCTTAGGACCACGTTGCTCATTTCCCGGTTGCAGAATTCCATGATCTCATCGTTCAGCAAAACGCCGTTGGTGGTCATGGTAAAACGGAAGTTCTTATTATATTCTTTCTCTTTTTCCCGTCCGTATTCAACAAGCTGCTTTACTACTCCCCAGTTCATCAGCGGCTCTCCGCCGAAAAAGTCCACTTCTAAGTTTCTCCGGTTGCCGGAATTGGCAATGAGAAAGTCCAGGGCTTTTTTCCCAACTTCAAAGGACATCAGTGCCCTGCGGCCATGGTATTCTCCCTCTTCCGCAAAACAATATTTGCAGGCTAAGTTGCAGTCATGGGCAATATGTAAGCAAAGAGCCTTTACCACTGTACTACGTTTTTTAAAATCAACCACGTAATCGTGATATACATCCTTTGTAAACAGCTCTCCCCTGTCGATCAGATACTGGATCTCCTCCAGAGCTTCCCCCACTTCTGTTTCTCCGTATTTTCCAGCAAGGCTGCTTTGCAGTTCTTCCCCCACCTCTCTTGGCAGAGCCTGGGGCTTTTCCATCTCCGGCACCATGCCTGCTGCAATTTCTACGGCCTCATACATGACCGGATCCACAGAGTGAACGGAACCGCTGTTGACATCCATAATAATATGGAAGCCGTTGTTAATATATTGATGAATCACTTGTATTCTCCTTAATTGAAAAAATTTGTCCTATAATTGGTTTTAAGCAGACAAGCGAAGGAACCCCTACCGTCATCACGACCGTAGGGGCATCTGCTTATCTGCCTTATGGCTGTTCTATACAGTTATTTCCATCCACATTCTGCATTCATATGTAAACGCAGGACGACACAGCTGTTCACTAACGGTTGCGGTTCTCGCAGCTCTGGTTTCCTACTGTACAGGATGTCTTGCAGGCTGACTGGCAGGAAGTCTGGCACTCGCCGCAGCCGCCTTTCTTCATGGATTCTTTTAATGTACTGGAATTTAATGTTTTCACGTGTTTCATATACTTACACCTCCTGTATTCACCTAATTCTTTGAGATTATACCACATGTTTTAAGCGAGCGCAAGATGAATCGCCCCAGGGAGAACGTGCCGTATCAATTTTATTGTCAGGACATCCAAGAATATCCGCCATACCCCTAGAATATACTGAATCATAAGACAAGATATAAGGAGTAGTCAAATGGAAAAATCAAAGCTTCAGGTCACACTAAGAAACCTTCTTATCACCTACATACTGACCGGAATCCTGCTGGTGGTCCTGGCCTTAGCACTTTATAAATTCCGGCTGAAAGAAGGACAGATACGCCTGGGTGTCAATGCGGTTTATATTATCGCCTGTCTCTTTGGCGGAATCTTAATGGGCAAGAGCATACGGCACCGAAGATTTTTCTGGGGTCTTTTGCTGGGGCTTCTGTATTTCCTGGTGCTGTTAGCCGTATCCTTCTTCTTAAACAAAGGATTAAACGGTTCCATGAACCAGCTCCTCACCACCATGGCAATCTGCGCAGTCAGCGGAACCGCGGGGGGAATGCTCAGTTGACGGATGGGGGCCCTGGGAAAAACAGGAAGGAGAGAAAAAGCGGTCAGCTTTTCTCTCCTTTTTGCTTTTCTTCCCCTTTGGCAAGGACCCTTCAGACCGCCTGCCAGGGAAATATCTAGTGAGGCAAATACATCCGCACCTTATCGATCCTGTTTTTGTCCAGCTCGTCCACAACAAGGCGGATTCCGCTGCAGACAACCTCCTCTCCCTGTTCCGGGAGCCGGTCAAGCAGTCCGATGATCAGGCCTCCGATGGAATCATAATCCTCGGACTCCAGTTCAAGGTTCAGCCGGTCGTTTAAATCATCAAGCTTCATGGAGCCTTCTACCAGATATTCAAATGGCGCTACCTCCACCAGTTCATTCTCTTCATCCTCGTCATACTCATCCCTGATCTCTCCCACGATTTCTTCCAGTAAATCCTCCAGGGTTATCATTCCTGCCGTTGCCCCGTATTCATCCAGAACAATGACCACGTTATTACAGGTCTGGCGCATCTCCAACATAAGTTCTGCAGTCTTTTTATACTCGTATGTATAGAGAGGCTCCCTTAAAAAATCCCGGACGTGAAAGTCATCAGTCCTGTCCACAAGGAGTAAATCCTTCATATTAATGATCCCGATCACATTGTCACTGGTTTCCTCATATACCGGAATCCTGGTGTACATTTCCTGCCGGAAAATTTCGATCAGCTCATCATAAGCTGCATTTACATCCACCAGGGTCATGTCAATGCGGGGGATCATAATATCCCGCGCCACAGAATCCCCAAAATCAAATACATTGTTAATTATTTTTCTTTCTTCTGACTCAATCACGCCTTCCTCGTGGCTCACATCTACAATGGTCCGCAGTTCATCCTCTGTGATCGCATCCTGCTTTCGGTTGGGATTCACATGGATAAAGCGTAAAAAGCCTGAAGAAAGTATCTGAATGACATAAATGACCGGAGTCATGACAATCATAAAACCATAGATTATTTTCGCATATTTTAAAGATATTGTTTCGGAATATAAGGTAGAAATGGTTTTCGGGGATATTTCACCGAATACCAGAATGACCAAGGTAAGGATACCGGTTCCAATGCCGATGGCCTTACTGCCCCAAACGCTCATGACCAGAGTGGTGGACATGGAAGAAGCCGTTAAGTTTACCACATTGTTACCGACCAGAATCGCGCTGAGCATCTTACCCTGGTTCTCTAAAATCTTAATCAGCGTAGCAGCATTCTTATTGCCTGCTTCCGCTAAATTCCGGACTCTGATTTTGTTCACCGTAGTAAGGGCAGTCTCAGCTGATGAGAAAAATGCTGACAATCCAACTAAAAAAATTAACGTAAGCAACTGTATATAGTCACTCGAATCCAAAAAGATCAACTCCTGTTTTTTATATTTTATCATTGATTCTACAATACAAAAGCGGCTGTGTCAAGAAGACAGCCGCTTTTTTCTGCTTTACCGCTCTTTAAAAGCCTTTATTATTTCTATAATAAGCATAATTCCGGCTCCCAGGAAGATAAACATATCCCCCAGATTGAATACCACCTTTTTAAGCCTGCCGCACTGAATGCTGAAATAATCCACCACATAATGGCGGACAAATCTGTCATACAGATTGCTGACGGCGCCTCCCAAGGCAACAGACAGGGCTAATTTTTCCCAAACGCTGCCTTTTTTCTGAAGAAGACATGCCAGCATTCCGCCAATAAAGGACGCCACTGCCAGGGGAATCATCTGTACCAGGGGCTGGTGATCCTTAAAACAGCCGAAAGAAAAACCGGCATTATGATTTTTATGGAGCATAATCTTTCCGCCGCTTCCCTCCAGTTCCTTGGGAAAGCCGGTTTCTTCCTGATCCTCGATGGCACCTTTTATGAGAAGATCCAGGGAAGCCAGTAATACGATGATACCGATAAATACCATGACCCACACTCCTTCCGTCCTTATTATCTCCACTCTTTTGTATTTTTTATCCCTTGCCCAGCAATTCCCGGCTCATCAGCATCTCATCTGGATAAGAGGACCGCCGATTTTATCTAAGTAAGCTCTTGTTATGACTACGGATCCGATGTTGGGATCCTTGGGAACCTCATACATGATATCAAGCATAAAATTTTCTATGATGGCCCTTAAAGCTCTTGCTCCGGTCTTTTTCTTAAGGGCTTCTTCTGCGATCCATTCCAATGCCTCATCTTCAAATACCAGATTCACTTCATCAAGCTCCAAAAGCTTTTTATACTGCTTTAAAATGGCGTTTTTCGGCTCCTTTAAAACCCGGATCAGCAGCTCCTTATCTAAGGATTCCAGAGTCACTGTAATGGGCAGACGGCCTAAAAATTCGGGTATCATGCCGAATTTGCGCAAATCCTCATTGGTCACATGGGACAGGATATTAGGATCCTTCTCATACCTGTCCTTTAATTCTGCTGAAAAACCAATGGATGATTTCTCCTTAAGCCTCTCCTTTATAATATCCTCCAGGTCCGGGAACGCCCCTCCGCAAATGAAGAGGATGTTCTCGGTGCTGACTGCTGTCATTGGGGTGAGGGCATTTTTCTGGTTGGAGCCCACCGGTACCTCTACCCGGCTTCCCTCTAAAAGCTTTAAAAGCTCCTGCTGGACAGACTCTCCGCTTACGTCCCTGCTGCTGGTACTCTTCTTTTTCGCGATCTTATCGATCTCGTCAATAAAAATAATCCCCCGCTCCGCCTTTTCCACATCGTTGTCAGCCGCAGCCAGCAGCTTGGAAACAACGCTCTCTATGTCATCGCCTATGTATCCGGCCTCTGTAAGAGAG
This sequence comes from Lacrimispora indolis DSM 755, assembly GCF_000526995.1. Taxonomy (NCBI): domain Bacteria; kingdom Bacillati; phylum Bacillota; class Clostridia; order Lachnospirales; family Lachnospiraceae; genus Lacrimispora; species Lacrimispora indolis. The sequence goes on along the minus strand of NZ_AZUI01000001.1, from coordinate 2,794,915 downwards.
GTGGCATCGGCGATGGCCAGGGGTACATCAAGAAGTCTGGCAAGAGTCTTTACCAGGTAGGTCTTTCCGCTTCCCGTAGGACCGATCATTAAAATGTTGGATTTTTCAATCTGCACAGTTCCATCTTCATCCTTCTTCCCGGAATCCGTTAAATAAACTCTTTTGTAATGATTGTAAACTGCCACGGAAATTACCTTTTTGGCCTGTTCCTGGCCAATGACGTATTCATCAAGCTTCCGCCTGATGACATGAGGCGCCGGGATGTCTTTTAGTTTCAGTTCCTGCCCCGGCTCCTTTTCGGCTCTTTTTTTCACTCTCTGCTTATTGGGGATCTCAAGATCTTTTGGGTTTAAGCTGCCAAGATCATTGAAATTCAAATTCATATAAGGCATATTCTGAATCTTTGTTATATCAAATCCGCCCTGGGCTACGGAATCAAATGCCTTTTGCATACAATCATGGCACAGATTCATGCCTCCGGGCATAGAAACCATTGGCCCTGTCACATTCTCCGGCCTGCGGCAGACATAACAGATTTTTTCATACTCATCGTCATCTTTTTTCTTTTTGCCGGCATCAGAGCTGCCGACAACTGTATCTTCCATCTTTTCCTCCGGAAAATCCTTCTCGTTCAAGCTGTAATCTCCTTCTATCTGTAATTATGCACGGATACCAGATTATTATAAAGCATTTAATAGTCTCTTACAAGTGCGGACCGGCAGTTTAGACTTTTTTAATGAGTCCGGCTGACATCCGGCCTGACATCTTAAAACCATTATAACCAATTGGAACACGAAAATATAGCGCGGAATATTTATGGAAAAATATTCCGCGCTATTATGTCATTTTTAAATTTGCCGGGACTTAAAACAAACCGCCTGTCCTCCGGCAGCTGCCTTTCTATTCCGCCAGAGCCGCGCCGAGGGCTTTGCAGGCTGCTACAGCCTCATCATCAGGCGCTTCATTACAGATCACGCTGTCACAGGCAAGCTCCAAACCAGCGCCTTTGCAAGTCTCTTCCCATGTACGCATCCATTCGCCGTCACCCCAGCCATAGGAACCAAACAGCGCGATCTTTTTTCCGCCAAGCTTTGACTGACAGGCAGAAAACATAGGTTCAAATTCATCTTCCTCCAAAACTTCTCCTCCCATGGCAGGACAGCCAAAAGCTATCGCATCCAGGGAATCAATCATGGAAACGTCAAAATCAGAGGGTGTGAATATGGCTGCATCTCCGCCCTTTTCCTTTGCTCCCTCCAGGACAGCTGCTGCCATTGCCTCGGTATTTCCGGTTCCGCTCCAATAAACTACTGCAATTTTACTCATGCTACATAACCAACCTTTCCTGATAATCAATCTTTTATATCAAACGGCTACGGTGAGCCGTTCAACAGCGATTCCTTTTGACCATTGGGCAAAATAAACTTCCGTGCATTTTTTATAACGATGAAAGGTTTGTTTTGCCTTTTCCTCGTCACCGTAAACCTTCCAGCATCCAATGCATTTACAGTGACAGGCTTTGTTTTCGATGAAGCCTTGAACATCCTCCGGGGGATAGCCCAGGAACAAACCGATTTCGTGAGGAAACCCGGGGCAGGTGCGCAGCTTGTTTGCCAGCTGAACCACACAGCGCTCTGGATTTTCAAAAGAATATCCGTATTGCTTCAGCAGAGACGACGCATATCCATCTGCCAGATCCCGCCTTAAACAGCTTGGACGATAAAGATAGATCAAGGCCCTTTGTTTGAAATAACGCAGAGGCAGAACCCGGATCCCCTTTGGCGCAAGGGCACGGTTTAGCCTTCTTACTTCATTTCGTATTTCCTCCTTTGACCGGTAAGAGCAGGAAAACAGATTTCCGGTTTTTATCCCGGCCAATGTTGGAGCGCAGTGCCTGATCAGCATTTCGTCTGACATTTCTTTTCCTCCTATACTGCATGTTCTCTCAGTATGTTCTTTAACGCTGACATTGAGCTGGAATGGGAACGGGCAATTATGGTATCCAGTCCCTTTGTTTCGCTCAAAGCACAACGCACCATTTTATGTGACATGGTACTGGTAAAAAGCACCAGCAAATCCGGTCTTCCGATTTTATTTTTCAGCCCGCCTTTTATCTCTGTAAAGACTTTTGCGCAGCAGCTGTACTCCTGACATAGCTCTTTGTACTGACGTACCATGCATTCATTTCCTCCAACGATTACTACGCTCATGCGATTACCTCCATTCCTTTAGTTAGTTTTAGCTAACTATACGTTAAAATGTATGCGCCCCAAGGCGCTGTCAATGATTGTTTTTTTATTTTACACAAAAAGGATGGCCCCCTCCACTCCAAAAGGAACAAAGAAGGCTCCAAATGGACACATTGTCCAAAAAGGCGGTCCCTTTCCGTCATTTATGTATCCTCCTGAGGCTGTTCTTCCTCATTCCTTGTATTTCTGTATTCATTAGGCGTCATACCCATAACATTGCGGAACGCGCCGGCAAATTTGCTGCCGTTGTCATAGCCGCACATCCCTGCAATCTCCAGCACAGAACGTTCTGTCTGGCGCAGCATTAAAGCAGCTGCCTGCATTTTCTGCTCTCTGATGTAGGAATAAACGGAAACGCCGAAGACCCCTTTAAAGCTGTTCTTAAGAGCTGTCTGAGAAACATGGAAAATATCCGCCAGCTCAGAAATCGTCACCCGGCTGTCCATGTGTTCCGCCAGATACTCACACACGCTCTTTGTAAGGCCAACCTGGGTTTTTGTGAAGCAGCGCTTTTCAATCTGATCCTCACTTAAATCCATGCCGCTTAAAAACAGCAGAAGTTCCAGAATCTTGACTTTGAAATAGCCTTTTCTTATGCTGTCAGGTACGGCATACAGCTCTGAAAAAATGTGTTCCAGGCAGGGTTTTGACCGGGCGACAAAGCATTTACCGCCTCTGCAGAACTTTTCCATCAGGACACAGGGCCGCACATTCACATCATCCAGAAAGCATGACATACACGCAGGCGCTCTGTCAATGTCAATGACAATTGCGATCCCGTGATAGTGGTTCAAAGGGAAATAGGAGCCGTGACCGGCGGCACCTGTTTTACTGACTGCAAGATCGCCCTGGGTCAGGTAAAAAAACTCTTCCCGGTACCCGCACTCTATGCGCCCTTCCCGGCAGTGATTGATCTCCATTACATTTCCAAAAACTCCATAGTCAATGGAACACCTTCCTATATGTACATCGTTGTAAATCAGCTGGATTCCAGGGAACACCTGATAACTGGTCATCACCATAGCTCCGCTTCCATCAACAATGCGGTAAATAACGCAGTCGCTTGACCGGGAAACAATCTGTACCTCTTCGCCGTATATTTCTTTTTCCTGCTGTGTCGCGTTCATTATTTCACATTCTGAAAATGCTCCCATTGCTTAATTATTACCTTCCATTTTGTTTTCTGTCTACCATAAATACGGATTATGAAAAACTGCTAACTTTTTCAATGATATATTTCCTGTTCATGCCCGCAAGTACAAATGGCATCATGGTTCAGCCTTCCTCACATTCTGTGCTCTATGGGCAAAACAGAGCCAACTGATCAAAACATGGAGTTAGCTTACACTAACCCATATTACAATACCTGGATCATTTCTGTTTGTCAAGAGCTTTTTCAAAAAACAATCATCTTCCTATCTAGACCACAACTGCTGCTCCCCCTTTAAAAAAGGCCTCTCCAGGCTCGATGAGGAGCCTAAAGAGACCTTTTTCTTAACCCTGCTGCGGAACCTCAGACGGTCTTTTGCCAAGGGTAATATCTACATTTCTCTCCACATACTGCCCGTTTTCAAGAGACTGGACAGTAAGAGTCACGGTGGTTCCTCCTTCGTAATATTTAAGCATGTTGGTCAGGTCGTCATAAGTCTTAATGCCCTGGCCGTCAAACTTGGTAATGATATCCTTTTCCCGCAGTTCAGACTTGGAAGCTGCTCCGCCTTCTACGATCTTATAGATAAACACGCCCTGAGGCATACCAAGCTGCTGGCTTGTGGTCCCATCAATATTCTTGCACTGGATTCCTAAATATCCCTGGTTTTCATCGGCCACCTGGGTTCTGGTCTTTCTGGTCATCAGGGTGTCAATGATATCCTGGGCCTTGGAAATAGGAATGGCATAGCCCATACCTTCTACTTCTGTAGAAGAATATTTGGCTGAATTGATGCCGATCACCTCGCCCCGCATATTTAACAGAGCGCCGCCGCTGTTGCCGGGGTTAATAGCAGCATCAGTCTGGAGAAGATCGCGGCTTGTGCCATCCTCAGTCTGTACGGACCGGTCAAGAGCGCTGACATAACCAACGGTAACGGACTGTCCATAACCAAGAGCATTTCCTATGGCAACAACTCCCTGACCTACCTTCAGGCTATCGGAATTTCCAAGGGAAGCAATGGCAATCTTTGATAATGTGTCGGAAGATATGCCATTTAAAGGAACTGCAATCACTGCTAAGTCACTGTCCGCATCCGTTCCCTTAATGGAAGCATCTACGGCCTCTTCATCAATAAAGGTGACCTTTAATTCCTCCGCGCCCTGCACCACATGGTTATTGGTGACGATCAGCAGTTCATCATCGTTTTTTCCTACAATGATGCCGGAGCCGCTGCCTACCCCTTCCCTCTGCATAGGGCCGAACCAGGTCTGGCTTTCATAAATCACCTTGCTGGTAATGGCAACTACCGATGGCATGGCTTTGTCAACAATGGTGGAAACATCGTTGGCAGCGGTAATACTGGAGGTATTGGCAGCCTGGACTCCTGCCGGATCAGTAGTAGATGGAATGGTTTCCACCTGGCTGATTTCTACGGAATTTTTATTTCCGTAAGCTCCGGCCGCCCAGTTAATTCCCACCATGGTGCTTCCGGCAACCACACCAAAGACAAGAGCGCCTCCTACAATGCCGGCCGCCTTCTTTGCAAAGCTGCCTTTCTTCCTTGGCTTCCCTTCTTCCTGGTACACATTTTGTTCTGCTGCCCTGTGATACTGGTACTCCTGGTAATGAGGAATACTCTGCTGTGCGCTATAGGAACTGCGGTCCTGGATCTGATTGCCGCTTTCAGAATCCTGGGAGCTGGGTTTTTCCGGATCCGGATCCCTCATAATAAAATTTGTGGTAACTGCTTCTTCTTTATGCTCTTCAGGATTCACACGGCCTGTATCTTTGTTATCATATTCGTCATACATAAGATCTATCTCCTTTCATGTATACTTTTTATCTCTTTTGATAATCTGAGTTTATCAATGAAATGTGACCATTTTGTGATAAAATTATATTGAATATGTGAAAAGAAAAAAATCCCCGCATCAGCCGCCTTTTTTATCATCAGGGCCCTGTCTGCGGGGTATTTCTTTATCATTTATTCAATTAATTGCCGGTGGGCGGTGCAGAAACCACAGGAACCTCTGAAGCCGGATTGGTGGCTTCATTAGAAGGCTGGGAGGACGTCGTCTCTCCCGGACCGCCTGGCCCTGCCGAGGTGGTCTGAGGCGCCGTTGTCTCTTCTGCTGCCGTTGTCTGGCCGGTTCCGGGCCCATGAGAGTCTGTAGTTGTCTCCGGCGCACTGGTTGTCGGAGAAGGCTTTGTTTCTCCCGGCTTCGTTGCTCCGGTAGTTGATTCTGAAGGTCTTGTCTCTCCTGGTTTGGTTTCCTTTGTCTCTCCTGTACTGCCATCTGAGGAATCCGTAGGCTTTACAGGTTTTCCGTTTTCATCTGTAGCTCCAGTAGACCCGTCCTGGGAGGAGGATTCCTCTGCCCCGGTGGTCTTCTCAGGCTTTGTGGCTTCTGTGGTCTTCTTTGAATCATCTTCATCGTCCTTAGAAGAGTTGCCCTTGCCGGATCCCTGTTTATACATGCCGGAATCGGCGGCTATTTTAGCGCTTATTTTCTTGACCATATCTGATGGCTCATAGTTTTCCTTATCAAAAAGAAGACTGTGAAGCTCAGAAACATTTGATTCCAGAGTCTGAGGGATGACGCAGTCCCCTCTTTTTCCTACGGTCATATCACCGCGGGTAAAGGGAAAACCTCCTGTTTTGCCGATATGATATTTGCCTATATCCAACAGCAGCTCCGTAAAGTCGCTAAAGGTAAGGTTTGATCCGATCTGATCCACCTCCATCAATAAGATTCTGTTAAGCAGCCCTAAGTCTGCCTTTTTTGCCTTTTCAAAGGTTTTTTGAATCACAAGACGCTGACGTTCTGTTCTTGCATAGTCGGTATCCATTTTTCTCAGTCTGGCATAGGCTACAGCCTGCACCCCGTCCAGGTGATTCATTCCCGCAGATTTTAAATGGACTGACGGCACTCCTGTTTTCTCCACAGTTTCCGTGATAAAGGAGTTGATATAACGGAATTCCGCTTTGGTAATTTCAATGTCCACCCCGTCCAGCATATTGATCCCGTCAGCAACCGATTTCCAGTTAAAGGTAACGTATTCGCTGATATCCAGATCCAGATTCTTATTTAAGGCAGCCAAAGCCTGAGCTGCTCCTCCGGTGGCATAGGCAGAGTTTATTTTATTATAGGCATTTCCCTCTCCCGTATTTAAATATGTATCACGGAACACGGATACCAGCCTGATTTCTCCAGTATCTCTGTTAATATTGCAGACCATGATAACATCGGCATTGGTTCCCTTGTTTACATTGCCATCCCGGCTGTCAACGCCGAATATGGCAATGGTACGGTAACCTGTCATATGCTTCTTCTGTTCCGGAGACATGATCTCATTGCGCACCTGTTTCTCATTAAAATCATCCGGTCTTTGAATGGATCCCATGAGTCTGGCAACGTAAGCATAGGCGAAAATGCCTGCCAGAGTAAAGATTTCCAGGACCGCCATCACAATGATGCGGCGAATTTTTTTCTTCTTTTCAGCCTGGGCTGCAGACCGGCTGGCGGCCACACTCTTCTCCTGTCCCGGCACTCTCTGCTGCTGCTTGGCAACTCCGTCCCCTATGACAATCTGGCCTTTTGACGGGCCCTGGCCGTTTATGGAGATGGACCGGCTTACTGCTGCTTCCCTGGCACTCCCTGAAGCGGACCTGCTCACGGCTCCCTCCCGTACATTTCCTGATGCAGTACGGTTTCCTGCTGCTCCCTGGCCGCTTCCTGAATCAGTCCGGCCTCCGGCCATTCCCTGGCTATTTCCTGAAGCACCGCGGTTTCCTGCTGCTCCCTGACTGTTTCCTGACGCAGTGCGGCTACCCGCTGTTCCCTGGCTGTTTCCTGACGCAGTGCGGCTACCCGCTGTTCCCTGACTGTTTCCAGAGCCAGCACGGTTTCCCGCTGTTCCCTGACTTTTACTTGGACCGGCTCCCGATGAGGTTTGACCCTTAAAAGCTGTCTGGCCGGTTCCGGATGCAGTATTGGGTCGTTCGGCACTCCTGGCCCTTTCCCCGGTCCTGCTTTGCCTTCCGGCCGTATCACCAGCCTTTTTGGTGAAATCATTCCGGACTTCCGCCTGATTTGTTCTGCTGTATTTTCTTTCCTGATAATCCTCGTAATCATCATCCAGGTAGTAATCTTCGTCAGACGGATCTGGTTTTGAATCGAAACCGCGCTTTCCTTTTCTAATATCCTCGCGGCTTACTTCATCGTCAAATTCATTTCTCATTTATTTAACCTCATCCTAACTATGTCGTATCCAATATCAGTACGCATTTTTATTGATAAACCCTTTGAATATGGTAAGGAATAAGATCTTAAAATCAAATCCCAGGGTCCAGTTTTCGATGTAATACAAATCGTGCTCGATCCTTTTTGTAATGGAAGTATCGCCCCGGTATCCGTTCACCTGGGCCCAGCCGGTGATTCCGGGACGCACCTGGTGCTTGATCATATAACGGGGGATCTCCTCTTTAAATTTTTCAACAAAGAGAGGCCGTTCCGGCCTTGGCCCCACCAGACTCATATCTCCCCGAAGGACATTGAAAAACTGGGGCATTTCATCAATGCTCGTCTTCCGGATAAAACGTCCCACTGGTGTCACACGGGAATCGTGAGGAGTCGTCCATTTTATTTTTTCTTCGGATGGCGCCTGCACCACCATGGAACGGAATTTATACATATGAAACGACCTGTTGTGAAGGCCAACCCTCTCCTGCTTGTAAATAAGCGGCCCCGGAGCAGTGAGCTTAATGAGAACCGCTGTGACCAGCATGACAGGGGAAAATAAAATCAGAGCAACCGAGGCTCCAAAAATGTCCACCATCCGTTTTACCAGGGCATTCACAGTATCCGTAAGAGGCACCCGGCGGATGTTGACTACCGGCAGGCCCTGTAAGTCCTCAATAAAGGGCCTTGTTGGAATCATGTTATTATAATCCGGTATAAACTTGGTATGGACGCCTGATTTTTCACAGGAAGCTACGATTTCTTCCAAATTCGCATATTCGCTGATACTTAAGGTAATGGCGATTTCATCAAGAGAATTTAATGCAAGGATCTCATCTAAGTCATGAACCTTGCCAATGACATTGATCCCCCTGTATCCTGATCCCCATTCCTTTGTGTCATCAAGGATCCCCTTGACCTGATAGCCCCATTCAGGATTCACCCGGACCCTGTCTATAAAACCTTCTGCCGCACGGCTGTAACCGATCAGAAGGATGTGCTTCTGATTGTAGCCCTTGGAACGCATGGAGCGGAGCATGGAACGGAGCAGATTCCGCACAACGGTTTCCAGAACAATGTTGACGGCGCAGAAATAAAATACCATCCTGGTGGAAAACTCACGGAAATAGGGATTCTTCTTTGCCAGAAATAAGGCCAGGGAAAAAAGCAGAACTCCCAAAAGATTGGCCTTGCAGATATTGGCAAACTCATACCGCCTCTCCTGGACTCTTTTCGGCGCATACAAATGGAAGATGCCGTAAAGCAGTAAATAGGTGGGCAATATGATAAGAAGCGCCGCAAAATAGTACTGCGGTCCCAAAACCTGCTTATAAGGGCTGAACAACCGGTTTCCCAGCAAAAGAAGCAGCCATGCCAATACATAAGACGTAACAATGACCAGTCCATCCAGCACTACGTGAAACCCGTTTAATTTTTTCTGATTATCCTTAATCATAGCAGCAAAACCTTCCATTCGTGCATCGCACCATACTTCTCCACCATAATTCCCGTATATTATACATGATATGTCAATATGATGCCATTAAAATATTCTTAAAAAGACCTGAAAATTTTTAACTTTCTTCGTAAAAATTCCCATATATAGAGGAAGGTGCCAAAAATCAGCTCGCCTTCGATCCGAAAGTAATTTCCAAGGTGCTCCATCCGAAACCGCACCTTCTTAGTGTTTTTTGCCGTCCTTAAGCCCTCTTTCAGCCCCTCCACATAGTCGGAGGCAAAACCGATCTTCCGGAAAAACATGTATTTCACACAGATTCCCGCTAAGATAGGAAGCAGATTCACCAAAAGCTGCAAAACCGGCATATTCTTATAATTTAAATAAATAATGTTCCTGGCAGCCAGACGGACCTTAAAGGAATTATACTTGGATCCGCTGGTTCCGCTGCCCACATGATAGACCACAGCTGTTGGACAATAGAGGTTTATATATCCATGGATCTTTGCCCGGTATCCCACATCAGTATCTTCCAGATAAGCGAAATGAGCTTCGTCAAATCCGCCTATTTCCTCAAACGCTTTCCGCCTGTAAATGGCGGCTCCTGCGCAGGCCGAAAACACGCTGCGGACCTTTTGATAGCCCTTGCTGCTCTGTCCCACGCCCCTTTGATAGACCCAGCCCAATATGCTGTACATATCTCCGGCATCATCCATAAGCTCTTTATGGTAAAGCTGAATCATCTTGCTGCTGACGGAAAATATGTTCGGTGACCGGTCCATGGCATGTACCAGCTCCTTCACATAATCAGGCTCCGGCTCCGTATCATTGTTTAACAAAATGACATAAGGTGTTTTGGTATGGCGGATTCCCACGTTCACAGCCCCGGAAAAACCCGTATTTTCCTCCAGGAAAATGGAGGAGATGTTTTTCTCCTTCAGCCATTCCACGCTTCCGTCTGTGGAACCGTTATCCACCACAAGAAGCTCAAAGTTCTTATCACTCTGAGCTTCCAGGGCCTTAAAACAGGGTTCCATAAATTTTAATCCATTATAATTAGGAATAACAACCGTTACTTTTTTCTCCATCTCACACCTCAAGCTTATAGGGTTCCCCAATTTTTTCCTTCCGCAGGTCCCGCAGGGCAAAATTGGATTTGCGCAGGGTTAAGTTAGGGTTGTAATAAGGATCCCCATCCTTTAGGATATCCGGCCATTTCTGAGAAAACTTTTTGATCTCCTGGTTAAAACGTTCTACCTTCTCCGGCGTGTCCTCAAGCCCTCTTGATTTTGACTCATAATGATAAAACAAGGCATAAGGGGCATAAACCACCAGTTTCCTTAAGGCGCGAATCTTCATGCAGTAATCAATATCGTTAAAGGCAACAGCAAGGTCCTCGGAAAAACCTCCTGCTTTCTCAAACAGAGACCTTTTGCTCATCATACAGGCAGCCGTTACGGCGCTGTAATCACGGGCGCACATAGCCTGGTTAAAATAGCTGCTTTCCGCCTTGTGAAGTCCGATAAAGGTGTGCCCGGCAATGCCGCCGAAGCCCACCACCACACCGGCATGCTGAATGGTGTCATCGGAATAAAGAAGCCTGGCACCAGCAATGCCCACATCCTCCCTCTGGCAGAAGCCTAACATCTCATGGATGCTTTCCGGATTGATCATTTCCGTATCATTATTTAAAAACAAAAGATATTCACCCTTTGCATGGGTAACACCAAAGTTATTGATGGCAGAGTAATTAAACTCCCTCTCCCACTTAACCACATGGATAAAATCAAATTCCTTTTGGATCCTGTCATAATAAGCAAAGGTTTCCGGATCAATGCTGTTGTTCTCCACAACAATGAATTCCAGGTTCTGATAGGTGGACTTCTCTATGATGGAGCGCACACATAATTCCAGGTCAGCGCTGTGATCCTTGTTGGGGATAATGATGGATACCAATGGCTCTCCAGTAATTTTAAACCTGGTATGATAAATTCCGTAATCAATGCCCTTTTCCACAGACAGAGCCGGGGTGCCCACCCGGTCATAATGGGCCTTAATGGCCCTTGCTCCTGCCTCAAAGGCATATAATTTGCTCTCCGGATTGCTAGAGGTGGAATTCTGGTGGCAGCGCCAGTGATACAGGGCCTTGGGGATATGGTAAATCCTTCTGGCCTTTTCCGTGCAGCGGAAGATGAAATCATAATCCTGGGCGCCGTCATATTCCTCCCGAAAGCCTCCTACCTCCATGAGCAGCTCATGGTTTACCACAAATAAATGGCAGATATAATTGACGCTTGTTAAAAGATCAAGGTTAAAATCCGGCTTAAAATGGGGTTCAAATAATTCTCCTCCGTCAATGTCAAGCTTGTCCTCGTCTGTATAAACCACATCGATTTCCGGATCAGAATTGATCGCCCTTACACATTCAAACAAAGCGTCAGGTGCTAAGGTGTCGTCATGGTCAGCCAGAACGATAAAATCTCCTTTGGCCATTTCGATGGCCGCATTGGTATTTCCTGCGATCCCCTTATTCTCTCCCAGGATCACATACCGAATCCGTTCATCCTTTATGGCATAGCGCTTCAATACCCGTTCCACGCCCTCCCCCTTTGGGCTTCCGTCTGCAATGCACACCTCCCAGTTCCCATAGGTCTGGGCCAGCAGGGAGTCCAGCATGGCTGCCAGATAGCGCTCCGGAGTCTTATAAGCGGGTATTACCACAGACATTTTGGGCATATAATCAAAAAATGACTTTCTCTGGGCTTCCAGTTCCTCATCCGTGGTTTTCGTAAGGGCATACCATTCCGGATAATCATAATCGCTGTCAATTCCCTGAAGCTTATGTCTGGATTTTAGTACAAAAGCCTTAAAGCCGTTTTCCTTCCAGAAGTCCACAGCAGACCGAAAGGTCTGTACATTCATCATACTTTTCAGCTTTGCACTTTTTTTATGGGCGGAGCTGTTCTGTCTTTCAATGATTTCGGCGTTTAACTTCACTCTGGCAGTTTTCCCGTCACACCGGATCACCAGGGTCCTGTCCTCATTCTTTTCCCGGATATAGGGGATCCGGATATCAAACCCTAAATCCCTGTCCAGCGTTTTCTTAAAGTATATCTGGCACACATCATCTCTGCGTACTGGAACATACTTAAATTTCACAGGCTTTTCCTGTCCGTCCAAAACCTCAAACTCTGCTTCAGACTGAAGGCTCTTTCCAATGACCCAGCCGTTTAATACGATTGAATTTTCACGGATTCTTGCTACATCTATCTTATATTTCATTTCTGATCCCCATCCTCAATGGATGCCGCCATTAAAAGCATCCCTTCTTCTGAACTGTTTTCCGCTTTTTGGGAAAAATTGATTCTCTCTTCCTCAATGACCAGAGGCCGCTTCATGACACGGGCATTGATGGATAAAACGTATTCTCCCACAAGGCCTATAAAAAAGATCTGTACGGAGCCAAGAAAACACATGCCAATCAGGAGGGGCGCCATGCCGGCCGGGAAACGGTCCCAGTACACCAGCTTCATCACCAGATAAATAAGGGCTACCATCATGCTGGCAAAAGAACAGATACTTCCGAATATAGTGGCAAGGCGCAGCCCTACCTTAGTATAAGAAGTAACGCTTAACATGGCAGCATCATAGAGACGGTAAAAATTGTTGCTCGTCTTCCCTGCCCGTCTTTTGGGCTGTTCATAGGGGATTTCCCTGCGCTTAAAACCAAGCTCCGCCACAATCCCCCGAAGGAAGGGTGTCGGATCGTCCAGCTCCTTAAGAACCTTAATAAATTGTTCATCATATAAACCAAAACCGGTAAAATGCTCGATCTGCTCCACATCGGAAAGTTTTTTAATCGTTTTATAATAGCAGGTTCTCAAGGCATACATAAGCTTATTCTCTTTGCTGGATTTCTTGATCCCAATGACGATTTTATAACCCTTTTCCCATTCCTTTACATACCTTGGGATCATTTCCACCGGGTCCTGGAAATCCGCAGCCATGAGAATGGTACAGTCACCCATTGACTGGAGCATGCCGTAATAAGGGGAATTGAACTGTCCGAAATTCTTGGCGTTAAAAATCCCTTTTACCTTCTTATCCTGAGAACACATACTTCGGATGATCTCCCTGGTGCGGTCCTTTGAATCATTATCAATAAAAATCAGCTCATAGCTGTAATTTGGCAAATCACTTTTAAATATACGGTCAATCGCCTGGTACATGGAATTCACGTTCTCTTCTTCATTATAACAGGGGATGACGATGCTAATTGTTTTCATATGTTCACTTCCAATCTATCCGAACCATCACTTTAATTAAATCTTCCGGCTTTTCTTTCATAAGCTGTAAGGCGGTCTCCACCTGATCCAGGCCGTAAAGACGGTGAGTCACCAGCTTTTCCGGATTGATCCTTCCGTACTGGACCATTTTTAAGAGGCGTTCCATTCTCACTCTGCCGCCCTTTGCAAGCTCTGTGTGTATGGTCTTTCCTGCCATGCCCCGCCCTCCGGAAAACTTGGGAAAGGGCAGGTTTCCGGTACCGCCATAATAATTCACATTGGAAATGGTTCCGATCCCATACCTGGCCATATCTACCGCCTGGGCAAAGACTTCATCCCCGCCTCCGCAGATAATGACACTGTCAGCCCCTAAACCGGCTGTCCGTTCCATGACCTGATCCGTCACATTTCCATCCTTATAGCTTAAGACCTCTGTGGCCCCGAATTCCCTGGCAAGCTTTACACAAATGGGCCTGCTGCCAACTGCAAGAATCCTCGCAGCCCCCAGGTGGCGCGCTCCTTCCACCGCCATCAGCCCAATAGGGCCGATTCCCAGGACCACTACCGTATCTCCGATTTTTATATCCGCAGATTCCGCTCCGGTAAAACCGGTAGTAACCACATCCACGCACATAAGGGCCTGCTCCAGGGTGATCCCCTCAGGGATTTTCGCCAAAGTGGTATCAGCATCCGGAATCAGGAATTTCTCTGCAAAAACTCCCGGTGCCGTTCTTCCCAGCTGATGGCCGGAAAATGGAGCAGACGCGTGTTTAAAATTCCCCTCCTGAACACCTAAGGCTCTCCAGTCCGGGGTGATTGCAGGAACCACTACCACATCTCCTGCCGCAAAATCGCAGACCAGTTCCCCGGTTTCTAAGACCTCTGCCACACATTCATGTCCCAGGATCAGGTTGGGAGCCTTCCGGGACCCTCCGCCATATACCGTATGGACATCGGAGGAACAGGGGGTTACCGCCATTGGGCGGAGAATAGCCCCATAAGGAGTTACGGCCGGTTCCGGTGCATCATGCCAGCCGACCTTGCCAGGTTCGATCAAAACAAAAGCTTTCATAGGTTTTTCTTATATCCTTTCCAAATGATTGGATTTTAACGCCAGAATCTCCACATTCCGGCCAAATTTTTCCTGTATGATTCCCGCGATCTCATCCGTATAGCCTGGGGCCACGATCAAAATGGCATCTGCCGGGTCCGTATGATAATGATCCGGGGCTACGATGGGAAGGTGGGAGGCAGGGGCGTACTTTCCCTGCTTAAAGGGAGCGGAATCAATGATGTATCCGGCAAACCGGCCCACAGCCGTTGTAGAAGCCAGTGTAAACCCCTGATGGCTGGCTCCCCATATGGCCAGTTTTTTCCCACGGTCATTCAGATCTTCTGTCAGTTCTCCCATCTCCCTGCCAATGGTATCCAGACTTTCTTTCAGGCCTGATACGTCCACGGCTGACCGCTGGCTGTCAGATACCGGCTGACCGTCCGCCTTCTTTCTTTTTCTCACAATAACAGAAAGGGTATCCCGGTTCACCATTTCTTCCTCTAACACTTGAAAACCGGCCGTTTCCACCGTAAACCTAAGGGTATCAAAGGTATAATAGGCTAAATGGTCCCGGATCAATTCGTAATACCCGTCATGTTCCAGAATATATTCCAGGCTTGGTACCGTAATTAGGCCCACGCCCTCCTCTGATAAGTTGTCCGCAATGCATCGGAGCATTCCCACCGGATCCGGCTGGTGTTCCAGAAAATTAAAGGACAAAAACCCGTCATAGGGGCCGCTTGCGCTGCCGTCATCGGGTGCAAGGACTTCTCCCTTTTCTGCAAACTGTTTCCAGACCGCAAGGCCCCTTTCCCTGGCAAGCCGGACCAGGCTTTCCCTGTTTTCGATCCCATAAGCCTTTACAGGAAACTCTGATAACACAGAAAGGAATTCCCCCTGGCCGCATCCGACCTCGATCAGCTTCTTCCCTTCCAGATGGTATGCTTCAATAAAATGCCGGTACTGGCTTCTTCTTAAATTCACCATTGTGGTGGTAAATCCGCCGGACCGGATCACATCCTTGTAGTATGCCACAGGCTCACAGTCAAACTGAACCAGACCGCAGGTTTCGCACTGATGAAGAGAAAGGGAAATCCCATGCTCTTCCTTCATTTCTTCCTGCCCGGGGATATCCTGAGCCGAAGCGGGCATACCCCCAAGGGTCATCAAAGGTTTCCCCTCAAGAGGATTGCCGCACACAATACAAATCTTATCTCTCATACCACAAAAATTCCTCCATGTCAATATTTTTACATCCCAGGGGTTCAGGGGCATATGTCTGTATATCCGGTTGATCCCAGATGAAATAAGGGATACTGTTCATAAACAGAAGGTTGAAACAGGCTTTTTTCAGCCTTCAGTCTTATACGTCCGCCGGATCCCCTCCCGGAAACTCACAAGAGGCTGCCACCCTGTGGTCCTTTCCAGCTTTTTAATGTCAGGGATAAGATTTGCCGGTCCCTCTGCATTAGGTGCCCTTCTGCCGTAGCTGTAGCTACCGTGAAAGCCCAAAACCTCATACATGATCCGGATATATTCCCTTAAAGGACGGTTTTCCCCTTCCGGCCCAGCCACATTATAAATTCCGGAAACTGATTCTTTCTCCTGTTCCATTAAAAGTATCAGCGCCCGGATGCAATCATCAAGATATAAAAAATTCCATATTTGCGTACACTCCCCCAGGGAAATATACTCTCCTCTGCCAAATGCCTTAAGACAGCTTTCCACCAGGGACCATGGGTGATCCCCCGGCCCGTATACGCTGAATATCCTGGAATGAATGTATTCCATATCTGAAACGCCGTTTTTCCTCCAGTTCTCCGTCTGCTCCGCCGCTCTTTTAAAAAACTCCAGCTTGGCCCTGCCGTATTCGGATACTGGTCTGCACTCTGTTTCCTCTGTCATGGCCTCTTTATGAATTCCGTATTCCGCCTGGGAACCGCTGAATAGAAAGCGTTTGCAGCCAAGGCGTCTGGCTCCTTCCAAAGCCTTTAAGGAATCCTCCACGTTCTTTTGCTGCACTTCCGGCTTCATCCGGTTCTCACTTCCTGAGCCATCCCAGCCAAAATGATAAAATGCCTGGCATGGCTTAAGGATCACCTGATCAAGCTCATGAAGCTCCTCCAAATTCCTCTCAATCCGTATAAGGCCCTGGCGTTTTGCCCCAAGGCTTCCCATATTCTTTGAACCGGGCCGGACAACCGCATATACCTGGTTTTTCTCTTTTAAAAGCCGGTCAACCAATGCTCTTCCAAGAAAACTGGTGGCCCCTGTTACAACAACGTTCAACGTTTTTCCTCCCCTTGCTGTTTTTTATTTCTGCAGGATAGGGCATGTTTGAAAAGTGCTTGTTCCAAGCTTTACGTTCCGCTTTGTGGGAGATTTGCTCCAGATGAAGGCGACGCAGTAGGCTGCGCCAACTGAATCTGGGGTAAATATACCGCAAAGTGGGGCGTGCAGATTGGGGCAATGATTTTTCAAACACGCCCTAGGACCCAGGCGCAGGAATGCCTCCATTCCTGCGTCCAGCCAATGCTGCAAACGTTCACATGCTCCGCGGCATGCTGCAGGGTGTATCACTCCCTGATCCGGGAAATAATCATATTCCGGTCCATCTCCTCATCGGAAAGGAAGGGAGACAGATCCTCTAAAGGCGGCGAAATAAGAGTTCCGTCAGGAAGGCGCTTTGCAGAAGACTTGGGTTCAAAATTCTGATCCATGCTTACGAAAACCTCACAGATGACAGGCCCTTCTGTCGCCAGTGCCGTCTCAATGGCATTTTCCAGCTGGCTGTTATGATGGGCGCACACATAAGGGTATCCATAAGCGGCAGAAAGCTTTTCCATATCCGGAAAGCTTAAATCATGGCTGTCCACTCCGATTCCCACCAAAGGCTCTCCGAAGAAATTCTTCTGGGTCTGGCGAATGGAATGGTAACCTCCGTTATTGATCAGGAAAGTCTTCACCGGCATGCGATGATGTATAATGGTCTGAAGTTCCTGTAAGTTCATCTGGATGCTGCCGTCACCTGTTACCAGGATGATATCCTCTCCCGGCGCTGCCACGCAGGCTCCAATGGCCGCAGGCAGATCATAGCCCATGGAAGCCACCGCTGAATTGGACAGGAATCGCTGTCCCTTCTTAATCAAGTAGGCATGTCCTCCCACAACACAGGCAGAACCGTTTCCCACCACGGTGATCCTGTTTTCAGGAATGCGCTTGCTCAGCTCATTGATCAGAGCGTAAACATTTGCTCCTTCATCCTCTCCGCCGGTGTAATGCTTTGGGAGCACGACCGGATAGGTTTCCTTCCATCTCCTGCAGGTTTCATTCCAGGTCATGGAATCAAGGCCCTTTCCGCCGGAAAACAGGGGCTGGTCAGGGGTTGCCTTGTATTCTGAATCCAGAAGCTCCTCCAAGGCTGTCAGAAGGTCCTTTACATGAGCGTGGACCGGCATATCCGCGTGAACGGAGGGCTTTTTTAACTCCTCAGGGTCAATGTCATTGACGATCACATAGGCCTCTCTGGCCCATGTGGTATAATTGTACCCTACCTGGCGGATACTTAAGCGGCTTCCGAGGGAAAGGACCAGGTCGCTGTTTTGAATAGCAAAATTTCCTGCACGGTCTCCCATTCCGCCGCCCCGTCCTGTGTAAAGAGGATGGTCTTCCTCAATGCAGTCCTGGCTGTTCCAGCCGGTGACCACGGGTATTCCCAGCTTGTCCACTACCCTCAGGAACACTTCATGGGCCTGTCCGATATTGATCCCGTTTCCTGCATTGATTACCGGACGGGTGGAGGATTTTATTTTTTCTAAAATGGCTCTGGCAGTATCTGCGGATACCTTTTTCGGAAGGACCTGGCGCTTTTCTCCGCATCCGGCCTCATCCTCTTTTATCTTTGCTTCGCTTTTACCGGCCCAGCCGTCTCCGCCCTGCTCATAGTCTTCTGCTGAAAATCCAACCAGATCGTCCGTCTCAATATAGGCTCCCTGGACATTTAACGGAATGTCCAGCCAGGAGGGGCCTGGGCGGCCGGAATAGGCCAGGTAAATGGCTTTTTCCAGAGTGTAGCGGATCCTCATGGGATCAATCACCATCTCGCTGTATTTTGTCATACAGTCAACGGCCTTTATTATGTCAAACTCCTGGTCTCCCATGGCTCTGATCCCAACTCCTGACCACCTGGCAGTGGTGTCATAACGCACCTGACCGGATAAAATCAACATAGGAATGGAATCCAGAAAGCCTCCCAGAACTCCTGTAATAGCGTTGGTCCCGCCAGGACCTGTGGTCACGCAGACAGCTGCAATGTGCCCCTCTATTCTGGCATAAGCCTCTGCTGCAATGGCGCAGGCCTGCTCGTGATGGTTATATAAACAGTGCAGGCCTTCCTGATGCCCCAAAGCATCGTTTAAATGCATGGCTCCTCCGCCTGTAACGGTAAACACCTGTGTAATCCCGGAATCCACCAGCTTCTGGGAGATATAGTTGGATACTTTCATTCTCATGGATCGTCTCTCCTTTCCTCTTTCTTTCCATATTTACTGACATGGAGATATGCCTGTATGGTATTTTGAGGAATGTTTTTTTATTGTCCGCTGGGCAGCTTGCGAATCCTGCGGCTTCTGGTCCGCTGGGCAGATACGTATCATACGGCTTCTGGTCCGCTGGGCAGATACGCATCTTGCGGTTTCTGGTTCGTACTGCTGCTACGGGTCCTGCGGCTTCTGGTCCACACTGCTGCCTGCGGATCCTGCGGCTTCTGGTCCGTAGTGCTGCCTGCGGATCCTTCGGCTTCTGGTCCACACTGCTGCTACGGATCCTGCGGCTTCTGGTTCGCGATGCTGCTACGGATCCTGCGGTTTCTGGTCCACACTGCTGCCTGCGGATCCTGCGGCTTCTGGTCCGCACTGCTGCCTGCGGATCCTTCGGCTTCTGGTCCGTAGTGCTGCTACATATCCTGCAACTTCTGGTCCGCAGTGCAGCCTGCAAATCCTTCGGCTTCGCAGGCTCACAGGCATTCGCCTTATGAATCAGAACTCGAAAAAATTTTCTTACGTGCAAGCACGACGTAAATTTTTTTGAGTTCTGATTCGCACTGCTCATTGCTTTTGTGAAGATTATACCACACCCCCCCTTATTTTCCTATTAAAGTTTTCTTACTTTATAAATTCGAAAAGCTTCCATTTTTCGTCAGAAATTCCTTGTTACGGAAGATTTCTGCCGGGTTTATGGGGGAACCCCTGGGTTTTCTCTTGTTTTTTCTTGTTATGCTATCTCCTTCCATATCTGCCAGCAAACCACACTATTAAAGTACCTTCAAGGTACGTTATAATCGCAGAGTAATGCAACTATGGATTTTCGGCCACGATAAAACTTATTGCAAAAAAGGAGAGAACATATTTATGAAAAAGCATTTAAAATTGATGGCTGTATTATCCGCTGCCGGTGTATTAACCGTAGCAGCTCCAGAGCTGGGCTTAATCAGTACAGCAGCAACCGCTTACGCAAAAGTAATCGGCTGGGTTGAGGAAAACGGAAGCTGGAAATTTTATGACGATAATGATAGTTACGTAACCGATGCCTGGAAAAAGCGCGGCGAAGACTGGTTCTACTTAAACGAGGATGGCGAAGTCGCCACTAATGCACAGATCGATGAATATTATGTAGACGAAAGTGGAAAAAGAGTTTCTGACAAATGGATTTCCATGGAAAACGAAGAATTCTGGGACTCTGCTGATGCCCCTGAATTTTTATGGCATTACTATGGGAGAAACGGTAAGGAAATTATTTCCAAGTGGCAGAAAATCAACGATAATCAGTACTACTTCAATGACCAGGGTGAGATGATGACCGGAAAAGTCGATATTGAAGGAAGTACTTATTATTTGGGTGAAGTAGGTGACGGTGTCATGAAAACAGGCTGGATCGAGCTTGAGAATGATTCTGATGATCTTGACGAAACCCATTCCTGGTACTATTTTGATAAGACCGGCCGTATGATAGACAATCAGGTCGACAAAAAGATTGATGGTAACTACTATACCTTTGTAGACGGAATCATGCAGACCGGTTGGTACAAGCTTCCGGATACCGCAACTGCTTCCGAAGCAACCGTTGATATCCAGACCGCAGCCGGATACCAGTACTATGATCTGGAAAGCGGAGCACGGGTTGAGGGTTGGAAGCAAATCGAAGGTATTGAAGGACTCAGCGAAGAAGGCGAGATCTATACCTTCTATTTCAAGAATGGCGCTCCTTATTCCGCAACAACAGGTCTTGAATTATTTACCATTGATTCCAAAAAATATGCATTCAATACTAAGGGAGAAATGCAGACCGGACTGGAAGTCGTTAACTTAGAAAACGGCGGAATTGCCAACTTCTACTTTGGAACAGACGGCGCAATGGCTACCGGAAAGCAGACAATTTACAACGAGGATCTGGATGAAGATCAGGTATGGTTCTTCCAGACAGAAGGAACAAACAAAGGCCAGGGAGTTCACGGTGTCCGTGACAACGTCCTGTATGAATATGGCTTAAGAAAAGAAGCTGATGCCGATTTAAAGGTTGCTCCTATTTCCTTTGAAGGCAAGCAGTACCTTGTAAATGCCAGCGGTTCCCTCCAGAAAGCAACCTCCTCTTCCAAGTCAGCTACAAATCCAGAGCTTGGAGCAGGATATAAAGATTATAAGGATTCCAATGACAAAGTATGGATTGTCGATGTAAACGGCATTATCCAGTAAAATTACAACAAATAAAGTACAAAAGATTCATCCGTTCAAACAAAAAGAGGTCCTCACGTTCATGCGTGAGGACTTCTTTTATGCATTCTGCACCAATTATTCGATATTTTTTGTATAGCTTCTATAAACTTACATTTTTTTTATATATTTTGTACCTTTTTGCGTTATATTTTGAATTATTTTACGTTATATATTATAGAGGTGGGTTGTCTTTAATCTAAAAAAAGGAGGAGACCGATGAGAGAACTGTCCGTGTACTATTATCCTAAATGCGGTTACTATGGATACTATCAGCTTCAGCGGAACGCAGTTTGCCCCAAGTGCAGGGAGGATATGGTAACATTATCCATCAGTTATCAGGATTTTATGGATCTCTCCTGTGAAGCAAGGGACGAATTGCTCTCCGCCCACATTATTGCAGCATCTTCTCCCTATGTCCGGCGCCTACTGGCGCCACACAAGGTCAATAACAACAGGGAGATTATCGCCCGCATGGGGGATCGCATTACCGAATTAGAAATAGAAAATGAAAAGCTGAATAAAACTATTGAATGGATGCACCAGACAATCTGGGAGCTGATGCGCAAGACCAAAGGACTTGATCCCGGCAGCAACGAAAGTTCCAAAACCGGAATTGACCCCTGACAGGGATACTGCCGGGAGTGCCCCCGCACTTCCCGGCCATTCCTGGTCAGGCCACTCCATCAGCGCTTATGTAACGACCGATCAGTCTGTTTAGCGTCTGATTTAACCTTTTAATCACTTTATGGAGTTTTTCATTCTCTTCCATAAGCCTCTCATTCTCCATCTCTATAATCCTTAGCCTCTCAGCGTCTGTCATATAGAAAACCCTCCTTTTTTCTGCTTTTCTTGTAATCACTATAAGCCGTTTCTAACTGTTTGAAAAGCAAAACAAATCGCAATATTCGACATTATTTTGTCATTCGTTAATAATTTGGCCATATTTTTTTCTAAAAAGAGACTAAAATACTACATCTATTTATTTTATTGGAATAGGGTACAATATGTGCGATTGTATATTGTCGATAAAATTGAGAGGAAAATTAGCGTTTTTGGAAAATTTTTGAGAAGAAGTGGGAATAATATATCACATTTTTTATTGCTTAGGAGAGGAAGATTTGTGGGAAAGGTTGATGATTGGGGCTATATTAAGTAAGATATTGTGATTATTAGCGGAAATCCTTATGGGAATTATTTGCTTGATAAATGATTAAATTTTATGCTTATATTGCTATGTTGTGATCTCTGCATTGTAATCTCTATGTTCATATTACCAGGCTTATTGAGTAAATATTATCTATTATATATTATAAACTTTTGCTAGATCGTTGCAGTGGATATTGCAATTTTATGCTGTCAACGGATCCGTGAGTATCATTTGTATGTATTAATCAAATCTAATGATTTGAAATGGTTTATTATTTGTGTGATATTTTAACGAATACTAAGTTTAATAATAAATTACATTAAAAATATAATTCATCAATTAATTATTAAAAATTTTGATTAGAGTCTTGTTAGCAGATCAAGGATTCCCGGTGGCGTCATATAGTTAATTCCACATAACTCATTGCCATGTGATAAATATTTTACATATCCTGCGTATGTAAGAAGTATATCTATTCTAATCATATTCTTC
Source organism: Lacrimispora indolis DSM 755 (assembly GCF_000526995.1). Lineage (NCBI taxonomy): Bacteria > Bacillati > Bacillota > Clostridia > Lachnospirales > Lachnospiraceae > Lacrimispora > Lacrimispora indolis. The sequence goes on along the minus strand of NZ_AZUI01000001.1, from coordinate 2,772,067 downwards.
CTTTGTTTTTGATATTGATTGCCATATTTACCGCCATGCCGCAGATAAAGTCATCTATTCAAACAGAAGTACAATCGAAAAAGGGTTATCCGTCTTTCCCCCACTGCAACTTCCTTCTAGGCCTTTTGGCGGAATATTTTTATTCTCTGGATATTTTTATTTCTTGATCTCTCAGCCGCTTTCTGTCCCTTGGACTTAGGGATTGCCGAATCAGTATGCAAGATATTCATTGTTATGGGTATCAGTATGGTAAATACGGCGGCAGGGATCATTATTAGTAAAGAATAAAGCGTCTTCTTTACAGGCTTCCGCGCCGGAGCGCGGCTGCTTTTGCAACCGTATTTCCTTAACGCAGGGTGCGCAGATTTCATCCCGGGTAAGCCCCAGGGTGAGGATCGAACCCGAGGGTATCCCCCCGGAGGGCTTTTATATCATAGGATGCACTTTCTTATGATATAAAAAGAACAAGCGTAAGGTCGGACCTTACGCTTGCTTTTTTCAAATCATAGATAGAGTTTGATTAATTTATCTTTCGATCCGGACTCGCCTGGAAATATCTTCCTTCTCTTTAGGATCCGGTTCTTCTCCAATACCACCGAAAGGCATTTGAGCAATCAGTAAATAGCTCTCTGGCAAATCAAACAATTCATGCACCTTTTGGTCAATAACCGGGTTATAATGCTGTAAGGAGGCACCGATCCCTAATTCCCTCAGCCCACTCCAAATGCTGATCTGGAGCATTGCACTGGATTGCACCGCCCATACCGGAAAGTTGTCCGCATATAGTGGAAATTGCTCCTGTAGCCCTTTTACCACCTCTTGATCGTAGAAATAAAGGATCGTTCCTGCTCCGGCTTTAAAGCTGTCGATTTTTTCTCTTGGAACCTGCCCGCCAAAAACATCGTAGATAGAGTCCCATAATAACTCCTGTTTCTCTTCCAAAACCACCACAATCCGGGAGCTTTTCATATTAAATGCATCAGGTACCAGTTCTGTTAACTTCTCAGTCTGCCGGATAACTTGACTAATCTCAACGGGGAGTTCCTTATTTATATTATAATAGCTTCTTCGCTTTTCTAAAGATTGAATAATACTCATTTTGATACCTCCTGGTTTTATTAAAAACACTTTTATTTATTATCATATGACATTTCTTTTTGTAAAAAGGTTCCTTGTTCTAAATCTGCAAAAGCCTTTTGCAATTCAGCTTTTGTGTTCATCACAATGGGTCCTCCCCAGGCTATAGCCTCTCCCAAAGGCTTGGAACTTACAAACAATATCTGGGCATTTTCTTCGGTGCTTTTTATCTCCACTCTGTTGCCGGAAGTAAGCTTTGCTGCTGTCTTCTCTTTCACCCGTTCACCTCCGATAAAAACCTCTCCTGACAGAGTAAAAATCATAACCGATCGGTCTGGCTCCGTATCTATAAAAACAGAAGCGTTGGGATCGAGATGGATATCGTAATAGTCCAGAGGAAGATATTTACTCATGTATCCTTTTTTGTCTTTGTATTGCCCGGCAAGAAGTCTCAATTTCCCATTCTCAAGGTCAATCTCTTCAATCTCTTCATTTTTGATGCTGTGATAGGCTGGGGAAGTCATTTTATCCTTTGAAGGCAAGTTCAGCCATAACTGCACTCCAAGCATTCGTTCCGATGACGGCAGCTTCTCTTCATGCAGGATTCCGGAACCTGCCGTCATCCACTGAACTTCTCCGTCTGAAATGGAATCTTCATTTCCCAGACTGTCCCTGTGGACCATCTGCCCGCGGTATACATAACTGATGGTTTCAATGCCTCTATGAGGGTGCATTGGAAATCCGGCTGTGTAGTCGTCAGGATTTATGCTGTCAAAGGAATCCAACATCAATATGGGGTCGTATTCCTCCGTTGTTTCATGTCCTAATACCCTGACTAGCTTCACTCCTGCACCATCCTGAGTTCTGAAACCTCTGATCTGTCTTTTAACCTTTCTCTCCACTGATCTCATCTCCAAACTTTTTTAATAAGTTAGCCAGCTGTTCCTTTTCTTCATCAGTCCAATAGGACATTAACTCAATGATTCTGGCTTCGTTTCTTGGGTAAACCTGGCCAATCAGCTCCTGTCCCTGCGCAGTAATATGCAGAATGCACCGTCTCTTATCCTTGGTATCTGTTTTTCTTATAAGATAACCTCTTTTTTCAAGATTATTTATAATTAATGGCATAGTACCGCCGGAGCTTAGTATTTTTTCCTGGACCTGGCCAACGGTCATATCACCTTTGTGATACAAAGCTTCCAATACAGCAAATTGGCCCAGGGTAAGTTGGTACTCTGAAAAAATTTTGGTTGACTGGCGGTCAATATAGTTTATGGCCCGATGGAGGCCAATTAGGATTTTTAATTCTGTTTTTGCCATTGCTCCTCCTATATTATCTCTATGTAGTTATATATTACTCTGTGTAGAGGTAAAATGCAAGAGGGTTTTTTTATTTATTTGAGGTTTTTGATAGAAATGCTATGTAAATCTGTGTATTGACTACCGACATTTTTCTGCTTTTGAAAAAGTCAGACTTCGTTGTTATTCAAGCTGCAAAATAGCCGCATTGCGTCTGACTAAGGCATCTGATCTTCAATTGGGCGCATATAAACAGAATACACAGTTTCGGCGTAGTAACACCGGTTTAGGAGGCCTCTGCTTAAAACTGTATGCGTTAACGTAATATGAGGCAATGTACCATTTATCCCCCAATTATCGGCTACCAGACTTTAGTATCCTGCTTTTGACCATAGTTTTCATATCTTCTTCATACCTTTTTCCGTCAAAATCTGGATTGCCTCGTTAACCCGAACTGTATCTTCTGAATCAATTGGGTACGATGGGCTTTTCCTTCCTGCAACCTTTCCTCCATAAACCATCTGAACCTTTATTACAGAATGGAACACCCCATCCCACTCTTCGTCTCCTAATGAAACCTTATACTGTGTTCCTATCGGGTGCGGCTTTGACGCATCCACAAGAATTGACTGTCTTGGATAAAAAACACGTGCCATATGGAACAACTCCCCCTCACTCAAAATGTTTTAACAGTTTATGATCTAATAACTGATTTTAGCTTTTCGTCTCAATCTATAAATTACTATAGTAACCTATAGATTTTGTGATATTTTCTGCCCGTTATTAACGGGCAGACCATTTTTACTACTTGAAAAATCGAAAAAACTTCATTGCCAATCAGAATCAGGCTAGTTGAATCCATTCAAATTTTAGGTTACAGTTTTTTACGCCTTTAACTTTAAGCGTCTACGCAACTTTTACTGGAATCCAGCATAATATATCCCACTATATTTTTTTTCAAATTTAAGACGGTTTCAACTTCCCTCTCTATCTCCTTATGCCTTGATTCTTTCCGGGTTTCTACCAGAATGATCTCATCGTATTCCGGAATTCTTTGTAATGTCAGTACATTTCTGGTCATATCTGCGCCAAACTCCAGTTTAAGCTCAGGAAGCCTCTTCTGAAGTTTTATCACTAAGCTTTCTAAAACTTCCTTTTCCACGGTTCCCGTAAGGAATATTGACTTGTCTTCAAGAATAAAATTATGAATATTTACAGCAATCATATCGCAGACTAATTCATCAGGTATATTCTCTTTTCCTTCCAAGCTATCCAACAATTCATCAATACGAGAAAAAGACTTTTTATCTCTTTTCTCCGTAAATCCACCTAAAAACTTCAAGCCAAAGCGATCCTTTAAATCGTTGTCCGTACTTAATTTACCGTTCATTACAAAGATAACGCTTATTCCAAAAGCGGTCAAAAATGCTCCCGCAATCCAACCCAGTATTCCGTATTTTACTCCTGCTTTTAATATTGAGATTTTAGATAACGCAACAGGTTTTGTCGGCTCTACTAACTCGTCCAGAGCCTCCTCAGCTTCTTTTAAGCTATTATTTGTATCTGTTAAATTTTTCACCTTCTGCTGTTGGTAATCCGTCAAAGACTGGTCTGTAACCACACCCACATCCTGGTTCATTAATGATATGCTATGCTGCCCTAATTTTTCCTGCACCTCAGACTGTTCAGATTCTATGCTATCTATAATTTCATTCAGTATCTCCTCAGCACCTATTTCATCCGGATAAGTAATGCTCACATTAAACATGTTGCTGTCGTAATCCACAGTAACCTTAATCAACTCTTTTAGATATATTAAATCAATTCCCTTTTGCTCAGCTAAACCTGCTAAAAATCCTCCCTGCTGAATCGCAGAGGCATATGCTTTAACGACTCCGTCCGCATAGTCCACTGTCAGCACCGTAAGTCCCATTTCCTGTGATGGCTCCAGCATTCTGACAAAAACATCCACCGATGCCGTCCCTTTATTATAAGGGTCTATCTTTAGAAGAATGGAATTTTCCTTATACTTCTCCTGATAGGTAATGCTTGCAGTAAGATTGGCAATGTCTCTCTCATATCCTTTTTTTGACTGTTCGTACTTGTCCAAATCATTTTTATACTGCTCTTTTAGGTCTGATACAAACTCCTCGTTTCCCTGATTCATCAGTTCTTTTCCGCCCTTATATCCTCCGAGCAGAATTGCAAGTGCGAACGCAGTCAGCATAATGGGCCGCCACTTTCTAAGAACAGTAAACAGCAAATCTTTTAAATTAATCTCCTGCTCATAAGCATTGTTATTCATCTGTCTTCTCCTTTAAGCTATAATTATTCCTTTTGCCATACAGTAGGAGTAAAGCAAACATTATCTGGATCCCTTTCCTGTCAAAACCACCCAGACTGTTAAAATCAAAATTTTGATATCCTTTAAAATGGACCAATTATCAATATATTGCATATCTAATTTTACAACTTCATCAAAATCCTTGATATCACTGCGTCCACTGATCTGCCATAATCCGGTAAGCCCCGGGGTCATGCTCAAACGGCATTTATGTTTTGCTTCATACCGTTCAAACTCGTCCACCGTCGGGGGCCTGGTGCCTACTAAGCTCATATCTCCCCGTAAAACATTCCAAAACTGAGGCAGCTCATCAATACTGGTATTTCGCAGGAACTTTCCGATTTTTGTTATTCTTGGGTCATCCTCCATTTTGAACATGAGGCCTTTTACTTCGTTTTTTTGCATTAGTTCTTTTTTTCTCTGCTCTGCATCCTGATACATGGAGCGGAATTTATAAAAAGTAAACTTTCTTCCGTTTTTTCCAACCCGTGTCTGGCCAAAGAAAACAGGCCCCGGGGAATTCAGCTTAATAGCCGGGGCCACGAAGATCGTTGCTATGGCAAGCAGCAGCATTCCAACCAGGCTTCCGGCTATGTCAAGCATCCTTTTAGCCACTACCTGCCTCGCCGAAAAAATATTTCTGGCAAAAGTTACTACTGCATACTTTCCAACACGGTTCAATACCTTTTTACCACTTGACGGGATATTAAAAATGTCAATATTAAGATCTACTATGACCCCCATGTTCTCAAGCTCTGATACCCACTCTTTCAAAGTTGTTTCATGTATAATATTGCTGTCATTTATGAAAACTTCATCTACATTATTATGGACTACGTAATCAAGAAGAGTGTCCTGATCCGCCACGACCGGCAAACCACAGACAGCTTCTCCAATCTCTGATCGATCAGTCAAAACAATTCCAATCACGATACGATTCCATTCATTATATCCGATCAGGTTTTCTACTATTGTTTCAATTTGTCCGGAGGTTGTCACAATTAACAGGCGGCTGCTGTATTTACTGGTTTTATAGATTTTAATCATAAACTGCTTAAATACCACTCTGAGGATACAAGTAAAAATGATATTTATTACAATAAAATATCCAAAAACCAAACGGGATAAGTCGCTGCTCCTGTGTATAAGGAATAAGATGACAACCCATAATATGGAAAATAAGGTTTGGTTACGGATTACTGCCACGAATTCTTCAAAAGTTCCTCTTCTAAAAAAATGGCGATTGTTATCTGTAAGAAAATTCATCATTCCGTACAACAGGCTTATAAGGGTAATTTGCCATAATTGATCGATATGATTATATCTTCCATATAGCATTCCATACCTCAAGCCAAATGCTATACCACTGCTGATCCAGATGACAAAAATATCTATGATAAGAATCAGGAAATTTTCCATTGCTTTTCTCTTTTGATACATATTCTATGCTCCTATATAATAACCCTGTTTTATTAATTATTAGATATATATGTAAATTTATCTAATAGCTCAAAGTAACTTAATTAGTTCATACAAATTAGTCATTTTTTTGATGCCTATAATATATATTAACATATACCTTATTTATAAACAATTACAATTTTCATAAGCTTTATTAATTCAAAAATAAATTCCTTTCGTATTTCCTGTATACCAAAATATTTTCTTAAAGCAATGTCTTTTTTCAGCTGGTAAATTTCCTAAATATGAAGATTCTGATTTGAGTTTTTCCAAATTTTCATCTGCTGGTTTTATGACCTTTGCAGGTGTACCAATAGCCACAGAATTGTCTGGATATCTTTTGTTACAATGCTCCTGCACCCAATACTACATCATTTCCTATAGTTAACTCCAGAAAGAATGAGTACGTCGTTTCCATCATTGCCGATTTTAATCGGTCTACTCACCTCTAAGTCGGGTATTGCTTTTGATAAATGCTCACTCCCCCAGACTACCTCACCATATATTTTCAAATTTCCTGTAATATTCACACCATTTTTTTTGCATATCCAACAGGATTACTATGACAGATAATTCTTTCGTAAAATGATTGATACAAGCGCCTCAGTCCAGTACAACACTTCATTTACAATCCTCCCGTACCTATATCCTCTCTGTCGTTTTTCATTAATTACCCTTCAATTTACTCAGTACCCGTACAATACTCTTTTTAGACGCAAATATTACTATAGCTAAAACAAGAATAACAAGATACCTTATCAATGTAGAACGATACAGTACATTAAAAGCAACACACAGCATAACAACAATTGTTGATATGAATGCAATCATTTTCATATCATACAACTTTTTATCATGTATGTGCACCATCACAATCCCCTGTGATATTGCCAGAACAACAAATGCGGCTAAGGTTGTATAAGACGCAGCTATATAACCATACATTGGAATAAAAACAGCATTTAAGCTTATATTAATAGCTGCTGCGACAACCGTTGAACACATAATTCCAACTGACTTTTTATGAAACAATACCACGTTTGAAAAAATATTATATACACAAGTCAGGAAGATTCCGGCAGATAATGGAGGTATGATATAAATAGCTTCATAATATTCTTCCGTAGTCAGTATCCTTACAAGTTCTGGTGCAACTGCCGTAAGTCCAATACAGACAATGGCATACAGAAATATCATAATATAAGTTAACTTAGTAATATCACGTGTATCTTCTTCACCGCCATGTTCAAGTTTTTCATATAAATACGGTACAAACGCACTATTTATGGAGTTCCAGACTATCAGTGACAAAGTACTGATAGAATAAATTGTTCCATAGATTCCTACATCACCTTTTCCGCAATAAAGTGAAATCATGGAACGATCTGACACATCAAGAATATTCTTTGCCAAGGTATGCACCATCAATGGTGCACTCAACTTGATTCCAAAATTCCAGAATTCTTTATTAAACATTACCTTTCCAGTTCGAAAAATCTTGAAATAGCAAAAAAGCGCAAATATTCCGGTAATGGTATATGTTGCAAAAATTCTGATATTACCCAAATCATATGGTTCATCTTGAAGGATCAATACCAGAACGACCGCAACGATCGACGCAGATAAATTGGAAGCCAACGTGACTAACGCCATTTTTTTCGTATTATATTCATACCTTTGTCTCAGCATCCACATATCCAGAGCAGGCGAAAAAAACAAATATATGAACATAAAAATCATCAGTGTGGTAGGTAACATAAACAGCTGGTTAAGGTAACTATGAAAGAGTACATAGATAACCAGACACATACTCGAAATAATAGACGTAAGTGTAAGAACTGATGACTGATAAGCTTCGCGTCTATCACTATATTCATTCATAGCAATATAAATGGATCCCGATACCAGAGATAACGAAGTAATTGGAGTAAGCACCGTCAACCATGATATCCATGTCGTTACCGTTCCCATCTCTTCAGTAGTCAGAAGCCTCGTAAAGACAGGAACCGTTATGATACCAATCCCCTTATTGACTAAACTGACAAGAATATATACAACGGAAGCTTTTAACACTTTTGAGCCACTATTATTTCCCATTAAAATACCTGCCAACTTTAATTTATTGAAATCCATTTTCCCAAATTCCTGTCATAACGTTTTACAATTTTTGCCGGATTTCCAACAGCCATACAATATTCCGGTATGTCTTTAACAGCAACACTACCCGCACCCAAAATTGAGTTTTTTCCAATCCGAACTCCTGGCAATACATATGCCCCTTGACCAATCCAGACACCATCCTCAATAGATACCCTGGAAAGTGTTAAAAGATTGTCCAGATAGGAACCCTCTGTATTCAAAATACCATGATTATAATCACAAATAAAAACATTTGACGCAACCAATACATCATTGCCGATAAAGACACTGTTGCAACTTTGAATGGTAAGGTTCCTGGTTGCGCTAAAATTGTTGCCAATGGTAATAGTTCCTTTAAGATTTTGCTTCAATTTCCCAAATGAATACTCATTCCAGCACAGCAAATAACTATTCTCACCAATCCTGCAATTATCTCCTAAAACAAGGTTAGCAGGTTCTTTATATTTAACAGATTTGTTGATGCCTGGATTCTTTTTCCTTATCCCATATATAATCCATAAATCATTCCACTTATCATGAACCTTTTTTATAAAACCCATTCCCTATCCTCTCTCATCAGAAAATGATTTAACCCAATCCACAAAATTATATTTACGGATTATTTCTTCGTTTATTTTTTCAAACGGAGTATTAATAAAGGAAGTCAGATTATCTAAACTGTCTACTCCAATCACAAAAATATTATTACTATTATAAAAATCATAGTTCATGATATCTTTATTATTTGTTATTAATTTCTTTTCAAAACATATAGTTTCCATTGTTCTAATCGTCAACCCGATTTGTCCGTCTTGAACAATATCCAATACCGCTTTTGAAGATAACATCAGATTTCTGTATACCCTATAATCTAAATATCCTTTTTTCAACTCAAACGGAACCGTTTCTGTATTATTATTATTATCCAAGACGTAAAAATAATTTTTTACGTCAGCAGCTTTTAATTGGTTATAGATTTCTGTTAACATGTTTACTCTATTTTTTAAATATCCCACAAATATTACATCGTATTCAAATTTTACTGCTTTTTCTTTAAATGCATTGAAATCATAAATCATCGGCGAAAATGTAAAACCATACTTTTCGCAATCGCTCTTATCAAAAGAGCAGACATGGGTAAAGGTTGATACTTTCTTCAGTTTCTTCACAATGCTTATGTCTTTAAAAGTTGGGTTCCATAAGTAAATATGTATATTCACATTAGAATTAAACTGTCTTATTATCTTTACAATGGATAAGGAAAAGGCCTGATCAAATATAATACATTCATCACATTCCTTAAGTCTTAATTTCCAGTTACCGAGAAAAAGCAAATATATCCTCCACAAACCAAATCTTTTTAACATTCTTTGAAAAGTGCGGATCACTTTATTTGTCTCTGCTACAAATGGTTCTTCTTCGATGTAAATATCATCATCATGTATATCACTAAAAAAATAATATTTTTTTTCCGGTACGATCACGAATTTCTTCATGCACGGCACTTCCTTTTCAACGGCATTATAAATACGATTGGTTAATAATGGCATTGGTATATTCCCTCTCTTTGCGCAAATACCCATAATAAGCCACAAAAAACAACATGATCATAAAGAAACGCATACACATTGTAAATTGATAGCCTATTTCAAATAGTAAAAAACACACAAATAAAAAAGTTCCCCTGCCCTTATCCTTAATATTCATTTTAATGAAACGGTATAACCCAAAATAGAATAATCCAACCAGCAAAATTCCGCCTCTAATAAAATGAATATATTGTCCGCCGTCTGTAAGCCACAAACCATTGATATCACAAATACCCATCGGGATTATGTTAGTGAATGTGTAATAAAGTGTGTCCGTTAAATTTCCGGTAGAACCATATCTGCCTAAAATCCCATTCTCTCTGGAACCTAATATCTGCATTAAAGTATTAATATTTACAGCGATCCCACAAAGTCCCACAACAATTAATGAAAGCGATAATATGACGTTCTTCTTTGTGGTTCTTCTTATCCATTTTACATAATAATACATTGCGATCAAACCTGCACACAATACGGCAGAAACGCTCTTGCACAGGATTATAATTAAAAATATTCCTGCCATAAGAACATAATTTAATATACTCATTTTTACCTGTGCTCGGTAATCTATTAACCACCAAAGCATAAAATATATATATGCAGCTATGGAGTGTGTTCCAAAAAAAGTAACAGTTTTATGACCACTCCACATAACCATATAAATATGTGGATAATGAACGATATAGTTTGTCTTCAACAGCCGTTCTATAAGACCATTTCCCAAGATAGTCAAAATACCAACGGCAATTAGCAAAGAACAAATCATCACAAATAGATAATCTAATATTTCACTTCTACTTAATTTATCAATTTTTATATTAATAAGCACACAAAAAGGAATATAATTAAGTAGATATCCATACGAGATTCTGGCTATGCTGCGATTAAGTTGGAAATACAGTATAGTCGATATGAATAATATTAATACAATACATGACGATATAAGTAGCTGCTTTCTATTTAAACGCCCTTCATAAAATAGAACTAATAATAAAACAACCAGATTTAAAAGATAACAATTACGTACCATCTCATCATTAAGTGTATTCCATTGATTTGATACAGGCATTAGCCAGACTATCATCATGATAATCGGCAGGAAAATACGACTTATCTTATTCATAATCTACTCTCATCACTATTCTTTCTGACATGAATCACTTCAATGACTTGTGCCCCTTCATCTTTTCTTACCAGGGAATTATCCGGGATCTTATCCTTAATGATACATCCCGCAGATATAGTACAATTATTACCAATTTCAGCACCTTTTAAAATGATGACATTGCTGCAAATCCAACAGTTATTGCCTATCACAACTTTTCCAATACTATATGGCTGCTCATTTATTTTCTCTTCAGCATAAAATATGTGATTATGATCATATATTTTTACTCCTTCACCAAAAAGGCAATCGTTCCCTATGGTGATTTCCCCATGCGCATTGATAGAGCAATAATTATTAAAGAAGGTTCTCCTGCCCACCCTGACAATCGCATCATCAGAAATATTAATTATCATACCTTTTCGAAACGAAACCTGTTTCTGAAGTTCCAAATACGGTCCATATTCCAATGCCCACCACGCCTTTTTTGACAAAGATACAATTTTAAAATTTAATCGTTTTATACAACTAAAGAACTTCATTATTTTCTTCCTCTCATAGCGGATGAAGCATTTACTCTCACCACTTTTAAAATTGTCTCAACTTAATGAATGTCCAAAAATCATTGATTTTTAAGTATTTCGTTGATTTTACTATTATCACCCCAGACGGCCTTAGAGTCATATGGACGATCAGGGAATTCTCCATACTTTAGCCGAATATTATATCCACTTTCTTTAATAAAGCGTTCTACTCTATCAGCTAATTTTTCCGGCTTTCCAGAACAAATATTAATAATTCCATTTACTTTATCCTGACCTGTCGCTGCCGCAACCTGGTTACAGAATTCAGTGTAATCAATAAAATCAAATTGGTTTTGACCCATTGTAAATGGAAACTCCGTTTTTCCTTCTTCATTTGCCGCTGTTACTTTAGAAAAAATAGAGCTTCCAAATTTCGAATTTCCTACTATATAATAACCGCGAAACCACTGCGCAGATACATTTTGCTGTTTAGCGAGCATAAAAGTCAGGCTGCGAAGTGCATTTTTACTGATTCCATATGGCGTCGTCGGATTGCATGGAGTGTCTGCCTTAATGCTTCCCTCAAAGAAACCTATTTCATGCATACTGCCCATTACAGCAACACGCTTTACACCTGTCTCCATCATGTTTTTCAAAAATTCATAATGCTTTGGCAACTCTTCAATATGTGTATTCGAATAATGAACAAATCCATCTCTCCAGGCCAAATGTAAAAGTACCTCTGGTCTACCAAAATACTCATACGGATTATTCAGTTCAAACAAATTACACTCTTTTCTCTCTGCACGTTCATCAATATTTTGAACTTTAAAGTCTGCCGCGACCACGCTATTATCACTGTCCAGAATACTTTTTACAATCCCCTGTCCAAGGTATCCGTTTGCCCCTGTTACCAATATCTTCATAAGATCTCCTCAACATCACAATTTTGTGCTTATTTTTTCAATGCGTTCATAAAATACTCATGGCTTTCCTTCGCAATGCTGCCCCATGAATATTTTTTGGCCAGCTCAACTGCATAAGTACCTTTCACTTGTAACAAGTCAAGATTTTTAGCAACGTTCTTAAGAACATTCGCTATATCTTCAACCGTATCTGACGCTCCCCAGCCAGCATTATATAATTCCACATCTTCTTTTAAATTACTTCCCTGCGTCACAACACATGGTAATCCATATGACAAGGCTTCCAAAACAGACATTGGCATACCTTCAAATCGCGAAGTATGGATAAAGAAATCCGAATCAAGTAATTTTTTTTTCTTTTCATCGTCAAAAACCGGACCATTTACGTGGACTAAATGTTCCACTTTATTTTCTTTCACAAGTTCAATAATATCCTGGCTGGATCCAGTTCGTTCATCTGGACCATACAATTCAAATATCAAATGGTGTTCTTCTAACACTTTTTTTTCTTTTTCTATCGCCTTAATAAGCAGATCAAGTCCTTTTTGCCATATGCTGTATCTTCCAATAAATGTGCCTGTATAGTCAGTTTTATTTCTAAAAGAAACTGTCTGCTCCGGGATATCTATCCCGTTTGGTATAATAAAATAATTACCTTTAAAATATTCAACACTATCCACTTGCTCCTGTGGTGTTAAAAATTGGACCGAAAGTGCTTTTTTTGCAAAATCCGAAAACATAATAATGCTTGCAAGCATCTTCTTAAGCTTCTTATTCTGAAGATATTTTCCAGTCATCTGACATCTCGGGATAATAATATAAGGAATTTTATTCTTTACCGCATCTCTTCCAACCTTACAGCATTCAATTTTAAAAAATTCCTCAAATACAATTAAATCCGGCTTATTAAATGGTTCAGGAAGACCTGACAGCCTAAAGCGTTTTAACGGAATATAATGGTATAAATTTTCGTCAAACCTATTGACCGTAGAAATTTCAGTTAAATTCACCCAATACACATTATCTATTTTCGCCTGTGCTTGAACTTGTTTTGGGACACTATATAAAGGTCCAGAATATTTCCCTCCCTCAAGTGCCGAAACATATAATATATTCATTTGACCAATCTCCTCATATTGATATTGTGAATATCTTTTAGCTTTTCTCGTATATTTTTCTATAGCCTTGCGCCATTACAGCAGTATTATATTTTTCTAATATGTCTTGATATGCCAATTTAATCATTTCTCCCTTATTACTGTCTAATGCCGATTTGATGCCTGCAACAAACTCATCCATGGAATTACACACAAATCCATTCTTTCCATTCTGTATCACATCCCTGTTTCCAATCACATTATTCACCACACAAATTTTTTTCATATACATTGCTTCAAGAAGACTCATCGGCAAGCCTTCCCATAATGAAGTAAGGAGAAACACATCAGCATTCATTGAAATCTTAAGAGCATCCTGCCTTATGACCCAACCAGTAATTTCAATGTTAGACGAAACTAACTGTTCTCTGAGTTCCCCATCACCAATCCATATGAATTTTATTTCTGGTAGAGCCTCCGCTATTTGATTAAATAACTTTGGATTTTTTTGATGGCAAATACGCCCCAATGTGAACACTGTAAAAGGGTGATTTTTGTCAATTATCATTCCTTCTGTTAATTGATTTAATTCTATGAGGTTTATGCCATTATTTACATAAGCCGCAGTCTTTGTAAGCTTCAAGGATTCCTGATGCTCACCCTCACTGCAACTAATAGTAGTACAACTTCTCTTCGCACACACCGCTTCCACAGTTTTAAAAATAACTCTTTTTCCAGATCTGTAGTTTTCCATTAAAAAACTATATCCATGCGGAGTGTAAAACAAAGGCACGTTTTTTCCATTAAAAGCAAATCTTCCTATTGCTCCGGCTTTACTGCTATGGAGGTGTATGATGTCTGGCCGCACTTCCCTTTCAATCTTCCTGATTTCAAAAAAAGCTTTAATATCCTTTATCGGATCAATAGCGCGGTCAAAATTTTTAACCTGAATTAAATTTATTCTATTATCAAAATAATCTCTATAACCTGCTGGAGTTTGCGGTCTTAGAGCATAAGCAATGTACATATCATAATAATTAACCAACTCATTTGCCAGATCTACAATATATGTAAACACGCCTCCACCCATGGCCTCGACTATATACAATATTTTCTTTTTTCCCTGATTTGCCACTTTGATTGTTCTCTCCTAACTCATATATCAAACATGTCAGCCTGACTACACGTTCCGTCAATCTCTTCTAAAAACATCACGTGTATAAACTTTTTCTTCCACATCATCCAGACAGCTGTCATATCTATTGGCAATAATTGCATAACTCATTCTCTTAAACTTCTCTAAATCATTAACTACCTTACTTCCGAAAAAAGTTTCGCCACTTTCGAGAGTTGGTTCGTAAATGATCACGGTGGCTCCCTTTGCCTTGATACGCTTCATAATCCCCTGAATAGAACTATGACGGAAGTTATCGGAATTACTCTTCATGGTTAGTCTGTACACACCAACTACCACTTCCTTTTCTTTCGCCCTACTCCAGACATCATTTGCTTCATATGTACCAGCGATTTCCAATACTCTATCTGCAATAAAATCTTTTCTTGTTCTATTGCTTTCCACTATTGCAGACATCATACTCTGAGGAACAGCCCCATAGTTCGCCAATAATTGTTTGGTATCCTTTGGCAGACAGTATCCACCATACCCAAAGGACGGATTGTTATAATGAGAGCCAATACGGGGATCTAAACACACGCCATTGATGATCTGCCGTGTATCTAAACCTTTCATTTCAGCATATGTATCCAGTTCATTGAAATAACTTATTCTCAATGCAAGGTAAGTATTGGCAAATAATTTAACTGCCTCCGCCTCCGTAAATCCCATGAACAGTGTGTCAATATTTTCCTTAATTGCACCTTCTTGTAATAATCCCGCAAAAATCTCCGCCTTATCTCTCATTGCCTCATCACAACCAACAATAATACGAGAAGGATATAAGTTATCATAAAGAGCCTTTGACTCCCTTAAAAATTCCGGACTAAACATGATCTTATCTGTTCCCATTTTTCTTCTTACACTTTCTGTATATCCAACTGGGATAGTCGACTTAATAACCATAGTTGCTTCCGGGTTATATTTCATAACTAACTTAATAACAGCTTCCACCACGCTTGTATCAAAGAAGTTCTTCTTACTGTCATAATTAGTCGGTGCCGCAATCACAACAAATTCAGCATTCTTATAAGCTGATTTCGAATCCAGAGTTGCCCTTAAATCCAATTGCTTCTGTTCCAGATATTTTTCAATATATTCATCCTGAACAGGACTCTTTCTATTGTTAATAAGCTCAACCCTCTCCGGAATTATATCCACAGCTGTCACATGGTGATGCTGTGCGAGCAAAGTCGCAATAGACAGTCCAACATATCCAGTACCAGCTACGGCAATGTTATATCTCTTTTCCATAATGTATTATCTCCTCAATTACATATAAAACTCTTTGTACCACTCAGCAAACTTACGCAGCCCGTCACGCAGTGATGTAGACGGTTTGAATCCAAAGTCTCGTTCCAGCGCGCTTGTATCCGCATACGTCACTGGTACATCTCCCGGCTGCATAGCTACCAGTTCCTTATGAGCCTCAAAGTCATAATCTTCTGGTAACACACCGGCTCTAATCAGTTCCTCCTGTAATATCATCACAAAATCCAACAGACTCTCTGGATGGTTACTTCCAATGTTGTAAATATTGTATGGAGGAAGTGGCAATCCATCTTCCCCAGCAACCTTATCCGGGGCTTTCTGCATTACCTTTATAACACCCTCTACAATATCATCTACATATGTAAAATCTCGCATGCAGTTCCCATAATTAAAAATTTGGATTGTCTGTCCAGCAAGTAATTTATCAGTGAATCCAAAATATGCCATATCCGGGCGTCCGGCCGGTCCATATACCGTAAAAAATCTAAGCCCTGTCGAAGGAATGTTATAAAGCTTTGAATATGCATGCGCCATTAATTCATTTGATTTTTTTGTTGCCGCATATAAACTGACCGGATTATCCACCTTATCCTCCGTAGAGTAAGGGACTTTTTTATTTGAGCCATAAACAGATGAACTTGAAGCATATACTAAATGCTCAACTGGATAATTTCTACATCCTTCTAAAATATTGTAAAAACCAACTAAATTAGATTCCATATAGGCATCTGGATTTGTTATAGAATACCTTACACCTGCCTGCGCAGCAAGATTTACAACAATCTGAGGTTTAAACTTTTCAAATATTGACGTAATAACGGATTTATCCGCAAGATTGCCTTTAACAAACATGAAACAGCTATGATCTAATAAGCTTTTTAGCCTTGCTTCCTTTAACCGCACATCATAATAATCGTTCATACTATCAAGCCCGATAATGTGAACACCTTCAACACTGGAGAGCAGTTTTTCAGCCAAATTGGAACCAATAAAACCTGCGACACCAGTTACCAATACCGTCTTATTTTTCAAATCAATTTTCTGCATATTAATTGCCTCTTTTTATACTTTAGAATATTTTCAACAAATATATTTATATTATACAGACTCATTTTTACAAATAACTCATAATTGTTAGATTTCACAAACTATTTATGCTCTTATAAAATTTTAACACGATCAAGATAAAATCGCAACTGCTTAAGATTATATTAAGAAAATTGAGTATTTCTTCTCATACCGCAAGCTAACAATACATATGCAAACGGATTATAAGCCACATCCAAAATATGATGTGCAATTACACAATTCAGCGAGATTATAACAACTGCAAAAAGAAAATATATATCGTCTTTATGTTTATAGCAGCAATATATATAAATTATTAATAATGCAATAGTAAATATTAAACCAAATCTAAGAAGTAGATGAATATAAGAATTATCAATAAAAAAATAATCAGCCGGTAATTGAGCAGTTCCACCCGCACCAATCATATCAACTGGCTGGCCCCATAACCGGATTGAATACATATCCAAACCGGTTTTCCCTAGCTGTATTCTGGATGATATTATCTTGTCAATAAAGACCAACACTTTATTTTCTTCTTGATAAGACACTGTAGCAACAAAGGAAACCAGAGTAAATAAAGGCATACTCACCAAACCAAATTCTTTCCAAAAACACTTCCATTTCGTTAACACCCCATTTTTATCATAGGGAAATCTATGCAGCCACTGATTAATGCCAAAAATAATCACAATTAAAAGCATGCTTATACAATCCAAACGTGTTCTACAAAAATAATAGACCACACCTGTTATGATTATAATACCCGCAAAATGATAAGTTTTCAACCGCTCTGCCTTCAAATAGCAGAACACCAGAATCATATAAAAAATATGTGAAGCAAAATCCGTTACATAAACACTTCCAAATGCAATACGTACTCCTCTGCCATCAGATTTATAGATAAGATTCTCAATCACCCCCAAGAGAGCTGCACATAATGCCAAAACCATTATTGAACCTGCAATAACCAGATAGACTTTTAAAATTTTTTCAAATGAAATATCTTTACAACCTGTTAGAAGCAAAACCCCAAAAAAAGGATTCAGATATCCACTATTTAAATATATCAGAATTGTGCATCCAAATCCAATTATCAAACCAATATACTCCCCGGCAGAGTATGTGTCATAAAAAAGTATTTTCAATCCAACAAAAAATATGGTCAGAAGTAAACACACCTGACTAAAACCTGTATTAAGAGGAAGCATGGTTGTTTCCCACATTCCCCGACTAAGATAAATAATGAATCCTGCAAAAAAAAGCCCTTCTTTTGAACAGATTGTATTGACATATTGTTTTAAACCTGTTATTTTATGCTTCATTATAAACTCCTGACCACCTTATTCTACAACTACATATCCCAGAATCTTTACTCCAAACTTTTCACACACCCCAATCTGTTCACTTATCTGCGAATAAGAAGTCTTACCCGCCTGTACAATCATAATACTATATTTCGCATTAATCATATTCCTTAATTCTCCAGCATCATCATTCACACATCCCCCAGTATCAACCGACAAATCTAGCTGACTAATCCTGTCTTTATAGTCTCCAACCACCTTTTTTGCCAATTCATCTTCGCTTAACGCATTAATGAATATTCCTGACATCTGATATTGCTCTGACCAAAGTTGTATATCTAAGGCGGTCCGGTCTAAGGATGGAAGATACCCCTTTGCAGAACTATAAGTGGCGATAACCGGCAGATTAGCACTAAGCAGGTCCTCCTTCGATTTCAAAGAATTGCCCAGAATATATTTAATTGAATAAAAGCACCATAAGATCAGTATTCCAAAAACTGCACCTGTCACTGCAAATTTCATTCCTTCTTTGAATGGATTAACCGGAGCTATTGCATTAATTTTTGTTTCATTTTTCTCAATGTATGAACTTTTACCATTTACCTGAGAAATTCTTTTATTCTCCAAATCAACCTTGTTGTTCAAAAAATTCTTCAAATTATTCGTATTACTATTTTGTGTATTCGCAACATTCACATCAGCCTTCGTAAAACTCGATGAGCTTATTTCTTGAATCGTAAATGCTCCCTGGGTCTTAGCTATTACAGGTGTCTGTTCATCAATAAGCTTTTCAATCGACTCCAAAAGCTTTTTAGCCTGATCTTCGTCTTGATGATAAACCGTAATATTCAAAATATTGCTTCCTGTTGAACACATTATTATTTCTTTCAAATATCTGGCATCTACATCACCGTACTCTTCTGATAAACCACTTAACAGGCCCCCTTCATTTATAAAATAAGTAAATGAGTTCAGGACATTGCCCGTACCACCAGTATTGGATATGGCAAATTGAGCAGAAGCTGCATAAATATTCTGGTAATCTAATTTCATATAGATCGAGTGATCTACATATTCCTGTAATTGGTCAATTTGCTTTTGAACCAGTTCCAGGCTTTGGTCCAGCTCCGATATGGTATTATCATAATCAGCAATTGTATTCTGATAATCCTGAACCTTCTTTTCCTGCTCTTCAGAAAGCTGCGCACCGTCTGCTCCCTTTTGATAGCCTACAGCTGCAAACACCAAAGCAGACAACAGCACAAAAGCAAGCAACAGCTTTTTTCTTTTCATGATTTCTCCATATATATTTCTGAGATAGATGGATTTGATTTGCTTCAAAATAAACCTCCTTCATTAGCTCCAGTTTAGCCGGGAAAATTTGATTTTCTATTTACAGCCTTCTGCATTATTCTTACAAAGCCTCTCTTCATTTCAAGAATCAGTGGTTCCTTAAAAGCGATCAGTACCAGTATATAACACCCAAAAAACAAAACAGAAGAAATAATTAATTTAAAAAAGTCAATGAATGGAAATGACTTGACCCACAAGGAAACGGCACTCCCTAAAGTAAGCGCAATTAAAACCGGTATATACTTCAGCTTTTTATACATCTCTGCCACAACCTTTTTTAGTGCCGTATATTGTACAATCCATACCACAACTTCCGCTGCCAGAGTACCTATTGCCGCGCCACATGAGGCCATTCGTGGAATTAGGATGAAATTAATTGCCAGATTGACGCATGCGCCCGCAATTTCTGAATAAAGTACAATTTTCTCCTTCCCCATTGGTATTAACATTTGTATCCCCATAATATTCGTTAGTCCAATTAACAATAATGTTGGCATAATAATCTGCATCGGTAATATAGAAGCTTCAAATTCCTTTCCTGACAGAAATAAAATCCCTTCTTTTGCAAAATATATAAAATAAGTCATGACAGGCATAGCAACAAGTATGACAAAATGTACAGCCTTTCTAGCTAAACGTATAAACTCTGCATTCATCCCTTGTTCCACGTAATAAGAAGCTCTGGGAAGCATAACCGCACCTAATGATGTAATAACACTGACTAAAATTGTTTTTATTTTTATTGCTGCATTATAGTATCCTACTTCAATATTACCATTCAAAAAGCCCAGCATAACTACGTCTAAATTTGTGTATATTGTCGCCGCACAAGACATGGCAAAGAAAATACACACCGGCTTTATGTGTTGTTTCATATGGTAGTGTCCTACCGGCTTCACTGTAACGTATTTATGTGCATGTATAAAATTTAAAACGTTAGACGCTGAGCCCGCAAATATTGAAATAGCAGCATAAATTTCATAATCACTTTGCTGATGGATTAACAAGAATGTAGCAACTAATGCAATAAACTTAAAGATAATTGACCTGACTGTTATATAAGCATACTGTTCCAGACCTTTATAGAGCCATTCTACACCTATGGCATTAAATATTATGGTTAAGCTGGTTATAATAAATAACGTCTTCTCTTCTCTGAACTGGGGAACCAGGTACAAAGAGCATGCAAATATAAAATACACCCAAAGGCTCATTATTAAATTTATGATAAACAATTCGTGTACGGTTCGAGACAATTCTTCCTTATTATTTCTCACTTTAGCACAAGCTCTTATACCATAAGTGGGGATACCCAGTTGAGAAAGCATTGAAAAATATGCGACAACTGATGCAACAAAGGATACTTTGCCATTTCCTTCGGGGAGCAGAATTCTGGATACATATGGAAACGTAATCAGCGGAAATATAATTGATGACACAGTAAGCAATGAATTCATTATAAAATTAAACTTTAATGATCTTTCCTTTTGCATTTATCATATTTCCTCATTCTTCCATCCAGGTTTATATACTGGATCAATGCCAAATTTCCCTTTTATAGCATCTGAAAAGGCCTTTTTCAATATTATAATTTCCACTACTCTTTTTTTCATTATCGAAAAGAAAACTATTTTTACCATTACTCTCAACGCAAAATACGCAAAGCACTGCCTCGGCATATGTCTCCGATACATATCAGTCATATTTCGGAAGCCATAATACGTTTTCCAGGTCACCCCGTGTTCACCTCTGCCAACATCATGATGAATCCGGATGTCAGGAACACATATAATTCTCCCCGCCTTACTTAATCGAAGGCTGTGCTCCGTATCATCCCACCAGATGAAATATTCCTTTAAGGTAACACCAACTTTCTTCATCTTATTACGGTTGATGATCGTTCCTACATATGAAAATGCATTTATTTCAAATTCTTCCTTTGCATACTCTTCTTCAGGTACCGGCTGCTCAAAAATGCGAAATCCTCTGCTGGTATAATTTTTCCTGTGATTTGTATCAATCGTTCCATTATTTATTACTTGCCCGCAAATCGCAGATATTTCATCCAAGTGCTCTTCTTTCTCTTCTAGATAGCCATGAGCATTTTCCAGCGCATTGATTTCCGGCATTGCATCGTCATCCGATACCCATACCCATTCCGCAGACATGGACAGGCTTTTCTTAAGTCCTTCATGAAATCCTCCGCTTCCGCCGATATTTTCTACCAGATTCAGCACTATTTTTTCAAAGCCTTCCTTTTTTCTTTGCCACGACTCCAAAAACGCTGCCGTCTGATCAGTGCTGGCATTATTGACAATCATCACATATAACGGGCTTTTCGTCTGTTTGGAAAACAGGTCCAGTGTTTCCATCAATTTTTCTATTCGATTATACGTTACAATAACAACGCCAATGTCCATAGTCACCTCATAAAATCATAGCTTTCTGTTTGTTTTATACATCTTCCCATTCAAAAAATCGTATATTCCCCATGCAATATACCTTATTTTCATGCCATATCTAATGCAATAATAACAGTACATCACGAGAGTGTGAATATAGGGAATTATTTTACTGCTGCCCTTATAGTATTTCTTAATAAAAAAATACTTATTTCTTACCATATAATATTGAGTGGTACCCGACATTTTCTCAGTTTTAGATGTACTGCTGCTCACCTTATGGTAAATAACAGCTTTCGGCACATAAAAAAGCCTTATCCCTTTCTGCTGCAGACGTTGACAGTAATCAGTATCCTCTTCATATAGAAAGTAACTTTCGTCAAGTAATCCTATATCACGTACCACTGGAGCCGGGATACACATGCAACAACCGCTTATGAACGAAACCTCCACCGGCTGATCCTGGATCGGCTTCCACAGGGTTCCCATTCCCGCCTGTGATACTTTAGCAGTCCTTAAATCGTAATATCCGCCTGCATACCACACTTTTTCTTTATCGTCTGCATAAAGAATGGTACTGGTCCGTACTGAGCCCTCAGGAATATCCGCCGCTTCCATCATTAAATCTTTCAGAAAATCTGGTTCCACCAGTGTATCATTGTTAAGAAGAAGGATATACTCAACTCCCAATTCCAAAGCCAGATGGATGCCAGCATTGTTTCCGGCAGAAAAGCCTCTGTTTTCAGTCAGCTCCAATAGTTCAAAATCATTTTTCTTTTTTTTATCACGCAATGAACTTAAGGAATAATCTGAGCTTCCATTATCAACTACAATAATTTTGTAATTGCTGTACGTCATTTCTTTCAGACTGGCGATACATTCTATAGTATCTGCGGCGCCATTATAGTTCACTAATACGATTCCAACGAATGCCTCTTTCATCGTTCACTCTTCATTCTTTCTCATATAAGCATTTTAAAATTTTTTCGCTTTTTACCCAGCTGAAATTCCTTTTTACATATTCCCGACTTAAACGGGATAGCTCCAGACATTTTTTCTCATCCTTAACCAGCTTCAACACTTTGTCAATATACTCTTCATCCGTCTCTGCCAGTGAAATTACCTCGCCGTCTTCATCGATGCCTTCCGCTCCTACCCTTCCCGTAACGACCGGAACTCCGAGAGCCAGACTCCTTAATACCTTTACCTTAATTCCTGCTCCTAAAGTTAATGGAAATACAGCCACCTGTGCTTTCCGCATATATTCATCCACATCTTCAACAAATCCTGTTATATGAATAAATTCATTTTGCTCTTTTTTTAATGCCTCTGACGGCTGATTACCTATAATATAAATATTTAATTCAGGGATTATTTTTTTTAGTATATACCCAATTCTTATGAGTCTTTGCGCCGCCAAATAATTTTCTTCCCTGCCCATCTGGCCCAAAAAGCAGATATTTGCATACTCCACATCCCTTTTTTTTTCTGATGGCTTTGAATGAACATCCTCGATTCCATAATAGGGATTAAGTACACGTATTTTTTCGATGCGGTATAAATCTTTTAACAGTCTGCAATCTTTTTCATTAAATGTAAGTACCTCATCCGCACTTCTGCAGTAGCGTCCCTCCCACAATCTTACTTTCTTGTATTCCCATTCATAGTACAGGCGCTTGAGGCCTCTGCTGCCCTCTTTTTTTCTCACATATGACTGGACCGTAATATCATGCGCTATTAAATGAACCTTTACCAGGGGAAATATCTTCTTTATCAGCCCTATATACTGACCCATGGATGAATATTCAGCATGAACCGCCTCAATATGATACCTTTTTATATAGTAAATCAGTTTTGCTGCAAATCGAAAAGAGGTTCTTGCTGCAAAATAAGCCGGTAAAAATGGCTCCAACATTACATGTAATGCCCGATTCCATTTATGAATGATAACATACCAGCAGTGTTCTCTTTTCTCTGAAGCAGCCAATATTTTATCGTAATTAGAAGCAACAAATGTCAGAATATATACGTTATGATTCTTTTCAAGGCTTTCAATTTCTTTCCCCATACATACCCCGCCGGCATGATTCGTCTCCAGAGAAGGGTAATAGGGCGAGATGTGCAGTATATTCATCCTGATCTCTCCTGTATTCTCTCAACTATTTCCAGGCACTTTTCCATGGAATTCATATAAGCATCTTTTGAAAAATTCTGCAGATAACACTGACGGACTGTCTCTTTAGATTCTTTTCCTATCACATTTTCCGCAATTTTCTGTGCGGCCGTATCTATATTTTCATAATTACAATTATACCCTATACCATTATCTTCAACCAGCTGCCAGGTATCACCCTTAATATTATTAATCAGACTCAATCCCGCATATAAGTAATCCACAGACTTCATTGTAATACCTACACAAACGGAATTCTTCATGATATTCAACCCGTAATCACAATCCGCCATTACTTTCATCTTTTCTGACTCTTCATATATAGGACCGTAAAAGGCCGTATCAATCCCAGATGAATCCAACGCATTCGTTAATTCTTCTCTGCTTTCTCCATCGCCAATGATACTGAGCTTAACTGTTTTGTGCTTTTGTATACACACCAGCAGCTTTACCATAAAATCAATATCAATAATATGATTAATTGATCCCAAATAGCAGATATGAACTTTTTCGTCATACTCTCTCGCATGCAAATCAACCATCTCTTCCGTTTCCCGTGGCCAGTATACATTTAATACAGGCATCTGAATAAGATGATCTTTCAATACTTCTTGATATAATGTACATTCTGTTATAATTAAATCTGCATATTTTAAATTGTCGTTTCTTAGTTTCATCCATATACTGAATGGCCATATCTTTTTTGCATAGTTAAAAGGAAGAGATTCAGGCCACAAATCAAGAATATCAATAATTAGCCCTTTATGATACTTTCTCTTAAGTAATGCCATATATTTTGCCAGCGAATTCGCCGGTACCAGCACATAAATAATATCAAAATCTATATGTTTTAAATAGGCATAAACTTTTTTTGAGAAATCGTAATGAGAATACAGCCTTTTCAAAGATAGATTTTGTTTATAAGGAATCGTATCTATAAATACGGTGTTATTAATCGGCAGACGACCTTTTCTTTTTTCTCTATGAATGAAATCCGATAAAATCAAACAAACCTGATACCCCTGGCTTGCAAAAAAATCCGAGACCATTTGCACACGAGGTTCGTAGCTGGAGGAATTGGTAATAATTGCAATCTTCATAGCTTCTCTTTTCTGACCATTTATTCCTGGCTTTCATTGCTTTTTGCTGAAATAACTGTATCATTCGTTTCACTGATAATCTTAGTAGCGGCCTCTGCCGAAAAGCCTTCCGTACTTTCCTTCATGAATAGAATCTTGATTGTCTTAAAGATGATTTCTATATCCTGTAAAAATGAATAGTTTTGAATGTACATCAAATCCAACTTGAGCTTATCGTATGCTGACGTATTATACTTGCCATACACCTGCGCAAATCCAGTCAGCCCACCCTTTACCTTCATTCGGTATCTAAACTCCGGTATCTCCTCTGTATAAAGTATTACATGCTCAATACGCTCCGGCCTGGGTCCTACAAGGCTCATATCGCCCTTGATGACATTAAAGAGCTGCGGCAGTTCATCAATGCGGTATTTACGGATAAATGCGCCTACAGGCGTAATCCTGGGGTCACTGTCCGTGGCCGGAATTGAGATCCCCTCTTTTTCTGCATCTACAATCATACTCCTGAATTTACAGATAGAAAAAACCTTTCCATCCTTTGTACAACGGTCCTGAAAGAATAGCACCGGACCTTTATCATATAATTTTATTGCCAAAGCAGTTATCAGCATTATAGGCGAAAGTAAGACAGCCGCAGAAACAGATAATATTAAATCCACTATTCTTTTGATAAAACGCTGTTCAAATGTCAGTCCGTCATTTCTCGCTAAAATTAACGGCGTATCAAAAAAATGCAGGCTTTCCGCGCTCCGGATTATAATATCAGATATCTTGGGCGTAGCGTATACCCTTATGGATTCTCCATAGCAAAACTTGAGAATAGAATTGCGGATATGAGATGGAATATCACATATGACAACGCCTTCATATTCTTTTATTTTCTTCCGAATCACTTTTTCTCCTACGGAAATATGCAAAGACTCACCGATGGCAAACCGGTCTGTCCTGTCATTTATTTTGTCCATAAATACGGATATCGGGCGCTCTCCGTATACCAACAACACTTTTCTGGGTGGATACAAGGTCCGGTATAACTTAATTGCAAGAAAGCTCCAGACTGCAATAACAAAAAAATCCGCGACCGTCATCCAAAATAATGGAATGATCGATTGAAAATGCTTTGTTAGTAATACTATGGGAATATACATAAGTCCATTGGTGCAGATCGAGGCCAGGGTCTGGGCATACACTGCTTCATATGTTTTCATATAACCAAGCTTTAACGCCCCATACATATTACTGAATACAAAAAGGGCAAAGGCATATACAGTTGCTATAAAATAATGCCCTAAGCGCACATATGGCCATTCCATCTTAGGATTATAAAAATTAACCCACACATAGGCAAATAACAGCATTTCTATCGCTATCAGAACCATGCCGGCAGCAAAACGAACCAACCTTTTGTACTGTTCATAATTACTCATCTTATTCCTCTAATCTTCTGACACAACATTTCTGCTTCCTGCTACCCCAACCGCTATTAATACGATAAATACTGGTGTCGTTATTGGTATACTAATGTTTACAACTGCTTGCACTGCATAGCAAATCATTGCAAACAGTATAGCCATCACATATGAATCTTTTATTGCATTTTTAACCATCTGAATTCCTGCACCGACTAAAATCAATACATAAGATGCCAGGCCGAAAGGTCCCATTGTAATAAAATATTGTAAATATTCATTATGAGCACTATCAAAATATTCGTTATACTTTGCTAACGATTCGGCATATCTCCCTGACGATAAAATCATAACCCCAAAGGTGTCCGGACCATAGCCAAATATCTTATGGATTAAAGGCTGCTTTCCATAACATTCAAGACCAATTTTCCATATATAACCTCTATGGGTACCCCACTCATCATTAAAAACCAAATAATCTCCCAGTGCCCCATAGCGTTCTCCGTGCCCTGCAATATTGGCGTCATATAAGACATACAGCCCACATAAAAATAATGCTGCCAGGAAAATGGCCCAGGAAACTTGCAGCTTTATTCCGTATTCACCATTACTCTTTCGGGTAAAATCATACAAATAAATGATGCAACAGATAATAGTAGCTGCAACCACAATATACTCTAATTTACTGTAACCAGAAAGTTTTTCTAAAATGCCGCTCATTTGCAGCACATGATTTGGCATTACTTTATTTACAAAGTCTACCACATAAATAACATATAAAAATGTAGTCAGAGTAAGAATGTATCTCTTCACGCCAATTCTATTTTTAAACAACCATATTGGTAAAAAAGCAAATAAGGCTCCAATAGCTAAGTAAGCATTATCACTAAGGCCCATAATAATTGCAAAAAACGAAATTATCATACAAGCAAAATACCAAATTGTCTTAGATAACGACTTCGCACTTACAAATAAAACTGTTGATATTCCCATGACCATAGCGACATATGCAGTATATGTATTTATATTACCAATTGTAGATGCAAACATATTATATTGATTACTAGCTATGTTTTTCTTAAATCCAAATATATCAAGCATAAAATAATCTGTAATACCAAACAAACATACAAGCATTGAAGCAAATAAAAACAGTTCAACTAACCATTTGCTATAACGAACTCCTTTGCTAATCATAAAATACACCAGACCATAGATTAACAAAAGAAACAGTCCTGAACATCTGCCCTCATTTCCCCATAACGACTCATATTTATAATCGGATTGCAAAGTTGAGATAGTAGCAATTATACAAAAAAAAATCATTCCTTTATCTGTCAAGTTAAAGCGACTAAAATAGGTAATCTTTATTAACTTCCTAATGTTACCATCACGAATTATCATACACGTAATTAATAGTAGTAAAATAACGGCCATTGAAATCACAGTTATATAAAAGAATTTGTATTTTACTACTAAAATATCAAAATAATAGTCATGATAATATAAAGGGAATATTGTTAATAACAAGACTGTAAATATAGCAATTGCATTACCAATCAATTTTATTTCACTATTTAAGGCCACACCATTATCGATATTATTTTCTGACATTACTCCATCTCCACTTTTTATTGTTTATAATTAGTATATCAACCTTCTAACAGTATATCATCTACTATAAGATAACGCAACTTCATGAATATGGAAAAAGGCAGTCTTATTCTTACACTTTCTTTAAACATCTTATAGCTTTCCTACTTTTTCTTTAATATTCTTTTATAGCTTCAATCATCAAACTATCTACTCCGGAACTAACCCAACTACTCTTAACCAGTCGTGTTTAGGTGTATACACCTAAATATTAATATCTCGTAAATCTTAAGATTGATATTTATACGTTTCGCAACAAATAGAGTATATAATGGTCTCGTCACAAAGCTAAACCATCTTTTTTACAGTTATATATCCGCCTAGTTTGAGGAACTTTACGATAAAAATCTTATTACAACTAAGGTATATATAAGGGTCATCTTCCCGTTATTAGTCTCACCCAACCTTCGGTATGGAACCTCATTATGCAGAATTACTTTACGACATCTGCAAACGGAACTCGAAAGCAAGTAACAAAAAGAGGACAAAATCTGGACTGGTAATATCAAGAATCTTAGTATTACAGAATTTGTGAAATGCTTCAGAGCATTCCAGTTCTGAAAGAAAAGAAATTCTCTACACCTACAAATACGATATCTATAGCAAGGAGGGTCGCATCATCGAGTTAAAAGCATTAAAGAAGGTTTCCATATGAATCCAAAATTTAAATGGCCCAGATACTCCATTTTGTATCATAAGAAAGACACGGGTGAGGCTGAAGCTTATTTGACACCCTAAATAGAACATGATATATTCAGCATTGTCTACCGGACCAAGGCCATTGTTCAGAAATACCTTCAGATATTTTTACTGGTTCAATCAATAAGTAAAACTTTTTCCTGTCTCTGATTTTGGCGACACTTGATTTTGATTGGCTCTTATCCACTCAAATAGACCTCAACCAGTGCTTTTGTTACTAAACTGACACTGACTGACCAGCTCCTCCGGGGACAGGCCTGCAAATGCCTCTTCCAGTTTAAAGATTGCTTCAATCTACTCCAGCGTCTGATAAGCAAACGTGTCCTTTGCTTTTTCTTTGCTTAGTGACTTGACGGTATCAGCAAAACGACGGCGGGTGCGAGACCAACAGCCTGCGATCTCTAAATTCTCCCGTTCGTTTTCCAGGGTGTGGTATACCTGATACCCATCTGTCACACAGGTCCCCTTATACCCTTTGAGGAATTCCCTCGGTTGACCGGCGTTTCGGGTCTTTTGATACTCGTACAGAACACTGGGCAGTGAGTCATATAGTTTCCCCGACCAATACACCCACATATAACTCTTGGAGCCAGCCTTTCTTCCACCTTTATTGACCAGGGCGGGGGCTCATCTGCCTGAATGACCGGGCAGCTGCATATTTCCCTATGAATACGGTCATAAAACAAAGACAGGTAACGTTCTGCACACTGAATGGTCCAGTTTGCCACAGCGTGCCCCCTTGGGTATGTTCTGCCGGGATAGATGGACCTCATTGCGGGCAAATTCCTGCATTAATTGGTACAGAGGAATGGCATTCACGTATTTCGAGTTCATGATGGCAGTTTCTAAAGACGGAGCCACGACGCTGTTCCGGAGAAGGTCATGAGGGCGTTTTTCCTTTACCATGGTCTCATTGTCCTTTCCGACATAAACTGCTACATGGTGTTCCAGTACTTTAAAAGTTTTTGGGTGAAAATCCAGACGCTTATAAACTTCATCCGACAGTCATTTCCAACCGTCTTTGCAGAAGATCTGCTCCAGCTGTTCTTCACTCAGCTCATGCAGAACCTCCACGGTCTCAATGCCTTTTGAATCTTTCTCTCGTTTTCCCTTCTGTTTACGGCGTTTATAGGTTCAGGGAGAAATTCCCTCTATCTCCGGTCCACAGTCGTCACCTGATCGGCAATGACCCCCGCCTCATTAAAACAATCGTTCATGCTTAACTGCCATCGATTTTCAGCCTATCACTGGAACGTCCGAAACGTTTCTGGTTCGCAAGGGAAAGCTGTTCAATCAGAAGCTCCACGTTCCGGTTCAGCTGGCCCATCTGCTCCTGCATGGATAAAAAGAGCTGCACAAGCACCTCTTTACTGCATTGATTCAGTTGTACTTCTGTAAATGTGTTGGCCATGTCCGTCCACTCCTGATTATGATGGCTTTATTATACTATACAAAGTAGAAAAAGCGAATCTAAGAATCAGAAGGTATCAAGGAAAGGAGAAAAGTCAAGGCATCCTCTTGTTGATAAACGGCTTTCTTAAAAGAAAGTACGTTTTTCGTCCCCAAACTTTTTCTCTGTTTTGCGCAAACTCATAAAGGTCTCTTTCGCTAAATCCCCTTGATCCTCTGCGCCGTTTAATAGACAGCCCCTACATCAGCCAGGTGTACTGTTCTGGAGTAATAGCAAGGACTTACTGCTCATTGCGGGGCCACTGGAAGCGGCCGGCCTCCAGCCTCTTATAAAGAAGTAAAAATCCATCCTGTTCCCATAAGAGTCCTTTGATCCGGTCAGTTCTGCGTCCGCAAAAAAGGAACAGAATGCCCGTCTGAAATGGATCGAGGAGGAACTGTTTTTTAACCTGGGCGGAAAGACCGTCAATTTCCCAGCGCAGATCCGTATAACCGCAAGCAAGGAATACCTTGTAACCTCCACCAGCATCATTAAGCATGTTGCACGAGCTGGATCAGTTTTTCCAGCAGCTCTACTGAAATCAAGTTCCTTACTTCGATGGAATAGTCACAAAGCACAGCACAGCATCCAGTCCATTTGAGTTTCCCGCAGATGATACGGTGGGAGGCTTGGCAATGACTGGGGCAGGCCTGGCGGACACGGCGTAGCCGATAATAGTAGTTGGCTTTTGTGATACCATGATCATGGCACCAGGCAGCTACAGATACATCTTTCAGGCGCATCTGGTATTCATGGATATCGGCATCCCATTGCTGAATGCGGTATACCTCAGTAATCATACTGGTTGTGGAATTCATTGGGATCCTCCTGACCAGTATTAAAAGGTCAGGACTCAACTTTTAATACCAAGTAATAATAATTGAGTTCATTATCTCAAAATGGTCAGGAAGGATAGTGTCAATTTTGAATAATATAGTTCTTTTATTAAACTTCAGATTCTTTCCTTCAATAAAAAACTCCAAATACTGAGAATAAAATATTCATCAGAATTTGAAGTTTATGATTACTTTCCTGCGATAACACATCTATAGACCTTGCACCCCCAAAACTTATTAAAAGCCAGAATATAGGTGTGACAATAGGAAGTTGATATTTACAATGGCCTGAATACTATACATATAATGCCATAATATATGGTGACTATCTTTGCAATAAAGACATCTCCTTACATTTTCAAATATAAAAACTAAATAAGATATCAAACCCGCAAGTCCAACCGTGATTAAAATATGATGATATTCATTATATGCACTTTCACATAATTGATTATAGAGATTATTTGCAGTTTTTTGATTTACTAAAATACCAAAGGTTTCAGGCCCTAATCCCACAATTAATGTGTTACAACTGAATAATTAAAAAGATGGAAATACCATTTCTGTGTTATATTCTAATTGCCAAACCAAAGCAGAAACAAAAGAAGGTATCTCCACATGGCTAGTATAACGCAAGATATGAGATTTCGTCCATCACTCCTTAACTATGCAAAAAAACATGGAGTCTCTAAGGATTCCATCAAGTACAAGACCAATCGACAGTATATCTCCCCCTGGAATCAGCGCTTTGACGCTCCATTGAGTCCCTCAGAGAGCACTCCAGGCAACCACTTCATCATCCCAACCAACATTCCCTTGAGGAAATCAAGTTGATTCTGGATATACGTAAGCACAATCCTCATGCTAGCCTAGTTGTTTTCTGGGTGAAACTTATGCAGTGGGGATATTCATGCTCAATTCCTGGCTTATATTGATTCCTCAAAAAACAGGGCAGTGGCTATTAAGCCTCCTAACCTGCCCGATTTAAATACATTCAGACCGACAATGGCTCGGAATTTACGACTCTCAGGAAGAAACCGACCCTGTTTCAGGTTCATATAGAACAGCATACCATAACTTATAAGCTGATCCCGTCATTTACACCCGGTATAATGGCAAGGTTGAATGAAGCCACCGCAAGGACAATGAGCGTCTCAATGCCACCCATACATTTTATAGCTTTCAAGATTTTGCTAAGAAACTAAAGCTATACAACAATAGGAGCTATACTGCATTCCTATACCCCAACTATTGGCAAAGAACCTATAACACATATTCAAGATTCAAAAAGGAGTTGCACACTGGCTGAACGAATTCAGCAGTGTGCAACTCCTTAAATTAATCACTAATTTGCAATAAGATACAATTAGTCTTCTACGAATACGTAATTAATCTTCTCACCAGTCTGGTTGTAGCAACGATCATTACCATCTTTAGCCTTAGATTTGCTCTTCTGTACGCTACCGCTGGTATTTACTAACTTGTAGCTGATCTTAGCAGCAGCTGCTGCATCATTATCAACTTCATAATATTCAGTCCAATCTTTTCCACTTGGAACTCCTGGTGTCGTTACATAGTCCTCATCAACGAAATCATCTGTTGTCAAGATTGAATATTTAGGTGTGGCCTCTGACTCATCAATCTTTATAACTGCATATTTATCATCTTTCGCTGCACTTAAAAGCATTCCTGATAAGTAATATTTGCTGTTATCAACACCAGTCTTACCAGCGCCCTTATAGCTACCAGATTTATTGAACAAGAAGTTGAAAGACTCGCCATCGATGGAAACAGTCTGCTTGTTGGTCTTCATAGAGCCATCATCGCCTGAACCAAAGTAATAGCAGTAATATTCTTCAC